>JAFDYC010000100.1 GCA_018267625.1 Bacteroidota bacterium
GAATGCCGTTGCTCAATGAAGAGATGGCCCCGGTGAAGCTGAAATTGATGTCCTGACCGGCAGTAACCGTGATCGGCGTTGCCAGTCCAAAGCCCGGGTCTGTGTCGAAGAAATATTCAGCCGCGGTGATGTTTCCAAGCAAGAAACTCAAAACCGGCTGCTTAAAAAACATTTTTGGAATCGCATGACTCCAGTTGTTGTGAACCGAGTCATAGCTGCGCACAAAGAGCCTGTGCATGCCGTTGCTGAGGCTACTGATACTTGCGGTCAATACTATGGTTGTGTCATTCGAATGATATTGGAATGGCAAGCCCGTCGCGTTGCCAGGTCCGGGATCAGTATCGAAAAAGTATTCGACATACTTCACCTGTGCAGCGGCTGCTCCATGCAAAGCACAGAGCAGCGCTGCAATAAGCGAAATCCTTTTCATCAATCGGTTCATGATAGGAAATATATAGGGGGCTGAAAAGGGATGTGGAGAGACAGAGATGCAGCACTGGAGGCACATCAGCCCCCTGTCTGACATCATACTCGATACATACTTAGTTACTCTTAGTACTTACCGTAACCGAAATAGAGGTAGCACCTGCAGCTACGGTTCCAATACTCAAGGCATATACATTAGGTACAGTCGGGATTCCAGATAACTTATAGGGAAGGGAACCACCAAACATGCCCATGTCATCCCCACTCTTACCGGTGCCTTTGGCAGGGGATGAACTCGACAACATAAAAGAGCTGTCAGTACTTGAAGCAGTGACAAAACCAAGACTCGTATTGGTCAGATTTGTGCTGCCCGTAAAAGTATTGCCGGAACCAGACGGAGAAGCGAATGAAGCGGATACTTTGCCAATGTTATACTCAATAAGACAATTATTAAAATAGTTTGTAACCCCACGGTTATCGATATTATTAACAACGTACATGTTTTGTACTTGAGTGTAAGCAGCATCCATGACATTATTCTTAATTATTCCGCTTATCCTGCCACTAGTATTTACGGAGCCGTAGTTATTTGCATACAAGTAGTTGTTTGCTATGTATAGATTTGTCAGGTTCCCAGTCCCACTCTGTTCGGCGATTGCGTTGGAATAGCTACTTACAGAGATGAAATTTTGTGTTATAATCGTTGAATCTACTGCGGTAGTACCTGTCCCACCTACTAAAATACCGTTCGTATAGGAACCAAGAGCTATGTAATTTCTCGTAACGAGCAATCGGCTGGCTCCCATATATACTGTTCCTTGAATAGTAAGCCCCGTAATCGTAGAACCCGCACAAGTAGAGGCATTCATGTTTATTGAACCCACGATACTTGCAGTGGCTGTGTTTACCTGAGTTTTCGGGTTCATAGCCAGGAAATACCCTACTCCAATGATGGTCAGTCGCTTGGTCATAGTCAGGTTGCCGTAGCTGGTGTTGCTCTGTTCTACATGGATGGTGTCACCGTTGTTTACACTTGAGTTGTCATGTGCTTGCTGCAAAGTGGTGCCCACGGAAAAAGATGCATTAATATTCGGCGTTATTGTACCGCCGTTGCTGTTGTTCAGGCGCCAGATGGTTGCAGACGCTGGCTGGGATGCCATGCACAGGATTGTACCGAAAGACAAGGCATAGATGAAGTGCTTCATAGTGCTTGATTTTTTAATGATGTGTTATTGTTTAGTTATCGAGAGGCAAAAATATTTTTTGAATATGCCTCTTGCAATACCACATACGTGGTATTTTCATGTGAGTTTGAACGAAATCTCAAGTCGTTTAATTTTTCCCAAATGGCGGAATGCTGAGGCTTCTTCTCAAAGCATCACAGGCCTATCTTTGCGCCCTTCGCGATTTTCCAAGAAAATATCGCAGGGCCTATAGCTCAGTTGGTTAGAGCACCTGACTCATAATCAGGTGGTCCTAGGTTCAAGTCCTAGTGGGCCCACCCAATTTTCAAGAGGCTACCTCTGCCCAGAGGTAGCCTCTTTGTTTGGGCAACATTACCAAGCGATTGACTCCAAGTGCACTAACCAACAAACTCTATATTCATGGCCGATTATTATTTAGTCGGCAATTGCTCGTTACCCGACACCAGGGGTATGAAACTGGCTACCAAAAAACTGTACTAATTAGGAACACTTCTAATCCTGAAAATTGTATTTTATATTGAGAATAGGGCCATTGCACGAGGAGCAATCTCAAATGCCACAAAATTCAGCATACTTAGACTTATTGATTGATTTTCTTCCTACTACTATTTCCACATTTTTCATGCTTCATTTAAATCGCAATTTTCCATTCTGAAAACAATACATTCCATAACTACAAAACAACGACCATGAAAAAGCTACTGCTTTCTCTCGCACTCGCAACGCTGTCTGCCACCCTCATTTTTGTGTCCTGTAAAAAGAGTGATGACTCCTCCTCAACACCCTACAAATGCACTACTTGTAGCACTACGCCTGAAGCAAAAGCAGCCTGGGACGGCAGCTCTAAAGGCATCTATAAGGGGATAGTAGTAGGATCCACGGGCACCATCAAATTCGACATTGCCAACGACACCTCGGCTATCACAGCAACGATGGATATTGATGGCACAACAGTCGTCTTGACTTCAAATGTCTCTTGGGTGAATGGCCAGGCATATACCGCACCATTTACAGGTACGCTTAACGGTCAAACGGTTACGATTCATCTCTCTGTAGGGGCTACCGGCTCGAATCCTACGATCACCTCTTCTGATATCCCGGGCCACCCGAATGCTGTATTTGATATTTCTAAAGAAACCTCAAACGCATTGATTGAATGTTATGAAGGCACTTATACTACGACCAAGCCTGAATCCGGAACCTTCAACATTGTTTTATCCCGGGCATTGGGAAAATGGGGCGGTATTATTCGTAAAACAGGCAGCACAGAACAAAGTGAAGGTAGTGGGACGATTGACGCTAATGGTACCATGAAAGACGATGATGGACATTTAATAGGCACACTTAGCAATGACCAAATCACCGGCCAGTTCCAGGACAGTGATAATAACACAGTCACCGTCACCGGGAAACGGACTTTGTAATCACTCCGATTAGCGAGGAAGCACTGTCTGAACAGACCTTTTCTAAGCAAAGCGGCTCATAAACACTCCGAAGATAGAGCGGCTGTTTCGGAAGCAACTCCTCAGTGATAAAAGGATATTGATTCATTGAACGATGAATCAATATCCTTCTTCTTTTTAAGATCAGGAACTCTTAGCCTGGCATTCATTAAGCCTTCGATGCAGGCTTAGGCACGAGACTGTCGTGGAGCAGGTAGGCACAAATAAGATACGATGAGGGCATCAAGTGCATTAGGAGACGTTGAAGAGTATTCGTCAAGTTCCATTTCAAGCCATAAGTAGTCAGGGTCAGGAAAACCAAGGAATAGCCCAAAAGTGCCAGTACAATCAGCCACCACAGCACATCAGGCTTTCGCCGCAGCCGAATCGCATTCAGAAACAACGCAATCAGGCCCCAGAGCATGACTGAATAAGTGCCGCTAAGGCTGTCTTCAAGGTATTTCAGAATGAGCAAATAGCGGCTCTTGTCTTGAATTAGCGTGAGTGCTTCCCGGTTCCAGGTCGCTGTGACCACACTGTGGGCTGGCAGGAGAATATCATGAGCCAATACGGCGCAGGCAAAGGGTGCATAGCCCAAAATTGCCCAACGCCAGCGCCCATTCAGTGCCCAAAAACGCCACAGGAGCAAGCCAGACAAAGCACTAAGGAAAAGGCCTTCATTTTTAAAAAAAGAAGCAGCACCCAACGCCGTGCCCCAAATCCAAAGCCAGCCATTGTCCCTAGTCTGCCGCCACTCCAGCACACTGAGCACCGACAGAAAAAAGCAGAAGCTAATCCAGATATCAGCAAATTGGTCGAGGCCCAGGTTTAGATAAAATGTGTTGCCGGTAAGCATGATAGCCAGGCCAAGAGCAAGCCAGCGCGACCGTTCAAAAAAAGTAGTCAACAGGAGTACGGGCGTCAGCATCGTAGGCAACCAACCAAGCAGTTGCGGTACGAATTGCGCCGTATAGCTTCCCGTCAAATGCCACAGACATGCGATGGCGCTGGACAGTAACAAAGGATGGCTGCCGTGGCCAAAGGGCGTGGACACCAGTAGCCCTTTCCAGTATTCAGGGTGATAGAGAAAACGGGCGTAGTAGTTCCACATTGTGGAGGCATCTATATCGCCAAAGGGCCGCACGAGTATGCCACCCGCTATGCTCAGCAGGATAATGACAACCACAAGAAACCGGAAGAAACTCCAATCAGCTCGGCTACCCTCTTCGAAAAAACGACGCAAGAATATCCTTATCGCTATCAGAAATGCTGCATAGGCAAAGACAATCACCCAAAGAGGTATGGCGCTCATAAGCCCCAGGAAGTAATAACAGCCAAGCCAGGCAGGAGCCAGCCCCCAAAACGCAATGAGCTTTTGCAACCTCATGATTTGGATGAGATTTTTTTCAGAAGTAAGAAACGGCAATCATTGGCAGCGCCGTCCCAAAGGATGCGCCACTGGCTCTGTAGGTACTCAATATTATACTGAGGAGGCAGTTCCAATAATACCGTGTCAGCAAGCAGGGCTGTGTCCTGGTAGAAAATACGCGGTGCCAGTTCGAGCCGGATATAGGTGCCGAAATCATTGCGATGCGACCACTCTACATAATGTATTGTTGAAGCCTTCGGCAGTTCTTTGTCCAACGTTCGAAACAGTACCCGCAAGTTGTATTGCGCTCGTTGACTGCCAGGGCCTTTCAGGCTACTCAGCAGCGGTAGGGCCAGCCAACACCCAATCAACACCAGCGATATGATCCAGCCGGGTGTTCGATGCTGCATGATAATCTGTTTACTCTGGTTTTTTCAGCGTTATTTTTAAAGTAGTTGACCCAATTAGGCAATTGAAAAATAGCCTTTCAGATCTCTGCGAATTTCGTTGATGTGCATACAAATGCGCCATCAAGAAACTGAGGGAATTATTTGGAGTGTAATATCAACTTGATTTTCATCAAAACCGAAGTCAGGATTGGCAGATTCATGGATAATTCAGGTCAAAAGTTGGCTCGCAATCGGGCATTTTCACATACATGTATTTCTGAAAAAGATTCCTAATATGGACAGGAACAGGTAGCCTCGAACTAATGATGCAACAAACGGCCCGCCACAAGACATTGCCCACCTATACCCATTAACCAGTGAAAGTGTGTCCCCGAAAGCAGACTCTGCAAGGGAATCTGTATTCGGCTAAGCTCAGATGGATATACACTGTAGCGAAGGCAATACACCTCCCTGCCGACTGACCGCCCCTCTGGTAGAACAGCCGCCAAGAATAAACCTAGTATTGAGCGGGACAGGATTTTGCGCTGTCATTTGGGCGATCGTGCCGAAGTGCGTGGGATGTTTTTTGTCGCCGGGTATGGGGGTCGGTGGCTTGGCTTTTAATTTCTCAAAAAAATCCTTAAATCATTTCTGAACCAGGGCTTCGCGGAAGCGGCTGAGCACGATGTATCGGGCATGGGGTCTTCGAGGCTGAGGCCGGCGAAGGTCAGTTAGAAATTAATGAGGTACGCCAGTAAGTCTCTTTACGAACAAAATCGCTCCATTTAAGCTGAGAGTCAAATACCCCAAAAGTTCAGGGGCCGCTCTTCCGAGCGGCCCCTGTTTCATCAATTATTATTTCTAACTATGCCTTCTTGCCCTTTGAAGAAGCCTTAGGCGCAGCGGTTGCGCTTTCTTCTTCGGTCTTGGCTACTGGCTGGGCTGCCACTTCTCCGTCAATTTCCAACATGCGGCTCAGTTGGCGTACTTCCTTCTTCAGGTCGTAGATAGTCTTGTAGAGCTCATCCAGTTCGCTGCGGGTAGCGATGGGCAGGCCGGACATAGCCTTTTCAACCTGGCCTTCCATATCCTTGCGGAGCTTCAGTTGAAGAGCACTTACCTCGGCCATCAGTTCGCTGTAGTCATCACTTTCAAAAAGGGCAACGAAATTCTTATCAGAGATGTTGAGCCACTCTTGGTAGAGGGCCATCATGCTCTTCACTTCTTCGCCTTGCTCCAATTTGTGGAGAATATTTTGCGCAAGAGAATCCATCACTTTGGCTCCCTGAGCATACATCATATACTGCAATTGGGCGTTCTTGATGTTGTACACCACGCTGCGGTCGGCAATATCCTGCCAGTCGCTCATGCTCTTAGTGTATTGGTTCGGCGTCATCATTTTGGTGATGGGTGATACCGTCTCCTTGATCATGGATTGCATTTGCTCATACATGCTCAGCAATTGGCCAAAACCTTCTGAGGGGTTCATGCCCGGCATGGTAGCCATCATCTGGCGCATCTGATTGTAACCATTGCTGCCGGTAGCGGCGGCTTGCTTAGCACCTTCCTGCATTAGTGAGGTGATTTGCTGCATGTATTGGCGGCTGCCTTCGGGCATGAAGCCGAAGAACTTGTCCATAAACTCCTGGAAAGAAGCTGGGTTCATGGCGTTCTTGTACAGGTCCATGTTAAAGGTCTTTTCCTGAATGCTCTTCCACATGGGGGCCCACACCTGATAAAAACGGGTGAAACCTTCCGAGCTGTTGAGCATGTTGCGGAAGGCATCTTGGGTAGTGCCATTCTGCATTTGGTTTTGCCATTCGCTAAACCCGTTGTTCAGCATCTGAGTATATTGATTGAACAGGCTGGTCATATCATTGGTGCTGTTCTTCCAGGCATCCATATTGAAAGGGTTCATCTTGTTCCATTGCTGCATGTTGCTCATCCAGTTGTTGGTGTTGCTCATGTTGCTGAACATATTGTTCCACTGGCTCATCCAGTTGTTGTAAGCAGCAGTAGCCTGATCCATCGGATTCGAACTTGCTTTACCAGCAGCATCCTTCATCCAACCTTGGGAAGCTTCCCACATGTTCTTACCAAAATTCACCTGAGTGTTGTACCAGTTTTGGAAAAACTCTGCCATGTTATTGGCATTGGTCTTTGCCGTTTCTGCAGCTTCAGTAGCCTTGTCGTTGCTTTGACCAAAGAACTTCTTTTGATTGTCCATCCAGTTGTTGTACCATTCGCTGCCCTTTTCGATGCTTTCGTTCAGGATGGTGTTTCCGTTGGTAAACTTCTTCGTGTTTTCAACGGCAGAGCTGATCATATTCTTCTGTACTTCCAGAAGGCTATCCATCAAGCCGGTTGTGTTTTTCGTAGCCATATTTATCCTTGTTTTAAGTGGTTAGATGCTTTGTTTTGCCAGACCCCTTTTGATTTGGCGGCGCGAAGGTATGGATTATTGCCATCTGAAACGTTAACTGAAGCCCATAAAAGCTAAAAAAAAGTCATGATTCCGCCGAATTCCTCAATCAGGCCTTATGACTCCCCAGCATTTCCACAAACAAAGACTCCATCTTTCGGGTCATCTGTTCTTTTGAAAACTGTGCCTGCGCCTGTTGGCATGCAGCCAAAATTGTCGCATGACGATCTGCGGCCATCAGGGAGTTCAGTGTTGCGCAAAAACTATTGGGGTTTTCATTTTCGTAAAGCCAGCCAAAGGCACCTTTATTTAGAATTTCACGAGTGCCATCAGAATCTGCACCCAACACGGGAACCCCTGCTGCCATAGCTTCTACTGTCACCATCCCAAATGTTTCACCCACAGAAGGCATCACAAACACATCCACGGAACGAAAAAAACGCATCACTTCTGTGCTGAAAGGACGGAAATGAACCCGCGCTTTCAAGCAGTGTTTTGCAACGAATTCATCCAGTTGCCGGGCATAAGCTTTCCCTCCTTCGTCCAACGTAGGATCACCCATGATGAGTAATTCCCAGTTTGCGGTTCCGGCCTGTATCATTTTTTCCAATGCCTGCAGCACAAACATCTGTCCCTTCTTTGGGTCCAACCGGCCCAGTACACCGAGAATAAAAGCCGATTCTGGCAATGCCAGTAAACTCCGGGCTTCCTTACGGCTTGGAGCAGGCGCTTCAAAAGGGCTCAGGTCAATCCCGAAGGGCACCACTTCAATCCGGTCTTCGGGCACCCGAGACAGCCTCAAGGTTTCTTCCTTCAGGTAATTCAGGGGCGAAATCCAGATATCAACCATCTGGTAGCGCAAGGTGTGAATGAGGTTGCGCTTACTACGCCCCAGTTGCATGTGCTGTTGGTAAATCAGCGCCATGTCGCCATCATAAAACCTCTTGTAGAGTGAGGCCACTTTCAGGTCATTACGAAACGGAACAAGCAGTACGCGAATCTGATGTTGGCGCACCCAATTGTGGACGATGCGAAGCTGCCCCGCCCGGCTCGGCAAGCCCCGCTCGCGCAGGGCAGATACAGACGACGGGATATCACCAGCGTGAACCTGAATGGGAGCGCCACCAGCCGTAAGCAGATGTACCCTCCAGCCCGCTTCACGTAGCCAGCCAATGAGGCGAAGGGTATTAATTTCTAGCCCACCCCAGCCGGGCGAAGTACAGAGGATACCTAGGGTGCGTTGTTGCAAGTGCAGAGTAACATTTATGCTAGAGCAAAGAAACAAGAGCTTGTCTCAATTAGACAGATCTGGTATTGGATGAGAAACAGCACCTATGTCCAAGAATAGAAAACGAAATGAGGCTGCCTCAAAGGAGACAGCCTCAAGATCATAAAAACTCAAATGGTTTAGTTATTCACCGGCAGATACGAGTAGTCTTTGCCATATTCCATCATTTGCTCGAAGAAGCTGGAAGGGTATTCCACCTTAACATCCGTAATGGCTCCTTTGCTGATTACAGGGATAAGGCGGGGCTGGATAAAACCTTTATAGGGCTTGATGTGAAGCTTAGCGTAACGGGCCAGCACTTCGCGGTGCAATTCGGGATTCACCTTCACACCATAGGTCTCAACCAGTGCCTTCCCTGCCTCATAATCGCCTTCGCTCTTGATGCGTTGTATTTCGCGAAGCAGCTCTCCGAACAGGGTGCGGAGCTTTTCATAATCGTTCACCTGCACATAGGTCTTGCCGTTGTGTTTCACGAACGCTACTACGTTGTCTTTCTTTCCGTGCTCATACACCCAATAGGCATTCAGCGCGCGGTTGCGCATGTGCGCTTCTTCAAGCTGGGCGCCGGGTTGCAGGCGGGTGAGCTGGGTCATCAGGCCATTCATCATATACTGGTCATACTCGGCCTTGCCCACTTCCAGGGAAGGCATCACGCCAATCTCCACCAGCTTCGGGTCCATGATATAGTAGAGTCCCACCAAGTCAGCACGGGCTTCTTCCAGGGTGCTGGCATAGCTCTTCAGGGTCTTGTCCGTAGTTTCTACACCAGGGTTTATCTGACCGGAAGCATGACCGATACATTCGTGCATATCGGTGTGAAGGTCTGAGGCCAGGTTTCCATACTTCTTCAGGCGGGCCATGACGGTTGGGTTGGTGGCAAACTCTTCGAGCATACCGCTGCCGGCAGAGGCTTCATTATAGGAATGGATGATGTTGCTCAGCGAGACACTCTTTGAGCCATGTTCTTTTCGAATCCAGTCGGCATTGGGCAGGTTGATACCAATGGGTGTAGAAGGTGCGGCATCTCCGCTTTCCACAATCACCGTGATGGCCTTGGCTGATATGCCTTTCACTTGTTTCTTCTTATGCTCGGGCATCAGGGGCGAATGGTCTTCGAACCACTGGGCATAGCTGGCAATCTTAGCGATGCGTTTAGTTTCTTCCAGGTCCTTAATCGAAACAACACTTTCAAAAGAGCCTTTCTTACCGAGGGCATCGAGATACACTTCAATGAAGCCATTCACCACATCTACACGAGAGTTTAGGTCGTGTACCCAGGCAATGCTATAATCATCGAATGTCTTCAGGTCGCCGGTTTGATAAAATTGAATCAGCAACTTGAGTGCTTTAGCTTGCTCGGGATTTTCAGCAACGGGAACAGCCTTTTCCAGCCAGTCAATTATCTTTTGGATGGCGGCTCCATACATACCTCCACTCTTCCATACCCGCTCTTTAATCACGCCGTTCTCCTTCACCAATTGACTGTTGAGCCCCCAGGAAGGAGCGTCGCCTTTGGTGTCAAATTTTGAATAGAAATCTTCGACTTCTTTCTCGGTTACATCCCGGTAGAAATTGTTAGAAGAATTGACGACGTGGTCAATATCGGGGCGCAAGTCAATGAGCCTTGGTTCCACATTGGGGTCGTAGATGATGGGTTCTATGCGCGTCCAAAATGCTTTCAGGTCTTCCTCAGGCCGGTTCATGGGCAGCAGCGCTTCATTGCAATTGGAAAGCACTTTGAAAAAATATTCCGGGCTGCATTCCGGCAGGAATTTTTCATTGCCATAATGATGGTGGTTGCCATTGGAAAACCAGAAACGACCGCAATAGGTTTGAAACTTTTTCCAGTCTTCTGTGTTGCGCGCACCCTGGTAGCTGCCATACATTGCTTCCAGCGTTTTGCGCAGCAGGAGGCCATACCGGCCCCGTTGGTCGTAGATAATATCGCGGCCACTCAGCGCTGCCTGATAGAGGTAATACGCCAGCTTCTTTTGTTGCAAAGGCAATTCGCTGAAACCGGGCACCTGATAGCGCAGGAGCTGGAGGTCGGCAAAAGACTCTGCGGCTACTTTGAAATGGCTCTTCGATGAGGAGTTTGCCTTAGCCGCAACAGGCGAGTGCTTTGCGGGCGATTTTTTTTGTGCAGTTGCCATAATAGGTTGTAAGAGGACTGCGGCTGTTGCAAGCCCGGCAATCCATAATGTATGCTTGTGCTTCATGTTGAAAAAATGCAGGAACGGCGCAAAGGTGCAGAATAAAGCAGGATGGGCCGGTGTGTTCCGTATGTCTATTGCCGATGGGCATTTCTTCAAAAAAAAATTCAAAACCAGAGCAACCGGCAAGCCGTCAATAAGACGTATAGCCGGGTAATTCTATTTGGAAATCGGTTCAGAAAAGAATCGTTCCGGGAGGCTCACAGTCCCCTGGAAGCGCCACCATCTGTAAACACGTACTGCAAAATATTCGCGCCCATCTGCAGCGCCTGCAAGCGTTTTTCCGGCGGGTCTTTATGCACTTCCGGGTCTTCCCAGCCATCACCGAGGTCGGTATCATAACTGTAGAAAACGACCATTCTTCCTTTCCAGAAAAGGCCGTAACCATGCGGTGCTTTCCCATCATGCTCGTGAATCTTGGGCAAGCCATTCGGGAAGTTGAAGCGCTGGTGATAGATGGGGTGTGAAAAAGGCAATTCGACCAGACTCGTCTCCGGGAATATCTTTTTCAAAGCAGGCCGCACGTATGGGTCGAGGCCGTAGTTGTCGTCAATATGCAGGAAGCCGCCACTTTCTAAATAAAGCCTCAGGTTGGCTGCTTCTTCAGGGCTAGGGTCCCAGCGGCCATGGCCGGTCATGTGCAAAAAGGGATAGTTGAAAATTTCCGGACTGGCTGAGGGTATCTGGGCTTCCGTAGCCACAAAGCTTGTTCCCAACTGGGCATTCGCAAAGGCAGCCAGGTTTTTCAGCGAAGTGGGATTGGCATACCAGTCGCCTCCGCCACTATAGATCAATAGGCCCAACCGGAGGTTCTGTGCCGATACCGCGAAAGGCAGAAAAAAGATAAAAAAAAGGAGCCTAAGTGGCAGACGCATGATGAAGCAAGTAGAAGCTGGTGATGGCCGTCAGGGCAGCAGTCTCCGTGCGTAGGCGGTGGTTGCCCAGCGACACAGGAACGATGCCTTTGGTGCTTGCTAAAGTTAGCTCTGCGGGAGAAAAGTCCCCTTCCGGGCCGATGCAAATACAAGCATTTTGGCCCTTCTTTAAAGCTTCCAGAATCGGGATACGCTTTAACATAGAATCATCTCCGGAGAGAAAAGACTCGGGCCATTCGCGAAGGCAATGCGCCAGGTAGCAGGAAGAAGGTTCACTCCGGATCAGATCCTCAAAAGTGGTGGCTGCGTCCAGCATGGGAAGCCAATATTGGCGGCTTTGGAGCATCGCAGAGTTGAGAATTGATTGCCCCCGTTCGGGACGTATCCGTTCTCGGTTACTACGCTCCGTAATCAGCGGCGTAATCCGGCGTACCCCCAATTCCGTTGCCTTTTCCAGGAGCCATTCATTGCGCGATGCATTTTTAGTAAAAGCAACAGCTAAGCGCAACATGGGGTTTGGTTCCGGAATGTTTGCAAGTTGTTCACACCGGATTTCCACGTGTTTTTTTGAGGCCCGGATAATCACGCAATCGGCCTTCATGCCCTTCCCGTTGCAGAGCTGTATGCGCTCCCCCGCTTCCATCCGAAGAACCTGGGCTATATGGCGGGCACTGTCTTCCGGCAGGCTGGCAATTTGTCCTTCGCTCAGTTTTTCAGGAAAAAAAAATAAAGGGCTTTCTGCCATACCCGCCAAAGGTACTGGTACGCTGTAGGTGAGTTTGAGGCGCAGGCTTGGGCTGTGTGTGGCTACTTTTGCACACCCGCCTCAAGCGGATTCAATATGCAACTTGCTCATCGCCTCGACCTGATATCTGAACCCCAAACCATCCGGATGGCCAAGCTAAGCCGGGAGCTGAAAGTAAAAGGCCTGGATGTGATAGACCTTAGCCTTGGCGAACCAGACTTCCGCACTCCGCAACATATCTGCGATGCCGCTACAGAAGCCATGCAGCAAGGCTTCACAAAATATCCTCCTGTTGCCGGCTTCCCGGAATTAAGACAAGCTATCTGCGACAAATTGCTCCGCGAAAACGGACTGCACTATCAACCTGAAAACATCATCGTGTCCACCGGAGCCAAGCAGGCCCTGGCCAATGTGGTGCTCTGTGAGGTGAACCCCGGTGATGAAGTGATTATCCCCGCTCCGTACTGGGTGACTTATGCCGCTTTAGTGCAGCTTGCCGAAGGCCGTCCGGTATTTATTGACGCACCTATCGAAGCAGATTTTAAGATTTCTCCCCAACAACTCGAAGCCGCCATAACCAGCAAGACGAGGATGTTCATCTTTTCCTCTCCCTGCAACCCCAGCGGTACGGTCTATACTCGCGATGAGCTGGCCGCATTAGCAGAAGTGTTTGCCCGCTATCCGGAGATCACTGTGCTGAGCGATGAGATTTATGAGCACATCAACTACGGAGGCAAGCATGAAAGCATTGCCCAGTTCGACTCTATCCGGGAGCAAGTAGTAGTCGTAAATGGCTTTTCGAAAGGTTATGCCATGACGGGCTGGAGGCTGGGCTATATGGCGGCACCTAAAATGCTGGCACAGGCCTGCGATAAGTTTCAGGCACAGTTCACATCCGGTGCCAATTCGATTGCTCAACGTGCGGCGATCACAGCCCTGAATGGAGACCAGCAGCCCACCCACGACATGACTAAAGCCTTTCGGCAGCGCCGGGATTTCGTGATTGGCGCATTAGGGAGTATGCCCGGCGTGAAGATCAATGACCCGAAAGGTGCCTTCTATGCCTTCCCAAACATCAGCGAATTTTTCGGAAAGAGTGATGGCAAAACAACGATTCAGAATGATGAGGATTTTGCCATGTATCTGCTGCACACAGCGAACATCACGACGGTGAATGGCGGGGCTTTTGGCAATGCGCGCTGCATCCGGCTGTCGTTTGCGACGGATATGGAGACGCTGCGCAAGGCGATGGAGCGGATGGGGGAGGCGGTAGGGAGGTTGAGCTGATGTTTCGTTAGAGCCTGGTCCATTTAGATTAGATTATGAGCTATGAACAGCAAATATTGTCGGACCTGAAGATGCCCTCAAAGACAGCGGTTCAGGCCGCATTGCTGGAAGCGCTGTATCGCCACAACGGAACAATCAAAGAATTTGCCTCCTCAGAAGGAATCGTGGCAGAATTGGCCGCCATCTTCCATTTGAGCGCAGTGCACGGACTGCCCAGCTTGAGACGGTCTATCGAAAGGAGAATAGACTGAAAAAATCATCGTTGTGGCATCGCCTTCTTTTTAGGTCCGCAGATGAATTAGCAAGGCATGGCCTTGTCCGACGGCCGTCTGAGGCAGTCATAGTAACTGGCAACAGGGAATGGATACTAACGGAGCTTGGTTATGACGCAGCCTTGGCCGCACTAAAAATCCCGCTAAGTGCGAAAGCGGAACTATCCGTAACCTCTTTTGAAGTTGAGCGCTTCGCCAATCGTTTGTTGATTTTGCCTCGCCCCGCTGAATACAACCCATTTGAAAGAAAGAAATTGAGCGTTGCTATCCGGGAAGTGTCGGTTCGAAGCCGAGGCTTCAGACAGGCTGTCCTGGCGGCCTACGATTTTCAATGTGCCGTATGCGGGCTTAAAATCAAGCGCCCGACGGCAAAGGCTGGGAGGTGCAGGCGGCGCACATTGTGCCACACAATGTCAATGGCAAGGACGACCTCATGAACGGAATTGCCTTATGTCGTTTGCACCATTGGGCCTTTGATGTGGGATGGTTTGGCATTGAGGACAACTTTTCAATCACATTGTCGCGGAATTGGAAGGCCCTACCCGAAAACTTCGGCAAATTCACAGGCGTCGAAATTTTGCCTCACAACTCATCAAAACACCTGATGCTGCCGAAGGAGCCAAATGTTTATCCTCATGCAGCAGCGCTGACCTGGCACAGGAGTAATGTTTTAAGCCAATAAATTGCTCCCGACGAGTTTCAAATTTTTTTTCGTTTAGCGTTTGCCCGACGTTTGACAGGTTGCATTGAAGAGCGACAAGCGGAACACGCCGCAAAAGGTGCATGAGCCGGGCGTCCCGCTTGTTGGGTACTTGACAGCTCGTGGGAGCCTTTTGATTTCATACGCGAGGCCAAGCTTCATTACCGCTACTTTCGCCGCCAATTCCAAACACCATGCACAAGGTTTTTGACAACATCCTCGGCACTATTGGCGATACGCCGCTCGTACGACTCAACCGTGTCGTTGCAGACTTCCCCTGCCCCGTCTATGCCAAAATTGAATGGGGGAATCCCGGCAATTCGATCAAAGACCGGATGGCACTCAAAATGCTGGAAGTAGCCGAACGCGAAGGCAAAATCAAACCCGGAGGCACCATCATTGAAGGCACCAGCGGCAACACCGGCATGGGCCTCGCTATCGCTGCCATCATCAAAGGCTACAAGTGCATCTTCACCACCACCGACAAGCAAAGCAAGGAAAAAGCAGATATCCTAAAGGCCATGGGCGCAGAGGTGATTGTATGCCCAACGAATGTGGATCCCGAAGACCCCCGCAGCTATTACAGCGTCAGTAAACGATTGGCTCAGGAAGTGCCCAACTCCTGGTATGTGAACCAATATGATAACCTCGCCAACAGGCAGGCTCATTACGAGCAAACAGGCCCCGAAATCTGGAATCAGACCGATGGGAAAGTGACACACCTTGTAGTAGCAGCAGGCACGGGAGGCACCGTCACGGGCATTGGAACTTTTTTAAAAGAAAAAAACCAGGACATACAGGTTTGGGCCATTGATACTTACGGTTCCCTACTCAAAAAATGGTTCGATACCGGTGAGCTGGATATGAAGGAAGTGCATCCCTACATCAGCGAAGGCTTTGGGGAAGACTTCCTGCCTGAAAACTACTTGCATGAGGCCATTGACCTTTTTGAAAAAGTAACCGACAAAGACGGCGCAGTGATGGCACGCAGGCTGGCCAAAGAAGAAGGCATGTTTGTAGGCTACAGTGCCGGCAGCGTGGTAGCAGGATTACGCCAACTAAAGAACAAACTAAAAGCAACCGATTTTGTCGTCGTTGTATTTCATGATCACGGCAGCCGCTATGTAGGTAAGATTTACAATGATGAATGGATGCTGGACCGGGGCTTCTTAGACGTAAACACCGTGAAAGACCTGCTCGGCGGGCTGGGACGACGCAGGTTAGTCACCATCGGGCCCAATCAACGTGTGGCCGATGCCCTGGCACTGATGAAGAAATACGATATTGAACAAATCCCCGTCGAAGAAGACCGGCAAATGCATGGTGTCATCACCCAACAGGGCTTATTTAGACGAATGCTCGAAGAAGAAGGCCTACGCGAAAAAAAAATAGCCGATGTGATGGAAAAGCCCCTGCCCATCGTGGCTATGGATATGCAGATAGACCGCCTCAGCAAATACATCAACAAAGAAAATGGCGCTGTGCTCGCTACCGATGAAAGCGGGGATTTTCATATCCTGACCAAATACGATGTGCTCAATGCACTGGGCAAATAGTACGGGCAAGAGGGCCGTATTCCGTACATAGAATCCCAGAATGAAAAATAAGCAGGCATTTCTGAGCATTCTACTGGAAATTGCCGCTAATCTTCTTTCATCATCCGCCTCCCATTACTCATAGCGCGGCGCCTGTTGCGCCACCAGAAAGGCACCTTTGCCGCCTTCATTATTCGCCTGGCCATGGGTGCAACGGCCCTGAGTGTCGCCGTGATGATAGTAGCCATCGCGTTTATCGGTGGCTTTAAAGAAACGATTCGGGAAAAACTATTCTCCTTTTGGGGCGAGGTGCTGGTCGTTCCTTATGACGCTAACAGCAACGATATTGTTTCCGCTCAGCCCGTGCCCATTGATTCGGGATTAATGAAGAAAATACAGACGATACCGGGCGTAACGGCAGTCTATCCCTTCATCCTGAAACCCGGAATCCTACAGAGCGCCGGCGAGATGGAAGGCATTCGTCTGAAAGGTATCACCCCCGGTCAGCAATTTCCCAGCAGCATCCGTTTTAAAGGCAAAGGCATTGACTTTTCAGACTCAGGATATGCAAAACAAATTATCCTTTCCCAGAGGACTGCCGACAGGCTTCGGCTGAAACCCGGCGACGATTTAAGGCTCTATTTCATCAGCGGTGGCAGCCCCAGAATCCGAAAACTTCAGGTAACCGGCACCTACCATACCGGGATGGAAGAAGTGGACCGGCAATTTGCCCTCTGCGATACTCGACTGCTACAACGGCTTGCAGGATGGGAGCAAAATGAAATCAGCGGTTATCAGGTGGAACTGGCATACGGCCAAAATCCAGATACGCTGGCCAATGAAATTTACTACCGATACCTAAGTCCGCCGATGGACGCTCAAAGTATCAAACAAGTGTACGAAGGGGTATTTTCCTGGCTAGGTACTCAAGACACAAATGGGCGTATCCTGCTCATCATAGTGGGTATAGTAGCACTCATCAACCTGGCATCCGCCATGCTCATCCTGATGGTGGACCGTGCCACTATGATAGGCCTGCTCAAGGCTTTAGGCATGCCCCCCCGCGCACTCTGGATGCTGTTTCTATCCCTGGCCGGGCTGATTGGCGGCTGCGGAATATTATTAGGAAACCTGTTGGGCTTAGGGCTATGCCTGGCACAAGTCCAATTTGGCTTCATCCACCTGCCCGAGGAGACCTATAACATGAGCACCGTACCTGTACGGCTCGTTGGCTGGCAAATCCTGACTCTGGATGCAGGCACCTTGCTGCTCTGTATCCTATGCACCCTTCTGCCCCTGCTATACATCCGGAGAATCCAACCTGCACGGGTGCTTCATTTCCAATAACCTGAATCTTTTACGCAGTAGCCCTTTCTGCAGCACCTGCCTTTCTGCAGTTCCGGAAAGATTCAGCGCATTGCCACAGTAAGGAAAACACATTTCTCAGGAGAAAAATCTCTTTTACAGAAAGCCATACATTTTAGTGCCGTTCCCTGCTATTTGCATGTATCAAATCCCTTAATTTCGCAGCCGCTAAAAAGTAATTTTTACACCCGAAACCACTTTTTCAAACTCAAAGCAACATGGCAAAAGAGACGTTCAAGCGGGAGAAACCGCACGTAAACATCGGCACCATCGGCCACGTGGACCACGGTAAGACCACGCTGACGGCAGCCATCACCACCATCCTTTCCAACCGCGGCCTGGCGGAAAAGAAAGGTTATGATGAAATTGACGCCGCTCCTGAAGAAAAGGAACGCGGTATCACCATCAACACAGCTCACGTAGAGTATCAGACGGCTAACCGCCACTACGCTCACGTGGATTGCCCGGGCCACGCCGACTATGTGAAAAACATGATCACAGGTGCTGCCCAAATGGACGGCGCCATCCTGGTAGTTGCAGCTACCGACGGCCCCATGCCCCAAACCAAGGAGCACATCCTCCTCGCCCGTCAGGTAGGCGTTCCCCGCATTGTGGTATTCATGAACAAGGTGGACCTTGTAGAAGACCCCGAACTGCTGGAACTCGTAGAACTCGAAATCCGCGAGTTGCTTTCCAAGTACGAATACGATGGCGACAATACCCCCATCATTCAAGGCTCTGCCACCGGTGCACTTGCCGGCGATGAAAAATGGGTTGCCAAGATTGACGAACTGATGGACGCTGTGGACAGCTACATCCCCCTGCCTCCCCGCCCCATTGACCAACCCTTCCTGATGTCTGTAGAAGACGTATTCACCATCACTGGTCGCGGTACTGTTGCTACAGGCCGTATCGAGCGTGGTGTCGTTAAGGTTGGCGACAACGTAGAAATCGTGGGCTTCAACGATGCGCCTCTTACTTCTACCTGCACGGGTGTCGAAATGTTCAAAAAACTGCTCGACCGTGGTGAAGCCGGAGACAACGCAGGTCTGCTGCTCCGCGGCATTGAAAAGAAGGACATCCGTCGCGGTATGGTTATCTGCGCTCCCAAGAGCATCACGCCGCACACCGAATTCAAGGGTGAGGTTTACGTCCTCTCTAAGGAAGAAGGTGGCCGTCACACTCCGTTCTTCCAGAAGTATCGCCCTCAGTTCTACTTCCGTACTACGGACGTTACCGGCGAATGCCAACTGCCTGAAGGCGTTGAAATGGTGATGCCTGGCGACAACGTGAACCTAACCGTTAAGCTCATCGCCCCCATCGCGATGGAAAAGGGCCTGAAGTTCGCCATCCGTGAAGGTGGCCGTACAGTAGGTGCCGGTCAGGTTACTGAAATCCTCAAGTAAGCTGAAGTACTCAGATTTGTTCTCGAGGCCGTCCTAATCCGACGGCCTCGTTTCATTTTCACTATTTCCAATCGGAAACCAAGTTTGGTTACTATGATTTTTTTACCGGCATTATCTCACTACCCAACATCCGTTGCGTCGCACCCTTCAGCAAGATTTCGCTGACCGGCTTTGCCCGGAATATCCAGGGATCAGTAGCAATTGCAAGCCTCATCTTCGGCCATGAGAAAAGCTTCATATCAGCACTGGCCCCTCAGTGTGCAACGCAACGGATGCTCCATCAGGGCACAAAAGCTGACTAAAAAATAATCCCCCGGAAAGAAAATCCAGAAAGGAACACAAGCCCGACATGTTTCACTCTGGAGGTTGATTCACCTTGAAAAGGGCAGCCTTCAAAGCCTATGGGTTGTCTGGCTATCCCCTGTCAATATCTTTGCCTCATGCTGCCACAAACCCCTGAATCTCGTTTGTCTTTTGAAGATTTTAAAAATGAAGCGCTCCATGATTATCGTTTGGCCTTTGCTTCCCGCGAGGCCTCGCTCATCGGGCGGCGCGAAGTGTTGACCGGCAAGGCCAAGTTTGGCATCTTCGGCGATGGTAAGGAACTGGCGCAGATTGCTGCCGCCAAATGCATGCAGCCGGGCGACATACGCAGTGGTTACTATCGTGACCAGACGCTCATGTTTGCAACCGGCATGAGCGATATTGAAAAGTTTTTTTCCCAGCTCTATGCCAACCCAGACCTCGATCAGGAACCGGCTACAGGAGGACGGATGATGAACGGCCACTATGGCACCCGCTGGCTGGACGAACAAGGCGAATGGAAAGACCTGACACAAGCACCGCAGTCCAGCTCCGATATTTCACCCACAGCTGGGCAGATGGTGCGTGCCCTCGGCCTGGCGCAGGCCAGCAAGATGTATCGGAATGTGCCCGAATTGCAGCAGGGTTTTGAAAAATTTTCGAAGGGCGGAAATGAAGTCGTGTTTTGTACGATTGGCGATGCCTCCACCAGTGAAGGCCCTTTTTGGGAAACCGTGAATGCTGCCGGGGTGCTGCAAGTGCCGCTGGCCATTTTCGTTTGGGATGATGGCTATGGCATCTCGGTGCCCCGTAGGTTTCAGACCACGAAAAACAGCATCAGCGAGGCACTGGCCGGGATGCAATGGAATGCAGAAGACGGCGGGCTGCATATCTACCGCGTGAAGGGATGGGATTATGCTGCACTTGTCAGCACTTTTCAGGAAGGCATCGCGCAGATTCGGACAACGCACACGCCCGCTATCTTCCATGTGCAGGAAGTGACCCAGCCACAAGGCCACTCCACCTCGGGCAGCCACGAACGCTACAAAAGCAAAGAGCGCCTGAACTGGGAAAAGGAATACGATTGCCTCACCAAGATGCGTACGTTTCTGCTGCAGAATGCCATCGCCAATGAAGAGGAATTGACCCAAATAGAGAACGAGGCAAAAGATGAAGCCCGGGAAGCCAAAGGCAGGGCCTGGGAAGCCTTTATCACACCCATTCGGCAGCAGGTGCAGCAACTTTCCGGCCTTGCGCAACAAATAGTATATGAAGGCGGTACTCAGGCAACACAGGTAGCCAACCTGACGCAGCAACTCAACGCCATCCGTGAACCCATCCGGAAAGACGTGATGCAAACGGCCCAACGCATCCTGGCGCTTTGCGACAACAGTCCGGCACAGCGGGCCTTAAATAATTTTTACGAGAATCTCCTTGATGAGAATCGGGAGAAATACAATGATGGCTTGTATTCCCAATCCGTTCGGAATGCTTTGAAAGTCCCCGAGGTGCCCGCCACATACGACAGCGATACCCAGCTCAATGGCTATGAAATCCTGAATCACTTTTTCGACCAGCTTTTTGCCCATAATCCCGCCGTGCTGGCCTTTGGAGAAGACTTAGGAAAAATAGGAGACGTAAATCAGGGCTTTGCCGGCTTGCAAGATAAATATGGGGCTTTGCGTATCGCCGACACCGGCATTCGGGAAGCGACCATTATTGGGCAGGGACTGGGTATGGCCATGCGCGGATTACGCCCCATTGCTGAGATACAGTACCTCGATTATTTGCTCTACGGACTACAACCGCTGAGTGATGATGTATCTACGATGCAGTACCGCACACGGGGCGGGCAAAAATGTCCACTGATTGTTCGTACACGGGGCCATCGTTTGGAAGGTATCTGGCACAGCGGCTCCCCTATGGGGATGATTCTGAATGCTCTCCGAGGTATGTACCTCTGTGTGCCCCGTAACATGACCCAGGCAGCCGGCATGTACAACACCCTGCTTCAGAGTGATGAACCGGGCCTGGTGATTGAATGCCTGAACGGCTACCGGCTCAAAGAGCAGATGCCCAGCAATCTGAGCAGCTACACCGTACCCTTTGGAGTGCCGGAAATCTTGCACGAAGGTGATGATATCAGCATTGTGTCCTATGGCTCTACTTTGCGTGTCATTGAAGAATGTATCGGCAGCTATCTAAGTCCAAAAGGAATCAGTGTGGAGCTTATTGATGTGCGCACATTACTGCCGTTCGACTTGCATGGAAAGATTTTAGAAAGCCTGAAAAAGACAGGGCGCATCTTATTTGTGGATGAAGACGTCCCCGGTGGCGCAACGGCATATATGTTCCAGCAGGTAATTGAAAAACAAGGTGGCTACCGCTGGCTGGATGCGGCCCCGAGAACCCTTTCCTCCAAGGCACACCGACCTGCTTATGCAACCGATGGTGACTATTTCAGCAAACCAAATGCAGAGGAACTCGCTACCCTCGTATTTGAGATCATGGCCGAGTAGAAAAGATTTACATGGATTTTAGTATTTACTCTGCAAGTGCCCGTCTTTATTGGCACTTGTTTTTTGATGCAGGCATTTTGCCTATATCGGCGAGGTCAAGTTTCCTTAGAGTACGTGCGCCTGAAAAAAATTTTAAAAAAAAATCTGACTTTCTGCAAACCATTTTCGTTTTTATGCTGTCTTCATTCCTGTAAGTCGAAAATCCAAGCAGCTCATCATCAGAAAATAAGTTGACATGAAACAGTATTCTCTTTCCGATAAATTCAAAAAAACGGGTTTAGCCATGTCTCATCTTTCCAGAATTATCTATTCAACCAAACGCATACTGAAAGGTGCTGCGCTGGCTTTGAGCGCTGCCCTTTGCGGGCAAACCGGACTTTATGCCCAGACAGCCGTAACCTGCCCCCAGAACATCAACTTCGCCTTCGGCAATTTTAATAACTGGCGTTGCTATACGGGTTCTGTTAGCAGTCCCGGCACTACCACAGTTTTTGCTCCCTGGGTGCTTTCCGGCCCTGTGGGTGGCCTTACACCTACCGGTGTTCCAGCTACCACTGGCGGTTCCCGTCATGCAATCACCATGGGCACCCCCACGGATCCTTATGGCGGCTTTCCAATGGTTGCCCCTAGCGGAGGGCTCTTCTCAGCACGGATTGGGAATGAAGAGACCGGCGCACAAGCCGAGATGATTCGCTATTCCATTCACGTGCCGGTAGGCTTCAACAACTATTCCTTCAACTTCAAATACGCTGTTGTATTAGAGGATCCCGGACACTCACCCTATCAGCAGCCCCGTTTCACGGTTACGGGTTATGACTCGGCTACGGGCCTGCCCATCCCCTGCGCCACCCAGACCTATGTTGCTGGTGCCGGCCTGCCGGGATTCACGTATG
>JAFDYC010000101.1 GCA_018267625.1 Bacteroidota bacterium
TACTCTCCCACGTCACTTGGACGTAGTACCATCGGCCATGGCGGGCTTAACTGCTCTGTTTAGAATGGGAAGCGGTGGAAACACCGCCGGCAAGTTTGGAAGTATAATTGACTTCATAAGAAAAAATCAGTAGTGCTCATTTATTCTTTCTTGAAGAACGCAATGTATCCCACAAACCCACTACTGTTTCCCATTCCTGAACCCGACTGGACAGGCAAAATGGTCACTAAATCAAACCCATTTGCCGAAAGAAAGTTCAATACATGCACTGGGGAAGTAATGTTAGAAAATTGCTTTTCCAAAACTTCTTTCGTCATTCCATCTATGGACACAGAATCAGTATCGAAGGTGGTAATGTACTTAGTGCCGCTAAATGCTCTCAGTTCGAATCGAACAGTGATATAAGTGTCATGCCGTATATTTTGTGCCTGCACAGCGGTTATGCTGGAGACATACATTATTAGTAGAATTGCAATTATTTTATGCATAACGATACAATTTAGCTTTCTGAACCAGCAACGCCACCTGCTACCAATCCAATGCCAAGGCCAACACCTGCTCCTATGGGGCCTAAAAGGCCTCCAATAGTAGCACCAGCTTCCCCCGCTGCCAAAGCACCGGCTATATCCTTACATACTGTAACAACCCAAGTTGGCAACTTAATATGAAACCATGACATAAATGAAGTTGATTCAGTACCCGCACTAACTTGAACCTGATTCCAAAATACTGCACTTGAACAAGCAATACTTGCCACCCCAGTTATCCCAGTGTTTATTAAATCAGGGTTTGAAATTAACGTAGCCAAGACAGACTGCAAACCACTGATTCCAACATCAAATGATTGCTGAGACATCGAGTCGGACAGTGCTTGAAGCATTTGGTCAATATATATATCACTCCCTACTGTAAATATGTCAGCCGATATAAGGGATTGTACCATTGATCTTATTAATTGGGACCAGATAACCAAATCTTGCGAAAAGTCTGTCTGCTGTGTGGTGAAATATCCTTGGTATAAATAGTAATTGTGCCAAGCACCTGCAAACTGCATGTCAAGTGATTCGGGGATTGAAGGGACTGGTACTTGGGATACTGAGACAAATTCTTGCATAATAGTGGTATTAATTTGGGCAAATCTCGGGGGGTGGGGGGGGGGCATTCCAAA
>JAFDYC010000102.1 GCA_018267625.1 Bacteroidota bacterium
ACATGTAGCGCCGGAGCGGATTGTTTTTAAGATTCATGGTAAATGAATTTTAAAGGGTGAAAAAAAAGAAAAGCTTTTTTCGGGCGGAAGAACGCCCAGCCGATAACAGGGTAAAGTTTACTCTTTTTTAAACCCCCGCCAAGCGTTTTTAAACGGTGTTTTAGCATAAGCGATTTAAATCATGTAACTAATCCTCAGAGCTGTGTGCTGAGGGCTAAAAAAAGGCTTGGTTGTGGGGTTGTTAAGCAGCCAGCCAGCCTCTCATTTTCGGCATCCTCAAAGCTTTGCCGCTGCCCATACCAGCCCGCGCGTAAACAGCCTAACAGACTGACGGACCCTCAGTGTGACGCAACGAATGCTGAATCAGGGTGCTCATAGCTGACTTACTAAATAATTCAGGTATCTGCTATCCGCTACTTCGGCCGCGGCTTTTGTTGATGCGCTGGCGCTCCCGCCAGATGTCAACGGTGGTTTTCACGTAGCGGAAGAAATCATACTCCGGCATGGCGCGCAGCAATTCATAACTGGGACGGAATTGCCTCATGTATGTCTGCACGCTGTCGCCTTTTAGCCCGGTGAGCTGTGCAATCAGCTTTGGGTTGAAGGTGTAGTCCACATATTTCTGCTGCTCGAGCCAGGCATATTCGTGCTGGAAGCGAATCATGTTCTGATTGGTTTTTCCCAAGGCGCTGAAGGGGCTTTGGAAAGCCCGCCAGCCGGTCAGCACCGGGAAGTCAATCTGCTTTTTAAAGAGGTTATGGTAATAGAGGCTATCGTCCTGAAAGCTCTTGAAGCCCGAGCCGTCATGCAACTCAGGCATGATGGCCACGCCCGGCTCCATCACGATTCGATAATAGGCCGCTGTGCGCCCGCCGATGCGCACCCTTGCTGTCTTGAAGCCCGGCTTGTGAAACTCCACCAATTGGCCCGGCTGCACGGCGATGACGAAATGGCCATCGTCTGCGCTGAGTACCTGGTCGCCGCTATAAATGTTTTGGATTTCCACACCCGTCAAGGGGCCGGCCTGTGCGGTGGCCACCACGCCCTGGATGCTTTGTGCCCATCCCGCGAAGGGAAGCATCATCAGCAGGAAGAAAATAAGGCGCATGAAACAGGCGCTAAAATTAGCGGGCCAGAAAGCTTAAGGCGGGCGCCAGTGTGAAAAAAATGGTTAAAAGCCGGGCCCTTTAACTTCGCGCGCCATGTATAGGCTCCTGCGCCCGCTCCTGTTTCTCCAGCAACCCGAAGCCATCCATTACCGCGCTATGCGGGCTTTGCAGCAAGTATGCCGCTTCGCAGCCGGAAGGGCATTGCTGCGCCGCCTGTTCTGCCTGAAGCACCCTACACTGGAACGTACCCTCTGGGGCATTCGGTTTCCCAATCCGGTGGGCCTCGGTGCCGGCTTCGACAAGGATGCCCGCTGGACCAATGAGCTGGCGTGCCTGGGTTTCGGCTTTGTGGAGATTGGCACCCTTACCCCCCGTCCTCAACCGGGGAACCCGCGCCCCAGGCTGTTTCGCCTGCCTGCCGACCAGGCGCTCATCAACCGGATGGGCTTCAATAACGGGGGGGCTGAAATTGCAGCAACCCGGCTGCGTCTGGCTAAAAAATCAAAAGGCCCGCTCATCATCATCGGCGGCAACATTGGCAAGAATAAAGACACGGCCAATGAACAAGCCACTCATGATTATGAAGCTGCATTCCGGGCCTTGCAGGATGTGGTGGATTATTTCGTGGTGAATGTCTCATCACCCAATACACCGGGCCTGCGGGCCTTGCAAGACCGTGAGCCGCTGACAGCCCTGCTGCACGCTTTGAAAAAATTGAACGCCGAGTATGCGATGCCAAAGCCTATCCTGCTCAAGATTGCTCCAGATCTCAGCGAGCCCCAGCTTGATGACATCATCGCCATCGTTCAGGAAACAGGGATTGACGGTATTGTAGCAACCAATACGACTATCGGACGCAGCGGGCTGAACACAGCTTCCCGGGAGATTAGCGATATCGGGGCAGGCGGACTGAGTGGGAAGCCCTTGCGGGAACGAGCTACCGAAGTCATCCGATACATCTACAAACAAAGCGCGGGGCAGATACCCATGATAGCCGTTGGCGGCATCTTCAGCGCCGAAGACGCCCTCGAAAAACTACAGGCCGGGGCGAGCCTGGTGCAGGTATATACCGGCTTTATCTACGAAGGTCCCGGCATCGCCCGCAAAATCTGCAAAGGCATACTGAAGGCTGATAGCAGCAAATAGTCCGCTTAGTACCTAACCTTAAATACCCGTTAGTCCATTCATGCAGGAACTCTTTTCCGCTCCTTCACTTATCAGCTTTTTCACCCTGGCTCTCCTGGAAATCATCCTGGGGATTGACAATGTGATTTTCGTGTCCATTATCATGGGACGAATGCCCTCAGAGCAGCGGAAACGAGCCCGGTTGCTATGGATGATTTTCGGCATCATCACGCGCACGCTGCTGCTCATCGCACTGGGCTGGCTGCTGGCGCAAAAAGGTAAATCTCTGTTTGGATTCAGCCTTTGGGGGATGGACAAAGCCTTCGACCTGGCAAGCTTAGTGATGATCGGTGGAGGGCTGTTCCTTATAGTGAAAACCGTGAATGAAATACACCATAAACTGGAAGGTGATGAAGCGCAGGAGAGCGGCACTAAAAGCAAACAATCCACTTTCGGTAAGGCCATTCTTCAAATTGTGCTCGTGGATACTGTCTTTTCATTCGACAGCGTCATCACTGCTTCGGGTATTGGTCACAATCTGATTGTGATGATTCTGGCGGTGAGCCTGGCTATGGTGATCATGTTTTTATTTTCGGGCCGCATTGCTGATTTCATCCACAAACATCCCACACTGACCATGCTGGCTTTATCCTTCCTCGTGATGGTGGGCCTGGTGTTGGTGATAGACGGCTGGCGCGAAGCCAGTGTGCATCCGCCAGGCTGGGTGCATGAAGAAATCAACCTGAAGAACTATGTCTATTTCGCCATGGCATTCTCTTTTGGCGTGGAGTTGCTCAACATGCGGTTGCGTCGGAAAACCAAGCCACCCGTGGAGCTTCGCGAACCCCGTACAGAGGATATAGAGGTCGCTGAAAAATAATTATACTCTTTGCCCAAACTCCGCTATCCGGCAATCATCCATCATCTTCCATGAGGCAATCTGCTTTTCTGATTCTACTCCTGAGTGCCGGTCTGCTGGCATGCAAGGGAAACCGCAAACCTGCGCCCGGCGAGGCTCAAACTATTTACCTGACGCCGGCTATCCGCCCCTATACCGAAAAAATCCTGAAAGACACTATGAAGGCGGAAGCCTGGTTTAACCGGGGGGCAGCGTTGCATCAATTGGGTAAAGATTCACTAGCCCTGCAAGACTGGTATCATGCGGCTCGCTTAGACAGCAACCGGGCTGATTATGCCTCCGCTATTGGCGACCTGCTCTTTGAGCATAAAGACCTCAATGCCTCGGTGGGCTGGCTGCAACGCGCCTTACGCCACAACCCCGAAGACCCGAAAGCACAACTCAAGGTTGCCAAGATGATGCTCTTCACCAAGGATTATGAACAAGCCTTTACTGCCATCAACACGGCGCTGCGCAAAGACGCCTTCAACCCAGAAGGCTATTACCTGAAAGGGATGGTGTACAAAGAGCTTAAGGACACCTCCAAGGCTATTTCCAGCTTTCAAACGGCTCTGAACGTAAAACCCGATTACCGGGATGCGGCCATACAGCTTGGGCAGATTTACTCGCAAAACCACAACAAGCTGGGATTAGATTATTACGCGGCTGCCTTTAAGATGGATACTACGGATGTATTCCCCCTTTACGCCCGGGGCATGTATTTCCAAAACGAAAAAAACTTTGAGGCTGCCAAGGAAGAATACCGGCACTGTGTAGAGCGCGACCCCCAATATGCTGATGCGGTCTTTGCGATGGGCTATATCCTGCTGCAACAGGATTCTTTCTCAAAAGCAAGGCGGCAATTTGACTTAGTCACCCGCATATCCCCTGCCGATGCCCGTGCCTATTACAACCGCGGGCTGTGCAGCGAATTAATGGGCGATAAAGATGCTGCTGCCGCAGACTACCGCCAGGCCCTCAACTTCAACTCCCATTACGCCAACGCAGCCGAAGGATTAGATCGGGTTCGACGCTAGCGGAACGGATGCCCGATTAACCGGAACTTGCGACCCTGCTTCTCTAAGCCTACTCTACGAAACAGAACAACCTTCCCCAGATGCCCATCATTGCCCCTTCCCTTCTTTCTGCCGACTTCCTGCATCTCGACCGCGACATCCGGATGCTCAACGCAAGCGAAGCCGGCTGGCTACATTGTGATGTGATGGACGGTCGGTTTGTACCCAATATTTCATTTGGCCTGCCCATCCTTGCGGCAGCAAAAAAAGCCAGTACCAAACTGCTGGATGTACACTTAATGATTGTGGAACCGGAAAAATATTTTGAAGCTTTTGCTAAGGCCGGCGCCGACTATCTCACCGTCCATCTGGAAGCCAGCACCCACCTGCACCGCAGCCTGCAAGCCATCAAAGCACTGGGCATGAAAGCCGGTGTAGCCCTGAACCCACATACCCCTGTGCAGCTTCTCGAAAATGTATTAAGCGATATTGACCTTGTGCTGATCATGAGCGTCAATCCGGGATTCGGAGGGCAAAAATTTATTCCTCAATCCCTGAAGAAAATTGCAGCATTGCGCCAGATGATTCAGGCTGCAGGTGCCGCAACGCTCATTGAAGTGGATGGAGGCGTGACGGTAGAAAATGCGCCGGCATTGGTAGCTGCCGGAGTAGATGTGCTGGTGGCCGGCAACACCGTTTTTTCATCTTCCGACCCGGTAGAAACCATTCGTCAATTGAATCAGGCGGGGAAATAATTCTGCTTCAAATTCGTTTTCTCCTGCCTGCCCATGATGCGCGCTACCCTACTGAGCTGCTTTCTGCTTTTCCTGGCGAAACTGAGTTGCGCACAAACGGCAGTCGTATTCGGGCAAGTAAGCGACGCCTCGGGTAAGGGTGTGGAACTGGCCTCCCTGCGCGTGCAAAACTTGGCCTTGGGCGCTACTACCGATGCAAAAGGAAATTACCGCCTGGATATCCCTGCGGGAAAAAGAGTCCGCATCATCTGTAGCTACCCCGGCTACGCCTCAGCCGAACAAAACCTGAGCTTAGACAGCGGCGCCATCCGCGAACTGAACTTCGTGCTCCGCAGCCGCAGCCATGCTATCGGAAATATCGAAGTGCGGGCCACAAGAACACCCAACGAAGCAGGCTCTGTCTATATTCTTGACCCGACTCATGCCAATGAAGGTGCCTTCACGGTTGACCCCATTTCGGGTGTCATCAAAAGCCTTGTCGGCTCACGCAATGAGCTGACCAGCCAGTACAGCGTAAGGGGCGGCAACTTCGATGAGAACCTGGTTTATGTAAATGACTTCGAAATCTACAGGCCTTTTCTCGTGCGATCGGGCCAACAGGAAGGTTTGAGCTTCGTCAACTCAGACTTAGTGAGCAATGTGTCTTTTTCGCTCGGCGGCTTCCAGGCGAAGTATGGCGACAAGATGAGCTCCGTGCTCGATGTCACCTACAAACGACCCAAGAAATTTGCTGGAACTGCTATGGCTTCCCTGCTTGGTGGCTCACTGTCTTTAGAGGGGGCCTCGAAAAATCAAAAGTTCACTTACCTCTTCGGAGCACGACAAAAAAGCAACCAATACTTGCTTCAGGCACAGCCTACGAAAGGCGTCTATAACCCCAGTTTCACGGACATACAGGCCTTGCTGAGCTATCGGTTCAACCCACGCTGGGAACTGGAAGTCATCGGCAACTACGCTCGCAACCGCTTCTCGATGATACCCGAAGAAAGCAGTACCACCTTCGGAGTCATTGACCAGGCCTATCAGCTTAACGTCTTTTACAACGGTGGCGAAATTGACCAGTTCGACACCCGCTTTGCAGGTATTTCGGTAACCCACCGGCCCACCGATAAGTTGAAGCTAAAGCTGCTGGCTTCGGGCTTCCAGACGAATGAAACCGAGACCTATGATATCAGTGGAGAATACCTGTTGGGCGCCCTCGAAACTGATTTGGGCAAATCTTCATTCGGGCAAATCAAATATGCCATCGGCACGGGCATCATCCAGAACTATGCACGTAATAATCTAAAAGTGAATGTGGGCACCATTGCCCATCGGGGTAGCTATGATGCTGGCAGGCATCAAATCCTCTGGGGCCTGGATGCTTCCTTTACCGGCATCAACGACAAGCTGCACGAATGGGAACGCCGTGATTCTGCCGGCTTCAACCAGCCTTTTGACCCGGGGGGCAGCCTGCAAATGCAGCACCTTTTCGACTCGAAAGCCGACCTGCAATACGCCCGTTATTCCGGCTTCCTGCAAGATAATTTCCGCCTCGGCTCAGACACGAATCAAGTTACCATCTCCGCCGGGCTGCGCTTCCTTTACAGCGACCTGAATGGAGAATTCATCCTCAGCCCGCGCGTACAGGCTAATTACCGCCCGCGCTGGAAGCACGATGTGCTGTTCAAAATCGCCGCCGGACTCTATGCTCAGCCTCCCTTCTACCGCGAAATGCGGGCCTATGATGGCAGCATCAATACCGGCTTGCTGGCGCAAAAATCCATCCACTTCCTGGCCGGCATGGAACACAACCTCCTCTGGGGCAGCCGGGCCATCAAGCTCACTGCCGAGGCCTATTACAAAAAACTCTACGACCTGGTGCCTTTCGTATATGACGATGTGCGGATTCGCTATTCGGGCAAGAATGATGCGGTTGGCTATGCCTATGGCGGCGAACTAAGGCTCTATGGCGAACTGGTGAAAGATGCCAGCTCCTGGCTGAGCATCGGCGTGATGAACACCCAGGAAGACATCACGGACGATAAAGTTGTTTTTAAAAACCAGGCCGGGCAAGACAGCCTGACCATTTACCCGGGCTATAGCCCCCGCCCTACCGACCAACGCTTTATGCTGGGCCTATTCCTGCAAGACTATCTGCCCCACAATAAAAACTTCCGGGTCAATCTGAACCTGATGTATGCTACCGGCCTGCCTTTTTACCAGCCTGATGCCCCCCGCTACGGTACGATGCTGCGCCTGCCCGATTACAAGCGTGTGGACATCGGTTTTTCTGCATTACTGCTGGACGCCAAGCGCAAACTAAGACCACGATATTCTTTCTTTTCCAACCTGGAAAGCGTGTGGGCCGGATTGGAAGTATTCAACCTGCTGGGCATCCAAAACACCCTCTCTTATTCCTACATCCAGGACCAGACCAGCGGCAAGACCTTTGCTGTGCCCAACCGGCTCACCGCGCGGCTGCTGAATGTGAAACTTATCGTACGGTTTTAGTCAGGGGAACCGGCTTTCAAATAGTGGCAAAAGAATTTTGAAGAAGCCGCTTCGAAGCGATGGCTGCAAGGGGCTGCTTCCTTATTTTTGCGCTCCCGAAAACGGGAGGATTCCGTAGCTCAGTTGGTAGAGCAATACACTTTTAATGTATGGGTCTTGGGTTCGAGTCCCAACGGGATCACAAACAGAAAGCCGCCTCCGCAATAGGTGGCTTTTTTGTGCTTTGCCGAAAGCAAACTTCTCATTTCCTGATTGCGATTTTTTGGATGCCGGCAGTTGCGCCCTGATGCAGCATCCGTTGCGTCGCACGCTGAGGGGCCCGTGCTGCTATGGGGCTGTCCTCACAGCATGTATTTCAGGTGTCAGCCCCCCTGTTGTGTTCGATATTCCGTCTTGTCAAATTATCCACGCTATTGCTTGCCCCTTGCAGTTTCCGGGCAAAGTCGCGTAGCGAAATCTTGCCGAAGAGTGCGACGCAACAGAAGCTGAACCATGAGATAGAGCTGGCTAAAAAAAATACTTCCCCACAAAATGATTTCATTCCCCCCCGGTTTCGGGATCATTTCTTACCAATTCAGCAATGCTTCCATCCGGGCAGCTACTTTTTCCACGCTGGGTAGCATTGCCGCTTCCAGGCCCACATTCATCGGGACGGCAGGCAGGTCGAGCGCACCAAGGGTCTGCACGGGTGCATCCAGAAACTGAAAACATTGCTGGGCAATGCGCCCGGCCAGGGCTTCGGCAAAAGAGTTGCGCAGTTGTTCTTCGGTTAGCACGAGGCATTTGCCGTGCCGCCGAACCGTATCCATCACTAAAGATTCATCGCAGGGGTATATCGTGCGCAGATCAATCACTTCGATTTGTCCCGGGAAGCGTTGCGCTGCTGCCCTGGCCCAATAGACACCCATGCCATAGGTGATAACACACATCGTGTCGCCGGCCTCCAGCAAAGCATCGACGGCTTGCAACGCTATGATGCCCTTGCCAAGGGGCAACACATAATCACGGTCCGGCTCGATGGTTTTTGCCTCATCGGTGCCGGGCACCTTGCTCCAGTAGAGGCCTTTGTGCTCCAGCATCACGACCGGATTAGGGTCTAAGAATGCTGCTTTCATCAGGCCTTTCATGTCTGCCGAATTGCTGGGGTAGGCAATCTTGATTCCTTTGATGGTAGCCAGGGTACTTTCGATGCTGCCGCTATGGTAAGGGCCGCCACCACCATAGGCTCCGATGGGCACCCGGATGACGCAGTTCACGGGGAATTTTCCGCAGGAGAGGTAGCTGCTTTTGCTCAATTCGGTGACAAGCTGGTTGAGGCCCGGGTAGATATAGTCGGCAAACTGCACCTCAACGATAGGCTTCAAACCCACCGCGCTCATACCGGCTGTTGAGCCGATGATATACGCTTCCTGAATGGCGGTATTGAAGACGCGGGCTTCGCCAAATTTGTCGGCCAGCGTGGCGGCTTCGCGGAAAACACCTCCCAGCCTCCGGCCTACATCCTGGCCATACAATAAGGCTTCGGGGTATTCCTGTAGGATTTCTTCAACGGCATGCAGGGCAGCATCCACCATTACCGTCTTTTCTGTTTTGCCGGCAGGCAGGCGGACACCCCGCTCTTCGGTTACGGGCGTAGGGGCAAACACATGCTCTGCCACCTGTGCCGGATTGGGTTCGGGTGCCGCAACTGCCGCCTCAAACTCGCGGCGGATATGTTCTGTTTCTTCACGGGCTATTGCATCCAGGCTTTCTTCGGTAATGCCTTTTTGCAGCAGCACCTGGCGCAGCTTGGGCCCGGGGTCATCTACGCTCTGTTTTTCCAGGTCGTCGCGATACCATTCTTTGCGCACGCCCGAGGTATGGTGGCCCAACAAGGGCACTTTCGCATGTACCAGGATGGGCTTTCGCTCACGCCTTACCCAGTCTATGGTGTAGGCCATGGTCTTGTAAGAGTCCATGAAATCGGAACCATCTACACGCACCCGTTCTAAGCCTTTAAAACCGGCAGCGTATTCAAAGGCATCTGAAGTCCGGGCTTCGTCCGCGCTAACAGAGATACCCCATTCATTGTCCTGAATGAGGTAGATAACCGGTAATTGTTTGAGTGCAGCAAATTGCAGGGCCTCACTCACCTCTCCTTCTGTTACCGAGGCATCGCCCAGCGAACAGACGACTACCGGGGGCAAATCAAATCGGCGTAGTGACTGCTGTTCTAAGTATTGAATTCCTTGAGCGACACCAGTAGTAGGGATCACCTGCATGCCTGTGGCGCTGCTTTGGTGGATGATTTTCGGGTAGTTTTCCCTGCGGGAATTGGGGTGGTTATAATAAGCCCGGCCACCGGTGAAGGGGTCATCGCCTTTAGCCAGAAGTTGCAGCATCAGCTCATAAGGCCGCCAGCCCATGCCCAACATCAGGCTTTCATCCCGGTAGTATGGACTGACCCAATCATCTTTTTCCAAAAGAAAGCCCGTGGCGAGCTGAATGGCTTCGTGTCCCCGGGAGGTACTGTGAACGTATTTACAGAGGGTACGGTTGGCTTCGTAAATCTCGGCCATGGCGCGGGCCGCCATCATCAGCCGGTAGGCGCGGAGCAATATTTCCTTGGTAGGCATGAGCGGGCGCAAAGATACCGGAAGCAGTTGCGGTTTTCAGGAAGGAAGCGCCCATATTCAAGGCCATCTGGAATTAAAAAACAGCCCCAAATAAGGCAGCCTTTTTGTGCAATCTTTTTTATCAACTACATCGCCCTGATGAAACTTCGTTGCGTCGCACGTTGCAGGGCCTGTGCATCCATTTAGCTTCCCCCGTATGATTCAATATCAGTTAATGTCTATCGTTACATCACTGGGGCCTGGGCCGGGGGACCAGGTGACATTTACAAAGGAATCACAACTGACTACGTAAAAGGAGCCAGAATAATTTGGCCCACAACCTGTACCCGGGAATGGTACCGGAACAATTTCACCAACTTCGCAACCATCTGCATAGCCCATCGAGTTGGGGCTTGTATTAAACGCTGCTAAAACCCAATCTCCTTTGCAAGGCATTGATGTGTTCTTTACTACGGTCACACTGTATGCACCACATACATAAGGCGTTCCTCCGCTACCACATGTAGTTAGACAATTACCTGCGCTTCCAAGAAACAAATACGCGTTCACCGGGCAGGCTGTGTGGTTATTGATAGTAAGTGTTGTTACTATTTGCGCCTGAGCTCCTAAGGCAGAAATCAAAAGAAGGGATGCGAGTAAAATGTTTTTCATGGAGAAACTTTTTTTGGTTTCCAAAAAACTATTCAATAGATATTCATTGAATTACATTTCTTTTTTTTTTAAAGTAACATATTAATTCCCTAAATAAATAGCTTTGGGATGTGTGTTTCCTTGCACCCTTCAAAAACTCATTTACCATGATTCAGAAGCTTAGTATGTTCC
>JAFDYC010000103.1 GCA_018267625.1 Bacteroidota bacterium
ATTTACATAGCCAAATTTCTTTTGGTGGAATCATAACAATCGCACACGGAGGGGCTATTGCTGCTATTTGGCTTGCCCGGAGTACATGTTGGTTTCCAGGGAAAGGGAACAGCGAATTACAGCCAACGCAACCAATTTCCACTGCCTTTAGATCATCTGTCTTGCTTTCAGCTCCAGGTATTGATTAATCACATCCACGCTGAGCGATTTTGGAGAAGTTTGAAAGGCGAGTATCCCGTGACGGTGCAGCTCTCTGACGATTTGTTTTTGCTCAAAATCGAAACGGTCAACAATGGTCTTGGTGTAAATGCCTTCCACCGTGTCGGGTTGTGCGAGGTGCATTTCGTGGAGCAGTGTGTTCTGAAACTGGACGACGCAGAGCAGATGCTGGCGGCCCATGCGGTGCAGATATGGAAGCTGTCGTTCCAACGAAATCATCGTTTCAAAATGGGTGAACAGTACAATCAGCGAACGTTGACCAAGTTTGTTTTTCGTGTATTTCCACAAGGCCTCAAAGTCGCTTTCCAAATAGTCCGTCTCCTGGCGATACAGGGTTTCCAGAAGCAATTGCTTTTGGCTGCTGCGCCGTTCTGCAGGCACCAAATCATTAATCTTTTGAGAAAAAGTCAATAGCCCGGCTTTATCCTGCCGCAGCATCACGACATGCAGGAGGGCCAATGCAGCATTGATGGAATGGTCAAGCAGGCTGAGGCCATCGAAGGGCATTTTCATACTTCGGCCTTTATCCAAAAAGCAATACACCTGTTGCTCCCGAGTGTCGGTATAAACATTCACCATCAGGCTGGCGCTTCGTGCACTGGCGTTCCAGTTGATGGAGCGGATGTCATCCCCGGAAACGTAGCTTTTGATTTTTTCAAACTCCATGCTGTGCCCGAGTCGCCGCAGATTCCTGATGCCTGTAGCCAGATTTTCCGAAGAAGCCATCAATTCATAACGGCGCAGGTGGAGGAAAGAAGGATAGACTTTCAGGCTCATTTCATGGCCCAGGCAGAAGCGGCGTTGCACCAGGCCCATCGGAGAGCAGACATACGCCAGCACCCGCCCAAACACATACTCACCACGGCTTTTTGGGCATAGTATGTAGCTGAGCTCAGTTGATGAGCGAGGGCCTATTTGAAGGTGGCGATGCCAGTTTCGTTCCTGGAACTGAAACGGCAATTCATCAATCAAGGTCAGGCTGACGCGGAAACGATAGCCATTGTACAAGGCAATGCGGAGCTTGTTTTCATCACCCAAAGACAAGCGTGGCGCGGAGATTCTTTCGGCTTTAAACAGGTCGTTCCCCGAAAAGAGCCAGAACACATCCAGCAAGGAAAGCCCCAGAAGCAACAGGCACAGGATATTGACCGGAGCGAGCAACTGGGGAAAGAAAAAGGCCAGAACATACAAGCCGGCACAAATTCCCATGCTGAGATACCAGCGTTGTGTGAGAAAAAAAGCGGCAATCATGGTATTGAATCAACCGGAAGCGGAGCCGTAGATTAATCCTTCGACTGGCCCTTGAACTGATGATGCTGCTCTTTGAACAAAATATTGAAGGTGGTCAGCGTGCCATAGCAAGCAGTGATGTATTGCTGCATGTCTAGTTTTTCCGATTCGCTCAGTCCCTTGTGGGCATTCACCTTTTGCTCAATGAGGCGTAGCCGGTCGCGCAGCATAACGATTTTGTGAAAGAAGGTTTCAATGGGCACTTCTTTGTTTTGCAAGCCGGCATCTTTGGGTTGAAGAATTAGCGTACCTCCTTCCCAGCGGGTGCCCAATGGAACCAATTGAAACTCATGCATCCGGCGTTCTAAAACCGTTTCCAGAGCTTCCTCAATATCGGCTATGGAAAGTGTGCCTGGTGCCTGAGTATCTGCTACAGGTTCCGTGATTTTCATGCCTGAAAAATCTTTGGCCACATTTCGGGTTCCTTGTTGGCTTTTGAACCATACGGTATAGGTCTCAGAGCTTTGATCCACAATGACGCCCCGCCCGAAAAGATGATGATTGACTCTGGAGCCAACGCCTACTGTGGCTGGTGTTTCTATCGAATCCATTTTGGCAAATTAGGGGAAAGCAATGGCATTGATGCCAACCCGAAAGGATCCTGAAAACGGTTTGATTTTTTTAGAAAAAAATCATTGTTGCACCATCAGATTCCCTGCTTGATACCGGTAGAGGTATAGGTGCTTGTTTTCGTAATAAAGAGGGGTGTCTGCTGTATGGGCCAGCTTCATATCGAAGCGGGTAAAGGGTGACATGCCCACGTCATTGTAATGGTCGTTGAACACCGTTCCATAGCGTTTCAGGAGGTAGGCATACCAAATCATGGTTTCATAACCTCGATAGGCTAATAAACCGGGACGGCTCCCATAATGGGCGTTGTAGGCATCGGAAAAAGATTTCCCTACCGAGCTGGTAGGGTCATAATAAAAAGCAGTGGGAAAGGTGACTGCAACATTCGGCAACACACCAGGCTCTTCAAATAATTTCATCCCCTTCCAGGAAGGCATACCATACACTTCAAAATGGTACGTAGGGAATGAGCTGCCTAATTGATCCAGCAACTTGCGGGCATAGTTTGCATCCAGGATGGGTATCGCGATGTAGTTGGTTGCATTGCTGTCTAAAAAATTACGCAGATTCTCTTTGGGCAATAGAGAATCAACGACTACCCGGGTGCAGGCAAAGGCGCTGTCGCGGGTTAAATACTGAAAACATTCCCGATCAACGGCTACATTATTTCTCTGAAAGACCAGCAGGTTCGTCGTTGGCTTCGACAAGCGGGCTAAGGCATCTTTAACGGCGTCACAATGCGCCCGGAGTGTAGGTTGCAGCAAGTTGAAATAGAGGTTGCGCGTGATGCCACCGTCTATCGGGGAAAAGGTGGACACGAAATTGATATGCTTTTTCTTCGCCAGTTCCGCGAGTGCCTTAACCTCCTGTGTATTTATTGCACCTATGATGAGGTCTGCCGAATCCAGCCCGCCGGTATTCAGCAATACTGAAATGCATTGTTTCGGGTCTGTGATATCGTGGAGGTAGATGTCGAGTTGATACCCCAGACCATTAAGTGTGTCCGCAGCAAGTTGAATTCCGTGGTAAAAACCGAGGCCCGGCATCACCCGGTCGGGTAAATGGGATTTATATACAGGCTTCCCGTTTTTCACCAAATCATCCAGATACAAAGACACCAGGACATCAATCCGGTACCGGGCCTTCCGTTGTGTTTTAGCTAATTGAAGCTTCTCTTGTTTCGGCTTTCGCCCTCCGGCAGCTTCCGGCTCTATCCGGGAATCGTGGATGCGGTGGTTAGGGGATGCGTGCCGGGCAGGACGCTCCCGGCCACCTTCAAATATTTTCTTGAAAATCTGCGCCTGCCCTTGAAGGGGCATAAATAAAATAGCCAAAACGAAAAGCGCCGGAAAATGCCGGGTCGTCACTTGCCGTAGTTTTAGGAATATGGCTTTCATACGCATCCGTTCAAAGGCTAAGAAAAAAATCTTTGGCACTGGCACCTGCCTATTTTGCGAAGCATGAAGACCTGCTTCGTGGCTTCAGCTCGTCCCGGTATTATTCCCATTCAATGGTAGCCGGCGGCTTCGAAGAAATATCAAAAACCACACGGTTGATCCCCCGTACCTGATTGATAATATCGTTTGAAATCCGTGCGAGCAAATCATAAGGAAGGTGAGCCCAGTCGGCTGTCATACCATCCACCGAAGTGACGGCACGCAAAGCCAGCGTGTATTCATAAGTGCGTTCATCACCCATCACACCGACGCTTTGTACCGGCAATAAGATGGCGCCTGCTTGCCACACCTGGCCATAGTATCCGCTGTCATGCAGGTGCCGGATGTATATCGCATCTGCCTCCTGAAGCAATTTGGCTTTTTCCTCAGAAACGGCACCTAAGATGCGAATCCCCAGGCCTGGGCCGGGAAAAGGATGGCGGGAAAGGAAAAGTTCATCAATGCCTAATTCGCGGCCAATGCGACGCACTTCATCTTTAAACAAAAAACGCAATGGCTCAACGAGCTGCATGTGCATCTTTTCGGGCAATCCACCTACGTTGTGGTGGCTTTTTATGGTCACAGAGGGGCCGTGTACCGAAAGTGATTCGATGACATCGGGGTAAATAGTGCCTTGCCCCAGAAAAGAAACGCCTTTGATATGGGTTGCTTCTTCCTGAAAAATGTCAATGAATAAGCCGCCAATGATTTTACGTTTTTTTTCAGGGTCGCTGACGTCAGCCAGGGCTGAGTAAAATCGTTGCCGGGCATTCACACCTTTTGTGTTTAGGCCCAGGTGATGGTATCCTTCCAGCACTTGCTCAAATTCTCCTTTGCGCAGCAAACCATTGTCCACAAAAATGCAAGACAAGCGCTCGCCAATAGCCCGGTGAATAAGGGTAGCCGCAACGGTAGAATCCACACCACCACTAAGGGCCATCACCACTTTCCCGGAAGTGCCCACCTGTTCCTGAATACGCTTTACGGTGTCTTCTACAAAAGCTGAAGGAGTCCAGTCAGAGCGGCAACCGCAGATGTCCACGATGAAATTTTTCAAAATCTGGCGTCCATCGGTGCTGTGGGTCACTTCGGGGTGAAACTGAATACCGAAGACGGGATGCGGGGCAAAATCCGGTGCCGCTTTAAAGGCAGCCACCGGGATGCTTTCTGTTCCGGCAATCAATTCAAATCCATTCGGCAAGGCCTGGATACTATCACTATGGCTCATCCAAACCTGAGAGCCTGCCTCAATCGTTGCCATCAGGGGCGAACTGCTGTGTATGCTTAAATGCGCCCGGCCATACTCACGGTGAGCGGAAGGTCGGACCTCAGCGCCAGACTGGCTGGCAATGAGCTGCGCACCGTAACAGACACCCAGTACGGGCAGATGCTGAGCCAGAGCAGCCACATCAGGCTTTGGGGCATGAGCATCATTGACCGAAAAGGGAGAGCCGGAAAGGATAATGCCTTTCAGGTCCGGAGAATACGTTACCGGCTTGGTGCAAGGCTGAATTTCACAATAGACCTGCAACTCCCGGATAGCACGGGCAATGAGCTGCGTGTACTGAGAGCCGAAGTCAAGAATAAGAATCTTGTTGTGCATGAAAATATCAATGAGAGAAGCAGTAGAAAGCAGAAATACCGGAAGCAGGGCATGAACCTACCGGCACGGGCGAATCAAGATTCCGGAATCAGGCCTGAGCTGTTGGGCCACCGAAGTTGAACGGCAGGGCTACCGTCTCCTGGTCTTTGATTACTCCATGGGCCGTTTCGAAGCGCTTTACGTTATCTATTAATGCACGCATCAGGCGCTTGGCATGTTGGGGCGTCATGATGATGCGGCTCTTCACTTTGGCTTTGGGCACGTTGGGCATCACGTTCACAAAGTCGAGCACAAATTCTGCGAAGGAATGGGTGATGACGGCGAGATTGGCATATTCGCCATCGGCCATTTCTTCACTCAGTTCTATATTAAGCTGCTGCTCGGGAGGCGTTTGGTTTTCCATCTTATTTTTTGATTTTAAGGCCGCGAAAATACGACCGCTTTGCTAGCTGCCCGGGCCGCCCAGAAGGGTATTCAGCAGTATTTTTGCAACCTTTAGCCTGTTGGCTTTTCTTTTCTGTGTTGAAAAAATTTCTCTGTTCTTTCTGCCCGTTTTCGCTTGTAGTGTCCAGTATTGCCTTTCTGGGACTTCTATCCCTCAATGCCTGCAAGCCGGAGCGCTACACCCCTCGTCCACGCGGTTATTCCCGGATGGACACACCGCAACATGCCTATCAATTGTTTGATACGACCGGCTTTCCCTATGCCTTTGAGTATCCCACCTATGGCCATATTGTCCGGGACACCGGCACGAATGGGATGAAGCCCGACAACCCCTATTGGATTAATATCGAATTTCCGGAATGGGGCGGAACCATTTACCTCTCTTACAAGACCATTGATGCCCGACATCCCCTGGAAAAATTGCTGGATGATACGCATGAAATGACCGCCTGGCACACTAAGGTTGCCGACTATATCAATTCCCCTTATTTCCGGAATCCGCATGGGGTGAGTGGGATATTCTTCAGCGTGGGCGGCAATGCAGCTTCTGCATATCAGTTTATCGCTACTGACTCCAGCAAGAATTTCCTGCGCGGGGCACTCTATTTCAACGTGACCCCTAATGCCGATTCCATGAAACCCCTGACGGATTTTTTCAAACGCGATATGGAGCGCCTCATCCACACACTGCGTTGGAAATAATCAGCAATCGTTTTTTTCGACCTGAAGTCCGAAATTCGCCGGCCCCATTTCAACTCTTCCGGCCTCGTAGTTCAATGGATAGAATAGAAGTTTCCTAAACTTTAGATACAGGTTCGATCCCTGTCGAGGCTACGAATGGCTGTCTCAGGTTTCTGAGGCAGTTTTTTTTAGCAGGAATTTGCTATTCGGCAGTGCCCAATAAATGTTACAGAGGAAGCATCATAGCAGCATCAGCCCTTAGAATTTCCTGGACAAACCTTCTGTTTGTTTTTAAGAAAATTTGAAAAGGGGCTCGGCTACCTTTGTCACTTTCAGCCCCCAACCACGATGTTTCGATTTTTGTTCCGGATGTTCGTCCTTGTTCTTTTCATGGGTGCGACAACCGCGCGAGCTCAGGATGAATCAAGCACCTTTCGCAATTTCCAGTTTTCCTTCAGCCGCGTGTCTCAATCCTGGGCTCGCTATAACGACACACTGAAAAAAGCCTTTGAAGCCAAGCACCTCGACTACCCTTCCCGGCATATTTATTTGCGTTTTTTCAAGGCAACGAATGAATGCGAATTGTGGGCGAGCAACGATGACACCAGCGAATATGTGCTGGTAAAAAACTACCGGGTTTGCGCCTTGTCCGGCAGCTTAGGCCCTAAGCGTTGGGAAGGCGATCGGATGGTTCCGGAAGGTTTCTATTTCATTGATGACTACAACCCCAAAAGCGATTTTTACCTCTCGCTGCTCCTGAGCTACCCCAACTATGCCGACCAGGTTCATGGCAATAAGACCAAGCCCGGTGGTGATATATACATTCATGGAGGCTGCGTGACGGTGGGTTGCCTGCCCATGACCGACCCCGTCATCATGGAGCTATACACCCTTTGCCTGAATGCTCGTCTTGCCGGCGAGACTTATGTCCCCGTGCATATCTACCCCATCCGTTTCGACCGGAAAGGCCTGGATTTTTTAGGAACCCAATATGCCAGCGATACGATCAAACAACGGTTCTGGGTAAACCTAAAAGGTGAATACGATTATTTTGAAAGGCACCATCGCCTGCTGCCGGTGATGTATAGCCCGGACGGTCGCTACGTTTTCTAAGTCGTTCAGCCTTCTATGGCAGCTACACCAGGCAGTTTCTTTCCTTCAAAAAGTTCCAGTAGTGCGCCGCCGCCCGTGCTGACATAGCTTACACTATTGGCGTAACCAAACTTATTGACCGCAGCCACGCTGTCGCCGCCGCCTACCAGCGAAAAAGCTCCTTCCGCAGTAGCATCAGCCACTGCGTCTGCTATGCAACGGGTGCCGTGTTGAAATTTCTCCATTTCGAACACGCCCATAGGCCCATTCCACAAAATGGTCTTGCTCTCGCGAATCACTTTGCTGAACATTTCACAAGCCATACTGCCCACGTCCAAGCCCATCCAGCCCTCTGGGATGTCATGGTTTTGGGCAGAAGAGGTGAGCGCATCAGGAGCAAACTTGTCGGCAATAATGGAATCGGCAGGCAGATGCAGGTTGCAGGCTTTTTCTTTTGCTTTTTGCATCAGGTTGCGTGCAGTGTCTAAGCGGTCATCTTCACACAGGGAATTGCCGATACTACAGCCTTGTGCTTTCCAAAACGTATATGCCATTCCCCCCCCGATAATGATGTCCGTAGCCTTGTCTAATAGGTTTTCAATGATGAGGATCTTATCGCTCACCTTGGCCCCGCCTATGATGGCGGTAAAAGGCCTTGCCGGGTTCTCCATGATTTGCCGGGCCGCCTGAAGTTCTGCTTCCATGAGCAAGCCAAACATTTTTCGGGCGGGTGCAAAAAAATCGGCGATAATGGCTGTAGAAGCATGTGCCCGATGGGCGGTGCCAAAGGCATCATTCACATACACGTCGGCCAGGCGGGACAGGCGCTGAGCAAAATCCGGGTCTCCTTTTTCTTCTTCCTGATAATAGCGCAGGTTTTCGAGCAGTAATACTTCACCGGGCTTTAGTGTCTGTGCTTGATTCAAAGCGGTTCTGCTGCCGGCATCTTCCGCAAACTGCACCGGACGATTCAGCAATTCTGAGAGCCTTTCTGCCACGGGCTTCAAGCTAAAATCGGCAAGGGTAAGTTCCGGCTTCTTGGCAATCTCTTTATGCGGTCGCCCCAGATGGCTCATCAGCACCAGGCAACCGCCATCGTCTAGTATTTTTTGAATCGTTGGTAAAGCCGCGCGGATACGGGTGTCATCGCTGATTACACCCTTTTTTATGGGCACATTGAAATCTACACGCACCACAGCACGCTGGCCGGAGAAGGAGTAATCGGAAAAGAGGCTCATTGAGGATGATTTTTTTAGCAAATGAGCCGGAAGTGTAACCTAATTCAGGAAGACAAAACCGGACAAAAATGGATTGGGCCGCAAAAATATTGCCCACTTGCTTGCCCCGGGCCTGAGCTTGGAAAACTTAATCAGAGAAGCAGTGATTGACTTTTTGCAAACGACTTATTCATCAATAGACTCTAATCGTTCCACCTTCATGACTCCTTCCAGTTCATTGAGTTTATGGTTCAGTACATCCAGTTCATTCCGGTCATGGACAAAGACTTTAATGGTGCCTTCGAAGACGCCGTCTTTAGAATCAATACTGAGGGAGCGCATGTTCATCTGTAGTTCACCGGAAATAACGCTGGTTATTTTCTGTACTACACCTACATCGTCCAGGCCCGTGATTCGCAGGCCGCTGAGGAAGGCAAGTTCCTTATTGACCGCCCATTTCGTACGCACAATCCGGTGTGCAAAGTTGGCCAGCAACTGGGCTGCATTCGGGCAGTCTGTTCGGTGGATTTTCAGCCCTTCACCGGTAGTTACATAGCCAAACACATCGTCACCCGGAATGGGTTGGCAACATTTCGCAATCGAATATTGAATCTTATCAGAGCTTTCGCCGAAGATGATGAGTTCAGTGTCCTTATTGGGTTTTAATCCCGGTTTGGGTGCTTCTTCGCCTTGCTTCAAATCCGCGCGGCCTTCCCGGGAGCGGGGCATAAGCCGATCACCAATCACTTCAAAATGCTCTTTTAGCTCACGGATATCAATGGCACCGACCGCTACGCCATAATACAGGTCGAGCATGGATTGTACTTTAAAAAACAAGCACAGTTCATTGATGTTGGAAGGGCTTAACTCCACGCCCAGGTGCGAAAGTTTACGCTGCAACATAGCCTTCCCTTCTTCGCCAATCATTCGTTTTTCCTCCTTGAGGTAATACTTGATTCGGCTCTTGGCTTTTCCTGTGGTTACAAAACTCAGCCAGTCTTCATTTGGGTGTTGCTTGGCGGAAGTGATGACCTCAACCTGATCGCCGCTTTTCAGCACATGACTCAAAGGCACCAGCTTGTGGTTCACTTTAGCACCAATGCATCGTGCTCCAAGTTGCGAGTGGACATCGAAGGCAAAATCTAGTGCCGTGGCGCCTTTTGGCAGCACTCGTAGTTCGCCTTTGGGAGTGTACAGATAGATTTCTTCTGTAAATACCTCCAGCTTGAAATCAGACAAGAAATCCAGAGTATCTGTTTCTGGGTTGGATAAAATTTCGCGGATGTGGCGTAGAAAATGATCCAGCTTACTTTCCTGAGCGGCTTGTGGCCCGGTTGCTCCTTCCTTGTATTTCCAGTGGGCAGCTAATCCTTTTTCGGCAATTTCATTCATTCGCCGGCTGCGGATTTGCACTTCGACCCAGCGGCCTGCGGGACCCATAACGGTAGTGTGCAAAGCTTCATAGCCGTTACCCTTTGGCACCGAAATCCAGTCGCGCAGGCGCTCCGTAGAGGGACGGTAGAAATTGGTGATGATGGAATAAACCTTCCAGCAGTCCGACTTTTCCTGTTCTAATGGAGAATTGAGAATGATACGGATAGCGAAGATGTCATACACTTCCTCGAAGCTTACATGCTTGGTGCGCATCTTTTCCCAAATGGAATGGATGGCTTTGGGGCGACCATGAATTTCAAAATCAAAGCCTGCCTGTTCCAGTTCTTCTTTCAGTGGCTTGATGAATTCATTGATATAACGGGTGCGTTCTCGTTTCGTTTCTTTCAGGCCCCGGCTGATTTCCATATACACCTCTGGCTGCGTGTATTTAAGTGCCAGGTCTTCAAGCTCACTTTTGATTTCATAAAGTCCCAGGCGGTGTGCGAGGGGCGAATAGATATAGGTTGTCTCACTGGAAATCTTGAGTTGTTTGTCGCGGCTCATGCTGTCCATCGTGCGCATGTTGTGCAGCCGGTCCGCAAGCTTGATTAAAATGACCCTCGGGTCATCTACCAGAGTCAGGAGGATCTTTCGGAAGTTCTCGGCCTGAATTGTGGTGTTCGCTTTCAGGTCCACCACATTGCTGATTTTGGTGAGTCCGTCAATGATCCGGGCGCATTGTTCGCCAAATCCTTCCCCGATATCTTCCAAAGTCAGCTCGGTGTCTTCAACCACATCATGCAGCAAAGCACAGACTGCGCTGGTGACCCCTAATCCTATTTCTGCAACTACTATCTGGGCCACAGCCAGAGGATGCAATATGTAAGGCTCACCGCTTTTACGGCGGGTTTCTTTATGAGCATCTGCAGCCAGCTCAAATGCACGACGCAGCGTACTTCGGTCGCCCTTTTTTATCTTTTGTTTGAGGGCCCGAAGCAGGGCGCGATATTCCCGCAGGATAAGTCGTTTTTCCTGTTCTTCCTTGCTGTCCTGTGGTAGTTGCGTAGCCGCTTGCATAAATCTGTTCCGTCAAAATTACCGGTCATGGAATGTACGAATTAGCCTGAGCCTCTACCTTAAGGGCAGGCTAAAACGGGAGTCCTACTTTTGAATTTCATGTATCACTCCGAAACAAAAATCCGGGTTCGTTATGGCGAAACCGACCAGATGGGGTTCCTCTATTATGGGCACTATGCCTTGTACTATGAAGTAGGACGGGCTGAAGCCATCCGGCAATTAGGATTCAGCTATAAGGAGCTTGAAGCTATGGGTATTCACATGCCGGTCATCGAGCTTCAGGCTAAGTACCTGCGCCCTGCTCTTTATGATGACCTAATCACCGTGCGCACTACACTCAGAGAACTGCCAACAGGCCCGAAAATCCAGTTTCATTCAGAACTGTTCAACGAAGCAGGCGCCTTGCTCAACAAAGGCCTGACGACACTGGTCTTCTATGACCCGGAAGCAAAAGTGAAAGTGCCGATGCACGAAGAATTGAGAAAAAGACTCGAAGGATTTTTCAAATAATAGAATGCCGCAACAGCCAGGCTCTATCAGAAACTTTTACCAGAAGTGATACAGAAAGCAACCATCATTACTATAGGGGATGAATTGCTCATTGGCCAGGTGATTGATACTAATTCGGCCTGGATGGCCACCCATCTCAATCAACTATGCATCGAAATTTCCCGTCGGATTGCCATTGCCGATGATGCCGCAGCTATTCAGGCAGCACTGGACGAAGAGTTGCCCCGTAATGACCTCCTCTTACTCACGGGCGGGCTTGGCCCTACCGCAGACGACATCACCAAGCCGGTGCTTGCTGAATATTTCGGAGGCAAAATGGTAGAAAACGAAGTGGTGTTGGCGCATGTCAAGGAAATATTCAATCGTAATAATCGCCCCATGCTGGAAACAAACCTTCACCAGGCCTGGGTGCCGGAAAGCTGTGAAGTGCTCTTTAATAAACGAGGTACTGCACCCGGAATGTGGTTTTCAAAAGAAGGAAAGGTTGTCGTGTCTATGCCCGGGGTGCCTTACGAAATGATGTATCTCATGGAAGCAGAGGTCTTGCCCCGGCTGCAACAATTAGGCAGTGACGGGCACATTGCGTACCGCAATATCATCACCGCAGGCGAAGGAGAAAGTTTCGTTGCTGAGCGCATAAAGGATCTTGAAACCGCATTGCCGAAACACATCCACCTGGCGTACCTCCCTCAATCGGGTATGTTGCGTTTGCGGCTGAGCGGGAAAGCAAGGGATGCAAAAAAATTATCTGAAGAACTGAATCAGGCACAGGCAGCATTTGCTCAACGCCTGGAAAACATCTGCCTCAGCCTTGAAGACGAGCCATTGGAATCGATTTTGGGAAAAGCATTGGTGGAAAAGAAATGGATGTTGGGCCTGGCAGAAAGCTGTACGGGCGGCTATATAGCACACCGCATCACCCAAATTGCCGGCGCTTCTAAATATTTCAGTGGCAGTATCGTCTGCTATCAAAATGAAGTCAAACAAAAACAACTCGGAGTTCAGGCAGAGAGCATACAGCAATACGATGTTGTGAGTGAAGCAGTGGCTATGGAAATGGCAGAGGGGGCAAGAAAAGCATTAGGCAGCGATATTGGCTTTGGCATCACGGGCATGCTCAGTGGGCATACGGATCGCAGCCCTCAGGGGAAGGTATGTATGGCCGTATGCCGGGAAGGAAAACAATGCAGCAAGAGCTTCCAGTTTTATCAAGACAGAATCCGAAATAAAGAACTGGCAGCCAACCATGCCCTGGTGTTAATTTGGAAATTCATCAAAGGGAAAATCTGACCATTAAAAAACGGCCCTAAGCATCTAGTGCGAATGAATCTTCTCTTCCTAATTGGTATGCCGGGCGTAGGTAAAAGCTTTTGGGGGAAGGTTTGGGCCAGGCAGCATAGCTGGAGCTTCCTCGACCTTGATGAGCAAATCTGCGCCTATGCCGGACGGAGCATTTCTGAAATATTTGCCTCAGTAGGAGAAGAAGGATTCCGGCTAATTGAGTCTCATGTATTGGAAGCCTGCATCCGGGGAACCGGAAGAGTAAAAACAATCGTGGCTGTTGGCGGGGGCTGCCCATGCCTGCCGGAAAATCTTTCGTTGATGCAAGATGCCGGATGCCTAATATGGCTTAGAGCAAAAACCAAAACTCTATTACGCCAGTTGCGCCAGTCTGACGAGCAACGTCCCCTCCTCGGTGAGCTTTCCGAGTCCGTGCTAGAAGCCTTGGAAGCAGAACGAAAAATCATTTATCAGGCAGCATCCATCCAAATCGAAGTAGAGAAGATTCACGAGGATACCTTTGCGCAAATCTTGAAAGCATGTACAAACCTGCGCTCCTAGCAGGCTGTTTCTTCGCTGGGCTTGCCGTCGTGTTGGGCGCATTTGGCGCACATGCACTGAAAGCCCAGTTAGACCCACAGCAACTGGCGATTTACGAAAAAGGCGTCACCTATCAGTTCTATCATAGCCTGGCCTTGCTGGCCGTGGGCATTCTTTTCAGCAGTATTCCTGTTGCAGGTTTACGCTGGGCATCCTGGCTGTTTGTTGCCGGTATCATTCTGTTTTCAGGTTCACTATACTTACTGGCTATTTTGCTGAGCAAGGGCGTGAGCATCGGCCCTGCGGGTATCATCACACCTATTGGTGGGCTTTGTTTTATTAGCGGCTGGTTGCTGCTATTGTTGTCCATCCTAAAAAAGGCAATGTAGCCATGCGCCCCTTTGTTCTCGTCCGCGATGCGGCTGTAATAGTTGCCATCATACTACTCATCGGCATTGCCCGGGAATGGCACGAATGGTGGTGGATCCTGGTGATGCTGGGCATCTACCTTTTCATCCTGGCCATGGGTGCCCTTTTTATCCGGCTCAATTTTTTCATTCAGTCCCGAAATCATGGCGCAAGAAACGCCCAACAGATTGCACTCTCCTTTGATGACGGGCCGGCTTCATTCACTTCCGAAATACTTGAGGTGCTGAAAAAGGAAGCCGTACCCGCTGCTTTTTTCAGCATCGGAAAACATGCAGAAGCCGCGCCCGACATGGTAAAGCGGTGGCATGATGAAGGCCATATTATTGGCAACCATAGTTATGAACATGGGTTTGGCTTCGATTGGAAAAACAGGAATAAGATGGCTGAGGAAATAAGCCGCACCAATGCCTACCTCAAGCAAATTATTGGCCGTGCTCCGCGCCTGTTTCGCCCACCCTTTGGGGTCACCAATCCGGAATTGTCGCATGCCGTGAATCTGACCCAAATGCAAACAGTGGGATGGAGCCTGCGATCGTTCGACACTTCTTCCCGTAATGCGGATGCTTTGCTGAAAAAGCTTTTGAAAAAAGTTCGTGGCGGAGACATCATCCTATTGCACGATAATGTGGCATATACCGCTTCCATTTTAACAGCCTTCATTCAGGGCTGCCGGGAAAAGGGCTATACTTTCGTCCGCCTTGATAAACTGCTCGGTGTTGATGCCTATGCGTAATCTCTTTTTATGCCTGTTACTTTGCTGCCTTTTTTCGGAATCCCAGGCACAGCCCAAAGGGTTTCACCCTGTTGAAAATACGGCTGCCCTACAGGCTTCTCTGCAAAAGGCAACCTCATCATTGCAAAGTATTTCCTGTGATTTTTCACAGGATAAGCATCTGGCCATGCTGAGCGACAAAATCAAATCAAAGGGTAAGTTTTACTACAAGCGTGCGGACAAAGTGCGTATTGAATACACCGCTCCTTTTCATTACCTGGTGGTGATGAATGGTGGGCAAATGCTGGTGAAAGACGAACAAAAAAGCACCCGTATCAACACCCGGAGCAGTAAAACCATGCAATCGGTCAACCGAGTGATGCTAGACTGCATGCGGGGCACCGTATTCAGCAATCCGGACTTTGTAGTTCGTGCATTTGAGAATGGCAAACAATACCTGCTGCAAATGACACCGGCGCATGATGCAATGCGAAAATTGTTTGATGAAATTGATGTGTTTCTGAACCGAAATAACTATGATGTTGAGCGCCTGAATCTGAAAGAACCAGGGGGCGATTTTACTGAAATGAATTTCTCGAGCAGCCTGCATAATACAGCCTTGAATGATGCGCTTTTTAAGTTGCGTTAGCCCCATAATTCTGATTGCTCTCTTTCTGTTTTCGAGCTGCAATCCAAGCTATTTTCTAACAAAAAAAAGGCTACATACCTCAGAAATTTCTCTGAAAGAAATAAGCTTTTGCCATGCAGCACCAAGCCAACAAGCCTGGTACCGCTGCTTGGTGAATGGGAAGATATTATTCAAGAATATTCACCTTTCCGGATTACTCCTGCTGAAATACGACAGCAACTCACATACTACCCGTGCAGTATTCACCAATGAACTGGGATATACATTTTTCGATTTCAGCCTCTGGTGCCCCGACTCATTTACCGTGCATCGCATGATGCCGCAATTCGACAAGCCCTACCTGATTCATGCCCTGCGCCAGGATATTCAATTGCTGCTGGGCATGGCACAGCCTCCGTTCAGTTCCAGCCAGATTAGCGACACATTGGTTTATGAGGCTGGTTCAATGGGTGACCAGGCATACTTTTTTATCAATAAAAATTCGGGTAAAATTTTACATACGGACGTAGTGGCTAAAAACCACCTTAAAGCCCGGATTCAAACAACTCCTGCTATGAGCCCCGGGCATTTACCTGATAGTTTTGCCGTTGCCCACCTGAAGACTAACTTCCGCATCGAGGCTAAAAAAATGGAGCATGAGGAATGACTTCTACGTTCTAAACAATTGGGAACAACAGCAAAACTCATTGAGTTGTCAGTTGTCTTTCGATATACAGCATCGAATTTTTGAAGGCCATTTTCCAGGCCATCCAATTGTTCCAGGCGTGTGTACCCTTGCCATCGTGAAGGAAGCTTTGGAATCAGCACTCGGTAAAAACCTAATGCTGCATGAATCTTCTGTCATCAAATTCCTGGGATTAATTCATCCAGACAGTCGGCCTATACTTGACCTGAACTGGGACGAACAGGAGAAATATATTCAGGTAACAGCCCGTTTGCAAGAAGGCGGAAATATGCTGTTCAAACTCGTTGGAAAATATATACCGATGCAAGCTTCAGGCCAACCTGAGCTACGAGCTTCTTTACAGAAAAACAAGGAGTGACCAGCAAGGTTCATCGGGTACAATTGGCCATAGGCTTACTGATTATCGCGCCATTCATACACCCAGTCACTCTGAATCATCTCCAGATGTCCTTCGTTGCTTTCTTCTCTTTTTCCGGCAAAGCCCGGAATCTGTAGCACCCATTCCAGGAGGTCGGTAAAGCGGATTCGGTATATCTGGCTTTCGCCAAAATCAGCTCCAAATCGTTCGTATAGCTTCTGGGCGATGTCTTCGTGGTCGCTCCAGTGAATCGGCGGTTCGTACATAAGTTCAGGACTGGATAAACAGATCGTAAAGGGGGTGTTCCGAAGTAAAATTCGTTGTGTTTAGGACATTGTTTTTCTTAAATGCCTGCTGATTTTCCTAAAGAAAAACGGAAGCATCCGATTTTATAAATGACGGTTGGCCACAATTTCTATTCACCATGCAGCAGGCTCTGGTCGGGGATCGTTACTGTAATTTCCCCACTTCCTCCGGGCTCCAGCACACACTGGCATGCCAGGCGGGAATTGAGCTTAGGGTTGCGGGCCCGGTCAATAAAATCTTCCTCTCGGTCTGAAATTTCCGGTACAGAATCCGCTCCTTCTTCCAGATAGATATGGCAAGTGCTGCAGCCGCAAACCATACCGCAATTATGGTGTAGTTCTATTCCGTTTTCTTCGGCTACTTCTACCAGGTTCTGGTCGCCGGAAATATTATGAAGAGTGATGGGTTCAAGGCCTTTCTGCTCGAACTTAAAATGAATCGTGTACATGAACTTGTAGCGCTTCCATAGCGCAAATTGAAACGGGGCCAAAGGTATGCCCAATCAAGAGGCTGGCTTGCCAATAGGCTTATACAGCTTCATGATAGAAGCAGAAGCAGCGCGATACAGTTCCTGCCATTCGGGTTTTGTTGCAAGCATATCCAACTGACGCTGCATACTTGCGGAGTCATGCCTGCGTGCCGGCCCGGTTTGCACCTCAAAGGGCTGTTTGGTGCGCATATCCTGGAGCGGCTGTTCCAGTAAGGGTTGCAGGATGCTGAGCGGCACCTCCTGTGTTGCGCTGATGCTTGCTGCAATACCCAGAAGATGGTTCACAAAATTGTTGCCCATCACTGCAGCCACATGCATCCAGGCGCGTTGTTCAGAACCCGCTTCATATTGCTGATCACAAATCGCCTTTGCCACTTCCCGAACGGCAATTTTAGCCACTGGAGTATTGGCTTCTATGAGCGCAGCAAAACTTCTGTGTGCCGGGAGTGAATCTTTCCGAATTGAATAAACAGGCCAGACCACACCGATATGGTTGCTATGGCCTTCCAATAAACTAAGAGGCACCGAACCTGCGGTATGAATCAGTGTAGAATAGCGCAGTGAAAGGCGGGAGATTATGCTGGGTATTGCATCATCGCTAAGGGCAAGGATGACTGCATCCGGGCCATCATTAAGTTGTTCCGGAGCAGCCAATCGAGGTAAATAATAGGCATCACAAAGGGCATTCATCGCTTCAGCATTTCGCCCCCAGGCCCCAACACAGATATGGCCGGCGGCCGTCATGCGTGTAGCCAGCAGCCAAGCCATATTTCCGGTTCCAAACAATGCATACGTCATGGCTCAAAAAATATTTTTTCTAAAAAAGAGTATTCCAAAAATCAACCCAGTTGCTCCCGGTTGGCAACATAGTATTCCAGCATCAATGCACGTACTCGTTCTTTCAATGCTTCGGCGTCCTCACGCTTCAATCCGGCTGTCTCAACGGGCGGTAGAAAATGGAAATGAATTTTTCTGGGCCAGGCCCAAAAGCCTGGCTTACCAGGTAGAATATCTCTCGTATTGAAAATGAGGGCAGGAACAACCGGTAATTGCACTTCGATAGCCGTTCTGAAGGCGCCTTTATGAAAGTTCTGAAGTGGCTGACTGGTTTTATTTCGTGTGCCTTCCGGGTACAGGCAGAGATGCAAGCCTTTCTCTAACATCTTTTCCATTTGAAGAAAACTATCTCTTCGGCTCGATTCGCTCTTACGATCTACCAATACAGAACCGGCTTTGTAGATGACACCGAAGATGGGGATACGGGCCATTTCAGCTTTTGCCAGCGTCTTATTGGGGCCCGGTATCCAGGGTGAGGAAACAGGTACATCGGCAAAAGAATTATGGTTGCAAACAACTACATAGTTTTTCCCAGGCTGAAAATATTTTTTGCCTTTTCGGAACACCGGGCAAAAAGCCAAAGGCATGTACACCCCCATCCAAAGTCTGAAAATAGGATGCATCCAATGTGCCCGACGCGGCTCATCGAACAGGGTGGTCAGCCAGATAGGGACAACTACGATCAGCATGGTCAGCGCAAAGAGCGTGAGTGCATACACAAAGTAGAGGTGGCCCAGGATGCGCTTGTACAGCGGAAGTTTCATGTATAATACAGGTGGATCAAGTGGGAGGGAACCCTTCCGTGTGGGCAAAGATGCCGCCTATTTCGGAGCGGGTATTACTTGAGAATAATTGTTCCTCTTTTTTTAGCATTCTACCACCAGCAATTACTGAGGGAGCAAGTACCTGGATTCTTAATCTGTTTCAGAGGGCTTTTCAATTGATGCTTTTGTAATCGCAAGCGACTGCTTCGCTTCAGTACCCAGCACCAGAATACTCAGGTTGATTTCAAAGCCGATAAGCACGAGCTGTGTATTCAGAAACAGCCAAACCATAAATGCCATCAGGCTGCCGATGGAGCCATAAACCTTGTTATAGTGAATCACATTTTTTGCCAGATAGAAGAATGCGGCACTGAGCAAGACACAAGAAACTGTGGCGAAAATGGCTCCAGGCGAAAAGAAGGGAAAACGTTCTTTGAGCGAGGGGCCGTAGGTATAGAGCAGGCAGATAACCAGAAAAATCATCAGCACGATGATGAATAGCGTCATCGCCTGAAGCAAGACGGCATGCCCCGTATAACGATCAATGAGGTCGTTGATGTATTGCGTTTGTAGAATCAACGCGGCAATGGTGAAGATGGTCACCACCAACACGGCAAAGGTGAGCCTGATAGCAGTCCAGCGGCGATGGGCTGCACTGCGCCGGATATACACAGGCAGAGATCGGTCGAAAGAACGTATCAGCCCCATGATACCATTTGACGAAAAGAAAAAAGTACTGAGGACACCGAAGGAAAGAATGTCTCTGCGTTCATTGTGCAGAAAGTCAATCACAATCCCGCTCAGGCTGGCATACGAGACATCATTGGGTGAGATGATACGGATGATGCTCAGCAATGAGGCCTCTACCCCACTTAGGCGCAGATAAGGAACCAGCGAACAGAAGAAGAGCAGCGAAGGCGGAATCGCCATAAAGAAATTAAAGGTCACAGCCGCCCCCCGGATGTTGAGCTTATGTGTGCCCAACTCCCGAAACATGGTCTTGAGTACTGCATATAACGAAGCTCCCCGGAAGCCTGGAAGCTTCAGCCTGTCTAAGCTGCGGCACAGGCGCAGATACAGGCGGGATCGGGTCAGGATACGATGGAACATGACGCAAAGGGCTAGGAAATACCGGGACTGAAGATTATGCTTGAATCCGTATTCCTACTGGCATTTTCAATTAAAAATGCAACAGAAATACCGCGGCTTTAACCTTTTGGCCTAATGAAATCATTTCTTCCTGGGGCTATAGATTTTTCAGGATAAAATCGGTCATCATCTGGTAGAGGTGAAGACGCGTGTTTCCCCCGGAGATGCCATGTGTTCGGTTGGGATAATAGAAGGTGCTGAATTGCTTTCCTGCCAGAATAAGATGGTCCACGAGCGCCACACTATTACTAAAATGCACGTTATCATCGCCAGTGCCATGAATGAGTAGGAATTTCCCTTTCAGTAGCGAGGCCATTTTTTCAGGGGCGTTGTTGTCATAACCTGCTTCATTTTCATCCGGCCTGCGCATGTATCGCTCTGTATAGATATTGTCGTAGAAACGCCAGTTGGTTACCGGAGCTACAGCCACTGCCATCTTGAACACATCAGCACCTTTCAGGATGCAGGTACTGCTCATAAAGCCGCCAAAGCTCCAGCCCCAAATGCCGATGCGGCTTTTGTCCACATAAGGTAAGCTGCCCAAGTAGCGAGCAACAGCAATCTGGTCATCACTTTCATACTTGCCTAGTTGGAGGTATGTTTTTTTACGAAAAGCTTCACCCCGGAATCCGGTTCCCGTACCATCGGCGCAAAGAATGATGTAGCCTTTCTGCGCGAGCATCTGATGCCAGAAATAGTCCCGGACAGGAAAACGATCCGCAACTTCCTGTGAGCCCGGCCCGCTGTATTGATACATCAGCACCGGGTATTTTTTATTCGGATCAAAATCGGGTGGAAGAATTCGCCAGGCATTCAGCTTCACGCCATAGGCGCCCTCCACCTGCACAAACTCCATCTTGCCCAGCTTGTATTCCGCCATCTTTTTTTTCAATGGCGCATTGTCTTCCAGCGTGCGTACCAGGTTCCCCTGCGCATCAATAAGGCGATAAACAGGAGGCGTATTCAGGCTGGAAAAACGGTCCAGGAAATATTTGTTTCCGGCAATACCGGTAATGGTATGCGTGCCCTCTGCCTGGCTGAGTGAACGCGTGTGCTTTCCTTTAAAATCCACAACGAAAAGCTGGCGCTGCATGGGTGTCGGTGTTGCAGCCGTGTAGTAAACGTACCCTGCACGGGCGTCCACTCCGGCGATTTCATCAATATCAAAAGCTCCAGGAGTCAGGGCGGTCATCCTTTTTGATTTCCAGTTGTAGATATAGAGATGATTCCAACCGTCCTGTTCGCTATTGAAAAGAAAGGAATGTCCATCAGGCAGGAACTGTAGGTTGTCGTTGATTTCGATATACGACTTGTTACTTTCCCGAAAGATGGGCACACATTGTCCCGTACTACGGTCTGCGAGTACGAGCGTCCATTCATTTTGCCGGCGATTCATTTTATAAATACAGAGCTGATCCGGGTCCTGGGTCCATTTGATGCGTGGGACATACATGTCAGTCGTCTCCCCGCTTTCAAGCAGGTTCATTTGTTGAGTATGCCCCGTGCTGAGTTCGTAGCTGAAAATGTGAACTTCTGAATTAGGCTCACCGGCCACGGGATATTTGTATTTGTACGGTGTAGGATAAATGCTGTCGTACTTAATCAGGGTGTACTCGGGCACCTTTGATTCATCAAACCGGTAGTATGCGATGTACTTACTGTCCGGGCTCCATTCAAAAGCTCGGGTAAACTCAAATTCTTCTTCATACACCCAGTCGCAATTGCCGTTGATAATAAAATTTCGCTTGCCGTCTCTCGTCACTTGTGTTCGTTTGCCCGTGCTCAGGTCTTGTATGAACAGGTTATTGTCTTTCACAAAAGCGACTTGGGTTCCATCGGGTGAAAATGTTGCATGCAGCACTTTCTCAGAGTCCAGCAAGAATTGTTTCCCAGTTTTCGCGTCATACACATAGGTGCGATACAACACCGATCGGCGATAGATATGTTCTCCATCGGTTAGCAACAACAGCTTGTTCTGAGCCTTATTGATTTCATATTCCTGAACAGCCAATTTCCCGCTGTAAAGCGTGCCAAAAATGGAACCATCCCTTAAGCTTCGGATGATGATTAAGTGCAAGCCATTGTCTTCATCCAATTCTGTGTAATGTTCTCCATCAGGCAGTGCATTAAATCCCGGGACGGAACGCACCGCAAAGCTTCCATCCCGCCAGATATCATTCAGGGAAATCAGCTTTTGTTGAGCCGTTGCAGAGGATACCCAAAGTAGCAACACAGCGAAAAACGAAAGACGCATGAGCAGAGAAATAAGCGCCAAAAGTAACGGAGCAGCTCTCAGTCATTTCATGAAATCATTACCATGCAGATAGCACCAGATAAGAATAGCTGCAAATTCCTGCTTCAGATTTGGGAGCCAAACATTCTGCCTGCTAAAAGGGCTTCAGCTTTCCTTTGCGCAGCTTGATTTTAAAATCTTCCAGGCTGTCTTCGCCCCGGATATCTATACGCTGAAGCTGGTACACATCTTTTGCCGGGATCCTCTGTGGCCGGTTGCCGATACGAAATGCCGCTTTGACCCCATGCGCACTGAGCCATTTGTTGAGTTGCTCCTGCTCGGCTCCTTTGGGGCGGGCACCATAAGGATATGCCAGTACTTTATGGTAACGCAATCCGCTGTTTTCGAACACTTCGATGGATTGCTGCAATGCCTGCCTGATTGCAGAAGGAGGGGCTTGCTGAAAATTTTCATGATGAAAACCATGCAGCCCCAGGCTAATGTTGGCCCCAGCCATACTCTTCAATTCGGCAAGGGATAATTTTCGGTCAATGCCTTCGCCCAAATCGTAACTGCCATCTAAAGTGCCGGCGATGATAAACAAAGTGGCTTCCCAGCCAAACTCGCGCAATAAGGGCAAAACATAACACAGGTTATTCTGGTAACCATCGTCGAAACTGAGCAGGAAACATTTCTTGGGCTTATGCGCGGCCCCTCTGGATATTTTTAAAAATTGCTCCATGCTCAGGCAATGATATCCTTCCTCTTTCAGGTAAGTCCATTGTGCACGCAGGTCTTCGGGGGTCAGTGTCAGGCCGTCACGTTGCCCGGGCCAGATGCGGTGATACATCAGCACAGGAATGCCGGAACGTTTGGGCAATAACCAGTGAAGGCGCATAGCGGCAAAGGTATCTGACAGCTTCCCATGAGCACGAATTACAGGCAATCTGCAACGAAGCTTTAACGGCTCAGCAGTTTTCTATCATTTTTGTCGGCCCAATTCAGTAGCTCATCAGCCGGCCCATATGAAACTCAGTGCAATCATTATCACGTTCAACGAAGCCCACAACATCGTCCGTTGCCTGGAAGCCTTACAGACGGTAGCCGACGAAGTGGTTGTCGTGGATTCCTTTTCGAAAGACAACACCCTGGAGCTGGCGCAAAGCATGGGAGCAAGGGTATTGCAACACCCCTTTGAAGGCTACGGTACCCAAAAAAGCTTCGCGATACAAGCTGCCAGCTACGACTGGATCCTTTCTATTGATGCCGACGAAGTGCTCTCTCCCACCCTGCAGGATAGTATCCTTTCTTTCAAACAAGACCCTAAATATGATGCTTGCCTATTCAACAACCTGACCAACTATTGCGGCGCCTGGATTCGTCACTGCGGCTGGTACCCAAATCAAAAAATCCGGCTACTGAACAAGACAAAGGGGCACATGACGATGGACCAGGTTCATGAAGGATTCGAAATGCAAAAAACTGCACGAACCTGCATACTGAAAGGGGACTTGTACCATTACTCCTTCCCTACTATTTCTTCTCACCTAAAGAAGGTAGAACATTATTCAGAGGTGGGTGCACGCTTTGATGTAGCCCGTGGAAAACGGGTTTCAATTTTCAAGCTGTTGTTGTCGCCAGGCTGGACTTTTTTCAGTCTGTTCATCCTTCGGGGCGGGATTCTGGATGGTTATTACGGCTACGTCATTTGCAGGATTTCTGCCTTTGCATCGTTTGCGAAGTATCTAAAAATCCGTAAGTACACTGCTATGAAAAAACGGGGAGAACCCTTTTAATGGAATACCCATTTACCAAGGAGAAAACGTACGGCAAGCTATGTAGCAAGCTTTCTAAAAAAAGGAATCTAAGGAACAACCTCGGCTCCCTTTCAATCCCCCGTACTTTTGAAGCCATACCCTAAAAGTCATTCCTATCATGAGCAAGAAGATACTGGTAACCGGAGGCTGTGGCTACATCGGCAGCCACACCATCGTGGATTTGATTCAAAACGGATTTGAGGTTATTTCCGCCGACGACCTCAGCCGAGGCTCTTTACAATACTTAGAGGGCATTGAAAAAGTAACCGGTAAAAAGGTGAAGAATTATCAGGTGGACCTCAAAAAAATGGACTACACCGAAGCCATCTTTTTTGACAACCCGGACATCGTCGGCATCATCCATTTTGCTGCATTCAAGGCCGTGGGCGAATCCGTTCAGGAGCCTTTGCTTTATTATGAAAACAACCTCCGCGCGCTCATCAATGTGCTGCAATGCGCCCAGCGTTTCGGGGTCTTTCAGTTTGTCTTTTCTTCCTCTTGCGCCGTCTATGGTTCTGTTCAGGAATTGCCGGTGAGTGAGCAGGGTGCTCAGAACCAGGCTCAGTCTCCCTATGGCCGCAGCAAACAGATGTGTGAGGATATATGCCGGGATGTAGCCAAGGTGTGGCCGGAAGGAAATGTAGCCCTGCTTCGTTATTTCAACCCCGTTGGTGCACACCCGTCCGCACAGCTCGGCGAGTTGCAGGAAGTGCCAGAAAACCTTGTACCGGTCATCACACAAACAGCCATTGGCCGACGTGATTCTATGTCAGTTTATGGCAACGACTACGACACCCGGGACGGCTCCTGCATCCGCGACTATGTTCACGTGATGGACATAGCAGCAGCCCATACCCAAGCACTACAATACATGCTGGAAGCAGATGATGAAGACAACTGTCTTACGCTGAACCTCGGTACAGGTAAGGGCGTTTCCGTACTGGAATTGATTGCCGCTTTCGAACGCGTAAGCGGACAGAAATTGAATTATCAAATCGGGCCACGCCGTGCCGGTGATGTACCTGCCGTGTTTGCCAACAACGACAAGGCACAAAGAATAATCGGCTGGAAGCCTCAGTATGACCTGGACGCTATGATGGACACGGCCTGGCGCTGGGAAAAAGAACTGGCTAAACAGGCAAAAGCCGCTGTTTAACGTTTCGATTTTTTTTAGACTGGCTTGTTAGGAGCAGAGCCCCGCATCCGTTGCAGCAGGCACTCTTGCAGGAAAACCAAAAAATAGCTGGCATAACGATGAGGCTGCCCTTTTGAGGCAGCCTCCATTTTATGAATACTATTCAGGAGGCTATAGCAGTGTTCCACTCAGGATGGTCGCGGCAATGCTGAAGTAAATCACCAGACCCGTCACGTCCACGAGGGTGGCAACAAAAGGGGCTGAGGAAGTCGCAGGGTCCAGACCAAACTTCTTTAATAAAATCGGAATCATAGAGCCACTGAGCGTACCCCACATCACAATACCGATGAGCGAACAGGCCACGGTTGCACCCAGCAAAGCCCAATGTGGACCATAGTCAATCCAATGCAAGCCTTGCCAGGCCGATATGCGCACAAAACCCAGGCTGCCCAAGACCACACCCAGAGACAGGCCGGAGAGGATTTCGCGACGCATCACATACCACCAATCCCGGATGGAAAGCTCTTTCAACGCCATTGCACGGATGATGAGCGTGGCAGCCTGCGAGCCGCTGTTGCCCCCACTGGAAATAACCAAGGGCACAAAGAGCGCCAGTACTACCGCTTTTTCAATTTCATGGGAGAAATAGCCCATCGCAGAAGCGGTGAGCATTTCACTCAAAAACAAGATGACCAACCAGCCGGCCCGCTTACGAATCAGGGTAAAAAAAGGCGTTTCCACATAGGGATAGTCCAGAGATTCCAAGCCACCGAAGCGTTGCATTTCGCGAGTGTCGCGTTCTTCCGCTACGTCCAGAACGTCGTCAATTGTGATTACGCCCCGCATCTTGTTTTGTTCATCCACCACCGGTAGCACCACGCGGTCATACTGCTTAAAGCATGCAATCGCTTCTTCCTTGGTATCGGTGATTTTGAGCGACACGAAGAAACCATCCATGATTTCCCGGATTGAAAGGTCGGGCTCACTCAGCACCAGGCGCCGCACGGGAATATCATCCAGCAAATGCCCTTCATGGTCCACTACAAAAAAAACGTCCGCAGCTTCATTGTCTTTCAGGTTACGGCGCAGGTGTAGCATGGCATCGGCGATGCTCATGTCCTCCAACACGGTAGCATAACCGGTGTCCACCAGCATTGCTACACTGCCTTCAGGATATTCCAGCAGGTCGTTGGTGGTGCTTTCATTTTCGGCATTGAGTAAGGCCAGGTACCGCGGTAGTTCCTCTTCATCAAAAGAGGCAAACAAAGCCGTACGATCATCGGATGAAAGGCTATTGAGAATGTGCGATACCCTGCCGCGGGGCAGTCGGTCAATCAATTCCTTCTGCCGTTCGAGGTCTAAATAAGGAAAGACTTCGAGCTGCTCATCGCCCAAAGCTGCAAAGGCTGGAAGGATTTCATCGGGGCCGAGGGAGTTTATCAACTCGGCCTTGTCCACAGCATGGAGTTGCGGAGCCGGATGCGGGGCCTCGTTACGTGCGAACAACGCACGCACCTCGCCCGCACGAATGCGGTTTCTGATTTCGCGCAGGTTCATTTTGCGAGGGAGGCTGATCGTGCTGGTTCATGGAAAATTTTGAAGCGCCGCGAAAGTACGCGAATTGCTCAGCGGGCGACAATCTGCTGGCTTAATTTTATCTGCTGCCAGCTTAGAAAAAATCCATCCTTATGTTCAGCCTGATGCTTACCCTCCATTGCCTGCTCTTTTTTAGCCCTCAAGCCTCCGATAAGGGTGGCTGTGCTGCCAGCATTTACGATTTTAAAGTTGCCGGGCTGACAGGTGACAGCATTGACTTTGCCCAATTCAAAGGCAAGAAAATCCTCATTGTCAACACCGCTTCAGAATGCGGATTCACCCCACAGTATGAAGGCCTGGAAAAGCTCTACAAAGCCAACAAGGATAAGCTGGTTATTGTGGGGTTTCCGGCCAACAACTTTGGTGCCCAGGAGCCAGGAACAAACCAGCAGATCGCTCATTTCTGCAAGCAGAACTATGGCGTCAGCTTCCCAATGGCCGCCAAGATTTCTGTGAAAGGCGATGATATGGCACCCATCTACCACTGGCTGACCACGAAAGCTTGTAACCACCATAGCAATTCAAGTGTAAAATGGAATTTTCAGAAGTACCTGATTAATGAACAAGGACAGCTTGTGGATGTCTTTTACTCAATAGTCAGGCCGGAAAGCCATGCTATCCTTAAGGCCATCAATCGCTGATCCCCCACTGCTCAAAGCATTCTTATTACTGATTGGATGGACTTTTTTGAAAAAAAGAAGCTGTCCTTTTGAGACAGCTATTTCTATGTGGGGTTCGTTCAGAACCTAAGGTAGCCATGATGCCAGCGCCAGGGATGCGGGCGGTAGAAACGGGGGCGGAAATAATGATAAGCATACACACGGGGCACAACCACCGGCGGCGCTACCCATACTCTGCGTGGGCGAAAATGACGGTACCTCCAATGTCCACAATGTGCTTGAGCATCTCCAAAACTGAGCAGGCAAAGCAGCAATGCCAGCCCGAGCAACCATCCTTTCGTTTTCATGTCAGTACGATTTTATTGCAGCATGGACGTTGCAGGATGCGGATAGTTTAAGCTTCAAAGAAGCAGAAGGGTAAAAACTTTCTTAAGGATTTTTAGGAGGGATAGGGTCGGGGCCGGGCGGAGGTGGCGGTGCAGGAACTATCACCACTGCTTTCCGCTGCTTTAATGGCTCTTTAAAACTTGCCTTCTGCGGGATGACGGATTCTAAATTCGCCTTTTCCCGGAGGCTGTCATGCGCCTCATGGATGGTTTCCTTCCGTACCGGTTGTTTTGTTTTTGACGGCTGCAAGGCACCTTGTCCCGCAGCAACTACTGCAGGAAACAGCAACAACATGGGTAGAAAATATCGAAGCACACGAATCATAATACCTCATTGATTTTCGATAAGGATTTGACAGGAAATAGCTCAGGCATGGCTGGCGATATCTACGTGTTCACCATATTTTTCCAGGATGTCTTTTGCCTGTTCTATCTCATCATCATTACCGTGTGCAATGACGATAAAGCGTCCGGCTTCGAGATGTTCGTGGTAAAGGGCCTCATGATGCTTATTCATTCTGGCGATGGCTAAAGAAGAAATGATTCCGCCGCCAATAAGGCCTACATCCAAGCCGGCAAGTGCCCCGGCCACGGCACCGGCACCGACCAAAATTCCCAGGCCCGGAATAGAAATAATACCCACTCCTGCGAGGATACCTAAGGTCGGACCAACAACTGCACCGATACCGACCCCGGTAGCAGCCGCCTTCATATCTTTCGAATACACGTCATCTGAATCCCGGCCCAAACCCTGACCACCCTCACCCGGATCTTTTGGGTCAGGCGCGTCTGCGGCACGGTGTAGAATGGAGATTTTTTTCTCAGAATAGCCGGCATCTTTAAGTGCTTTAATAGCGCCTATTGCCTTTTCCTGAGTTTCGTAAATGCCGATTGTTGCTTTCATTGGTTGCGGGGGATTGATGGTTCCCCTTAGTAATTGGCAAAAGATTATGCCACGAGCGGAAAACAACAGTTCTGTAAAAAATTAGGCTTGCCCGGAAAATTGATTGCATTCAGAAAGTTTATGTTTTCTATTCCATGCACCAGGTCGCGCGGACGATTTCTCTTTTTCCCGGAGGACCGGGAATCTTGGTGACAGCCCATCCTGCAGCCTGCATCGCCCGGCGAACACATCCCTTGCTGCAATAAGTAGTCAAAATCCCACCGGGCATCATGAGGCAGCCCAAAGTCTCAAAGAAATCCTGAGTCCAAAGTTCTGGTTGTATTTCTGGAGCAAAGGCATCAAAGAAAATTAGCTGATAGCGTTTTGTGGGCCGAAATTTCAGAAAATCTATTTGATGTTTTTCTAAAAGAAAATGTTCATGAAGGGACACTTCCTGCTCCCATGCGGCATCGTGTAATGCCTGAAAGAGTTCCGGATGGCCCAACATATCGGGGTAGTTCAAAGCACGATACAACTCCGGCTCCAGCGGAAAGGCTTCCAATGCATGGTAATGAAGCTTAGGGCCTTGTTCTATGGTTTCAATTGCGCTCAAAAAAGCATTCAATCCGGTCCCGAAACCGATTTCCAAAATTCGTAAGGGTGTCCCCGCCTGTATCGCTATTCTTAGGCCTGACTCAATAAATACATGCTGCGACTCCTGAATGGCACCGTATCGGGAATGATAAGTCAGCCCGGCACTTGCGATCTCAATGGTATGAGTGCCATCGGCACAGAGTTTCAATCTTCGGAGGGGTGCTGGCACCCGGCAAAATTCGTATTAAAACAAGGGGAGTTGCGCTGCCTTCATCCTACGAAACAAACTGGTATTGTAGGTCAGCTTCGTTTCATTCAGCCCATATTTCTTACAGAATAGCTTAAACTGACAGCGAATCATCTCTGCAAATTTTCCTTCTCCGGACATCCTATTTCCAAAACGGCTGTCGTTGACCTGTCCGCCGTGGCAATCGCTGATGGCGTTCCAAATTTTATCTGCTCGTTCAGGCAAGGCTTGTTTCAGCCAGTCCTGAAAAATAGGGCCGATGGCACCGTTGAGCCTGACGATGGTATATCCGGCCCATCGTGCCCCAGCTTCAGATGCAGCCTTCAGTACACCGGGCATGTCTTTATCGTTCAATCCGGGGATGATGGGAGCATTCATGATGCCTGTAGGTATGCCGGCATTTGACAGGCTTTCTACCACTTTCAAACGCTGACGATAGGATGCGGTACGCGGCTCCATAAGCTGACGTAAGTTTTCATCTAATGAAGTGATGGAACAAAAGACCTGTACTAAATCTAAAGCAGCCAGGCCCTGCAAGACATCCAGGTCGCGCAGTACCAGTGCATTTTTGGTAATGATGCTGACGGGATTTCGATAGGCTAAACAGATTTCCAGCAGTTGCCGGGTGATGCGCATCCTCCGCTCGATGGGTTGATAGCAATCTGTGTTTCCGGATAGAGATATAGGGGCCGGTTGCCAGCTTTTATGTTCGAAAAACTTCCTGAGGAGTTGGGGTGCATTTCGTTTCACGAAAATTTTGCTTTCGAAATCCAGGCCGGCACTGCAACCCCAATATTCATGTGTGTTGCGCGCGTAGCAATAGACGCAGCCATGCTCACAGCCCTGGTAAGGGTTTGCGGAATACATCATGCCTACATCCGGGCTGGTCACCTTATTGACGAGGCTTTTGCTGTCCTCGAAAAGGAATTCAGTCTTTCGGGGAGCCTGCTCCCAGTCATCAATGACCTCAGTCAGGCTTTGCTGATATTCCGTTTTCAAAAAACGGTTTGCGGGGTTAATCTGTGCGCCCCGGCCTTTTTCCCTGAGTGTAATCATTCGGAAGAATTTTTTTTCTAAAAACTGAAGCCAATCAATTAGCATGTTACTAATAGAGCCATTGGTTAGTTATCAATACTAACAAAAATTCTTAACTCAGGAAAATATTTTTTTGTTGTAAGGCAAGAGGTTGGGGCAATCCGGTGTCTTGCACCAAGAATAGTGAGAGAAAAAAGACGACAGGCCTGTAAGCCGGATTTTGTCTTCCGCATAGCGGGAGGCTGTCATTTATCTGGACCCGGCATCGCTGCCGGGCTCGAGCTGCCAACCCACGGATGCGCTTGCCGGAGCAAGACTGGTGCGAGCAGCACTCAAGACATCCGCCTATTTGGCATTTCAGCGCGCAAGGTTTACCCGCAAGTACTGTTACCAATATTTGCCGTAGGCTCTTACCCTACATTTTCACCCTCACCCCTGCGTTTTCGAGGGGCAGTTATTTTCTGTGGCACTATCTGTTCCCGTTTTTTGACGGGCCCCAGCCGTTAACTGGTGCGTTGCTCTTTGCTGTCCGGACTTTCCTCAGCGCCAAAGCGCCGCGACAACCCGGCCTGCCGTCTTTCAAGGGCAAAAATACTTGGGGAATCGTGTTTGAAAAGCAAAGCAGGGCTTATTTCCGCTCCGTGTATAGCTCATCAAAACAAGGTTGCCTGTTGCGCCTGGCCCAGCACGGTTTGTTCATGTTGCAGGAGCTTTCGTTTTGCCGTCAGGCCACCGGCATATCCCGTCAGGGAGCCATCAGCTCCCAACACACGATGACAGAGAATCAATATAGCGAGCCCATTAGCACCATTGGCTGAAGCAATAGCCCGCACCGCCTGTGTATCCCCTAAGCTGCGAGCCTGTTGCAGGTAGCTCCGGGTTTGGCCGAAAGGAATGCCCAACAACGATCCCCAAACTTTCTTTTGGAAGCTTGAGCCGAGGAGCAGTAAAGGCAAATCAAACTGCTGGCGATGGCCATTGAAATATTCGTCCATCTCCGATTTCAGTTGCCCGAATAGTGGGTGAACGCCTTCCTGAAAGGTAGTGTTCAGTCCGGTGGAAATACGTTGCTGGATGGCAGGCAGATTTTTCCGATAGCGATAATCGAAGAGGCAAATTCCCGCATCCGTAGCACCGACAATCATTTCGCCAACGGGCAGGAAAAAGGAGGTAGTCCAAATAGCCATGATTAAAGGTATTGGGCAATAAGGGCGCTGATTTCCTTGGCGCGGCTGAATACCATTAGGTGGTGGCCATTCTTAATCCAAATTGTGGGTTTGACATATTGAGGAGGTAGAATTCTGTCAGCAGTACCATGAATCTGGATTAAATCAGGACGTGGCTTTTGATTCATTTTCCATTCAATGATCACCTTGCCGGCGCAGCGTACAAAATGCGGATCACTGTCTGCCATAACCTCGCGAACCATGCTGCGTTCTTCATCATTTTCCACACCGAAGAGCGTCATAAAGCGCCATTGCAACATACTGAGCATCCCCATAAAAACGAGACGGTTTCTGGCAAAAAACCGAAGTACAGGATTTAAAGGCGGCAGCTCTGCCGGTGACTTGCAGGATGAAATCAAAAAAACTTTTTGGCCGGGTCGCATGAGGGCAATTTCAGAAGCCAGCATACCGCCAAACGAAAGTCCCAGAATATGGTCATCAGGGCCTGAGGGGATGAGTGCAGCAATTTTTTCTGCATAATGAAGCATATCGTCTTTGGGATCTAAATAAGGCCAGGGCACATAACGAAATTCAACGCCTGGAATAGCCAGTTTTTTAAACACCCGTTCATCGGCACCTAAGCCGGAAATGCAATGAATAATGCTCATCCCGCACGAAGAAATGAAAAATTTATGCCGTCAGGTGTTCGGGCTTAGCCAAAGTGGCAAAGGTATTTTTGCATGATAATAAAATTTATTTTCGCAAATCAGGTACTATGTATTGCATAGTACAGTGCATCAATTATATCTTTGGCACGTCAAGTTCTAAGAAAAACACGATGAACATAGATAACACCCAAAGCCAGATGCGTAAAGGCATCCATGAGTTTTGCATCCTTTCCATCATTCGCCATGCAGAGGCCTACCCCAGCGACATAGCTGAAAAGATGCGTGATGCCAACCTCAGTATTCTGGAAGGCACGCTCTATCCCTTGCTGACACGATTAAAAAATGCAGGTATGCTGAGCTATCGCTGGGTAGAAAGCAGCAGTGGCCCACCCCGTAAATATTTTTCCCTTACCGATTCAGGCGAAGAATTCTACCAAGAATTATTCGCCACCTGGCAAGAACTGTCCACTGCCGTCAACAAACTCACCAACCCGGAATAAGCGAACACCATTTCCCATCCTAACGCTACAATCATACATGGAAAAGATTATCAACATCAATCTCGGCGGTCGGGTTATCGCCATTGAAGATGCAGCCTACATCAGCCTGAAGGCATACTTCGAAAGCCTCCGCAACTACTTCAGCGAGGAAGAAAGCCGGGAAGAGATTATCAACGACATCGAGAGCCGGGTGGCCGAGCTGATGGAGGCCCGATTGCGCCGCGGCAACAGTGCTATCACCGAAGCGGATGTACAGGAAATCATTTCGGGCATGGGCCGCGTGGAGGACTTTGCCGCAGAAGACGAAGAGCCTAAGCCCAGGTCCAGTACCGGGAATACTAGTCAAGCTAAATCAACAAAACGTTTTTTCCGCGACAGCAATGACAAGATTCTGGGAGGAGTTTGCTCTGGCCTGGCAGCCTACCTAAATGTGGACCCCGCATTAGTTCGAATTGTCTTTGCTATTCTCACATTTGGAGGTTGGGGATTCGGCGTGATGCTCTATATCCTACTCTGGATTTTTGTGCCGGCACAACCACTGGAAAGCTATCGCGGTCGGCGCCTGTTCCGTAATACGGACGATAAATGGCTGGGAGGGGTTGCTTCTGGCATTGCCACTTATTTCGGCATCCAGGTTTGGGTAGTGCGCCTGCTCTTTATCTCCCCCATAATCATTAGTGTGTTCAGTGGTAGCGGCTGGTGGTTTTTTGGATTCGGCAGTTTCTTTTTTGGCTCGCTGACGGGCACCTTCATGCTCATCTATATCGTGCTGTGGGTGGTCCTGCCTGCTGCTCGTTCGCAGTTTGAGAAGATGGAAATGCGGGGAGAGAAAGTGGACCTAAACAGCATTCGTCAAAACATTGCATCTAATACAGAAGAGCTGAGAGGCCGCGTCCGGGAATGGGGCGGAGAAGTGGGCGATTCTGCAAAAAATTTCATGAATACCCGGGGAAAAGCATTTGGCCGGGAAGTGTCGGATGCCGCGCGGAACATGACTTCACGCGGTGGAAACGTTATTGGCTCCATCTTCCGCGTCCTCTTCAGCATCATCGGGATTGGTATTGCTTTCTTGCTTTTCTTCCTGTTGATCGGATATACGTTTGGGGGCTTTTCCCAGTTGGCCAACGATTATGTCTTGCAAACGGTCCGGATGCGGGTGCTGGGATGGTGTAGCGTCTTGTTGCTGATTGGTATTCCACTCATCGCTCTTGTTGTGACCTTAGTACGACGTGCCTTAAACCTGCGTCGCAGGCATCGTGCCCTCAGCATCTTGTTTTTGTTGCTCTGGTTTGCCGGAATCGGATGTGCCTTTATCCTAGCAGATGGCTTGCTGAAAGAATTCAATACGGAAGGAAGTGTCTCTACTGAAGTCCCGGTGCTGCAACCCCGTAGTCGCAGCCTGACTCTAACCGTACCTGGCGACATGCTGCGGTATTCAAATGCTCTACCCTGGCTTCGCGGTGATATAGAAGGTTGGGACTTACGCGGTGATTCCATGCTCAGCGCCAGCGTAGGCATTCGGGCCAGCCTGAGTCCGGACTCGCTCTATCACGTTTATGTAGTACGCAACAGCCGGGGCCAGAATATGACGGATGCAAAAACCCGTGCAGTGAATATCTCTTACACCGTTCAGAACCTGAGCGGCAGCGATAGTATCCTTGCTTTTGACAGCTATTTCCCAATCAACAAACAACAAGGCTTTCGGGGGCAACAGGTGTTTGTAAATGTGCAGGTGCCTGCCGGTGCAAAAATCCGTTTTGATGGCAGTTTAGAAGAAAAGCTAAACGACGCACAGCACTATTACGAAGGCAGCCAGCACAGCATTTCTTATCGCAATTGGCGCATCCGTATGGATGAAGCCTTCGAAACTACCGACTGGAAGGATGACCTGGATTATATAATGAGCGCTGATGGACGGCTCGTGAATAGCGAAAACATAAAAGACACATTGGCTATCGAAACCCATACCCGGTATCGGCAATATGGCCCGGGCTACTGGCGCTCCGAATACCGCAATTCTATCCAGAAAGCAGCAGGGCAAAGCGACAGCATAGACCAATTAATTGAAAAATTAGAAGCCCGGAAAGAAAGTCTGGAGCAGGATTGATACCATGCTATCTAAGTCAAAAGCTGTCCTCTCGGGCAGCTTTTTTCTTCAGAAAACACCAAACCCCTGAGCACTCAAGATGCAGCTTCGAGAATTACTCTATTCAAGTTTTTTCTACCAAAAATCATCTGTGGCCTGTCCGTAACTTGTTTTCAGGATCGCAATCTTCTTAATGAATTTGCTTACTGGTAGTTCCTGGCCAGGGCAAGGATGCAGCTACCACTCAAGAAGCTCCATAGCAGCACAGGCTCTGCCACGTGCGACGCAACGATGTTGCATCAGGGCGCAAAAGCTGACAAACAAAAAATATAGAGGCCATCCTTAAGGGACAGCCTCTGAGTATTGGGTACAAAAAAGAATTTACTTGTTGGCGTTCATTATATTTTTAGCCTCAATGCTCAGGGTAGCATGAGGCACTGCACGCAGGCGGGCCTTGTCAATCAGTTTCCCGGTGACGCGGCAAATGCCATAGGTCTTGTTTTCGATGCGGATCAGGGCCTTTTCCAGGTGGTTGATAAACTGGATTTGGCGGCTGGCCAATTGAGCGAGTTGTTCACGCTCCATGGCGCCGCTTCCGTCTTCCACGTTCATGTAACGGTTTTCGGTATCATCCGTGCCGGTAGCATCTTTATGGGTAATGAGCCCTTGCTGATAGGCGAGTTCGCGGCGGGCCGTTGCCAGGCGGGCAGTGATTAGTTCCTTAAATTCAGCCAAATCTTCATCGCTGTAGCGATAGGTAGGACCGGTTTCCTTTTCTTCAGCATCTAAAATGGAGCGTTTATATTCAGGCTGATATTCCAGCATGGTCAGGTGGCTGACTTCCACTTCTTCTTTAGGCTTACCTACAATGCGGCGGTGTGCCACGATGATGTTGTTCTTTTTATCATCGCGGTCGGCCATGACGGTGGGCATGGGTGCCGGTTTGGGAGCTGGCTTGGGGATAGAAGCAGAGATTCGGGCCTGAACACGCTGAACAGCAGACGCAGTACGTTTCGCAGCAGCCCGTTTTTCGGCAGCGGTTACTTTCTTGACAGGAGCTTCTTTTACCGCCTTAACTGGTTTAGTCTTAACTGGTTTAGCTGGAGTAACCGGTTTGGGAGCCGGTGCAGCCTTCTTAGCCACTGGAGTCGCTTTGGCTTTGGCAATAGGCTTCGCAGGGCTAGTTACTTTCTTAGCAGGAGCTGCTTTCTTAACTGGCTTTGAAGGGGCTGCTTTCGCAATCGGTTTTGCCGGAGCTGCTTTTTTGACGGGTTTTTTTGCTGCGGAAGCTTTGGCAGCAACGGGTTTAGTAGCTTTCTTAACTGATTTAGCGGGTGCAGCGACCTTTTTTGCAACTGTCTTTTTTGCAACAGGTTTTGCTGATTTGGCGGCGGCTTTGGGAGCTGCTTTCGGAGCAGATTTAGAAACTGCTTTCGCTGGAGGAGCCTTGGGTGCTGCTTTCTTAGCTACGGCGGCCTTAGCTACGGGCTGCTTTTTTTTCGCTGCGGCAGGTTCCGCTTTCTTCGTTTTTGCCTTTGCGACCACCTTTTTGGATGTAGCCATTCGTTAGGATATTTTTGAAATTGAAACATTTAGATGCACATCATTCAGATCGATAAGATGTCCATCTGACAATTTAGGGATTGATTTAATATCATCTGCCAAAATTTCGGTGCAAATATACTGCCTATGTTTCATTATCGCAAGGTCTAAGGGTTTAAGTGCCTCATAGCTAAGGATAATATGTTCAGAGAGGTCAAAATCAAGATCCTTACGAAGTTTTTGGATGCGGTTCACAAATTCTCGTGCTAAACCTTCTTCTTCCAACTCAGGACTTAAACTGAGATCCAGTGCGACGGTGAGAACATCTTTGTTTGCAACAGCCCAGCCGGGAACATCTTCTGCAACAATGCTTACTTCATTCAGAACGATGTCAAGTGCTTGACCTTCAACTGAAATTTGTATGGTCCCGGTACGTTCTAATTGTTTTATTTCTTCCTGGCTCATTGCGGTGATAGCAGCAGCCGCTTTTTTCATAATTCCGCCCAGCCTGCTGCCTAAAGCTTTAAAATCAGGTTTGATTTTTTTCTTAATAAATCCTTCATTCTCAGAAAGATATTCAATGCTTTTTACATTGACTTCGTTTCGAATCAAGGCATCTACGGACTGAATTTGTGCCTGCATATGAGCATCACGCACAGGGATGAGTACCCGACTTAATGGCTGCCTGACCCGGATATTGGCCTTTTTACGGATGGATAGAATAAGTGAGGAAATCTGCTGCGCTAAGGACATTCGTTCCTCTAATTCTGTATCAATCACGCCTTCAGACATTTCAGGGAAATAGGCTAAGTGTACCGATGCATGCCTGTGGAGACCGGTAACTTCATTCAGGTTAGTGTACAACCAATCTGCAAAAAAGGGTGAGATGGGCGCGATTAGTAAAGCCAGCTTTTCAAGGCATTCATAGAGTGTTTGATATGCGGCAATCTTATCTTCTTCATATTCCCCTTTCCAGAAACGACGCCGGCACAGGCGAACATACCAGTTACTCAGTTGTTCATCTAGGAAATATTCTATAGCACGGCCAGCCTGAGTTGGCTCAAAATCATCCAAATAGCTACGAACATCCCGGACTAAACTATTGAGTGAAGACAAGATCCACCGGTCAATTTCTGGACGTTGCGTTACGGGGATATAACCTTCTCGGAATTGGAATTGATCTACATTGGCATACAAAGCAAAGAATTGGTAGGTATTGTATAAAGTACCAAAGAATTTTCGTTGTACTTCAGCAATGCCGGCAAGATCAAAACGCAAGCTATCCCAGGGTGAAGCATTGGTAATCAAATACCAACGTGTAGCGTCTGCACTCCATTTCTCAATTGTCTCGAAGGGATTTACCACATTTCCCAAGCGTTTACTCATTTTATTCCCATCCTTATCTAAAACGAGTCCGTTGGAAACCACAGTTTTGTAAGCGACAGAATCAAACAGTAAAACGGAAAGTGCATGAAGAGTATAAAACCAACCCCGGGTTTGATCTACGCCTTCTGCAATAAAATCAGCTGGGAATGCTTTCAGTGCATCAATAGCATCCTTATTTTCAAAGGGATAATGTTGTTGGGCATAGGGCATGGCACCAGAGTCGAACCAAACGTCAATTAAATCGGGTTCACGATGCATGGGTCTGCCATCCTCAGTGGATAAAATAATCTGGTCCACCCAGGGTTTGTGCAGGTCCACACCATTCCCATTCGGTGAAAAAGAGTCCCGTTCACGTTCGTGTTCACCAATTACATTAGGGTGTAAAAACTGGTTGAGATCCATCTTTTTATTAGCAAAACGGATTTCTTTGGTGAGTTCATCAATGCTACCGATACATTTTCGGGTTTTACCGTCATCACTCGTCCAAATAGGTAAAGGTGTTCCCCAAAAACGGCTCCGACTTAAGTTCCAATCCACCATGTTTTCCAGCCAGTTCCCAAAGCGTCCGGCACCGGTGCTCTTAGGTTTCCAGTTAATCGTCTGATTTAATTGAATCATCCGGTCTTTAGCGGCAGTAGTCCTAATGAACCAGGCATCTAAAGGGTAGTAAATCACTGGTTTATCTGTTCGCCAGCAATGAGGATAGCTGTGTTCATATTTTTCGACTTTAAATGCCTGACCTTTTGTTTTAAGGAATAAGGCAATCTCTAAATCCGTGTCTTTCCAATCACTTTCCGAACGGTAATTCTTCACATAACGGCCACTCAGGAAGAATCCATCCGCATCATTATCCATGCCTTCTATAAATTTCCCTTGCTTGTCCACTGTGATGTAGATGCCCAAGCCCGTTTTTTGCCCCACCCGGTAGTCATCAGCGCCAAAGGCTGGAGCTGTATGAACGATGCCCGTTCCATCTTCAGTGGTCACAAAATCGCCCAACACTACCCGGAAGGGGTCCCCTCCAGAGAGCGCTTTTTGATTGGCAGTAAATGGCAGAAGTTGTTCATAACGAATCCCTTCCAGTTCACGACCTAAATAGCGTTCCAGGATTTGCCAGGGTGGACTTAGTTTAGTTGCTTTCGGATCTATTGGTTGCGTTAATGGGGCTGAAGGGGCATCTTCATGTGAACGATGAATGGTGGTTCCTCTTCCTTCAGGTTTAGCATTGCGTTCCGAATCATGAGTTGTATTAGCAGATGCATATGCTTCAAAATCACCGTTTTCTGCTTCATGCTTAAAGTATTTGCCTAAAAGTGCTTCTGCTAGGATGACATTACACGCTTCGTGGGTGTAGGGATTGAAGCTATTTACCAGCACATACGAAATATTGGCTCCTAGTGTGAGACCGCAGTTTCCAGGAAGTGTCCAGGGTGTGGTGGTCCAGGCCAGAAAATAAGTAGGCAACTCGTTTGTAACCCGCAATCTTTCAAGCTCATAACAACGAAACATGGCCACGATTGTCGTGTCCTTTACATCGCGGTAGGTGCCCGGCTGATTTAGTTCATGACTGGAAAGACCAGTGCCCGCAGCAGGTGAATACGGCTGAATACTAACGCTTTTATAGAGCAAGTCCTTCTCAAAAAGTTGCTTGAGACACCACCAGAGTGTCTCCATATATTCCGGCTGATAGGTAACATAAGGACGACTCATATCCACCCAATAACCCATTTTCTCAGTAATGCTCTCCCACTCTGCTGTATAGCGCATGACGGCTTCCCGGCATTTCTTATTGTAATCTTCTACTGAGATTTTGCTGCCAATATCTTCTTTGGTAATGCCTAATTCTTTTTCTACACCCAACTCAACGGGCAAACCATGGGTGTCCCAGCCGGCTTTTCGCTTTACCTGAAAGCCGTTCATAGTTTTGTAACGGCAAACTAAGTCCTTGAGTGTCCGTGAGATAACATGGTGGATACCGGGCAGACCATTGGCACTTGGCGGGCCTTCATAAAAGACAAATGCCGGCGCGCCATCACGCTCACTCACACTCTTTTGAAAGCATTGTTCTGCTTTCCATTTTTTAAGGAATTCCTGCTCAATTGCAGGCATGTTCAGGCCCGAAAACTCGGAATATTTTTTAGCGGCTGCCATAAAGGGTGGCAAAAATAGCCATTGTAAACCGGCATAAGAAGACTATACCAATAAGCTTAAAAAAAGGCGATATCGCAACCAAAATCCGATATATACATTATTCCATCCCGAGTGACTTGTATGCTTGAAAAAAGCTCCTGCCGGTTCTAAAAAAATTTAAGAGTGTAATACTATATTTTACTGTTTTTTATTGCTGATGTTTGAGATGTCAGGCAAGTAAAACGGCAACTGAATATTGATATGTTCGAAAAGCTACAATAGCCTACAATATATTCAATTTGAACACGTATATGAATATCAATTGGAACATGAATTTGCACGCTATCATTAAGCACACAGGGCTTGCACTTTGGTGCAAGCCCTGCTTATTATCAAACCAGATAGTCACTTTACAATGGACCAAACATGGCGAGGAATTCCAACTCTTTCTGGCTGTATTGCCCGCTGTCCAAGGCAGGAAGTTGATACGTGCCCTGCCCGCTCCCCATGCTGGTGCCGGGTTTCGAAGTATGATTTCCGAATTTGTTTTTAAGGGGTTGGGAAATCTTGTGCCACATGGATTCCTGATATACACCCTGCATTTTCTCCATGCCTTCCACAATGATAGACGAGCTGGCTATAAATTTCTGAGCCTTTTCTTTTACAGGCTGTAACGCGTGTTTCAGGCGCATCACTTCCTGCGTCCAGTTGGCTTTACCCATATTGGCTACATCAAAATTCATGATAGTGAAGTCACCCTGAACACAGATGTAGTAACAACCTAGAATGGGGCAGGTATTAAAGATGGTGACATCTATATTCCCTGCTGCTATTTGCTCATTAGCCGCATTCATCTGCTTATATTTCTTAGCCAGTTCATACAGGTTGTGGATAAGCATGAGTAAGCCTTCTGCGGCACCAACAATGCTATCTCCAGGTACCATCGCGCAAAGAAGTGCTGCTTTTGCTGCAAATGCCGAACCATGAATGGCAGCTTCTTTGCCATTGCGAACGAATTCATCATCAATAATGCGGATGATAGCGTTTAAGGCTGCACCTGCATCGCCTGGACGTACATCGCCCCGCCTTTCTTCCATTTCCATCCCGTCCAGTTGATTAAAAATCATCTTAATTAAACTCATCGCGGTCTTCCCTCCGGAAGTAAGGGTGCCTATCAATGGGGCGCAATCCATTGCAAAATCTGCTGCTCCGGAGCCTAATGCCATCTCTATGATCTCGCTATGCTGTGGCGCCGGAATACCATTGAGGATGTTATCAATGCCTTCTTTCAAATTCATGGCTATGGAGCGAACGCTATTGGCCCCTGTAGCGATGCTTTTGGCATCGGAACCAATGGTGGTAACCGTACCCAATTTTCCTTTGCTTTTTAACTTTTGATTGCCGCTTATTTTTCGGTCATGAATTGCCTGAAGGAACATATTGGAAAGCACAACGCGCCTGCCGATAAACATTTCCTGAGATGCTTTACGGATTTGGCTTCTAATAATTGATTTCGCTTCGGAATCGGCCAGTTTTTCTGCCTGACTCATCGGCTTCTGCATGGTGGACATATAGCCCAGTTGTTGCGCCAGTTTTTCTACAATCTTATTCTTGGAGTTTCGGACGCTTTTGTGCCAATCCTGTCCCTTTTTATTTTGTTCATCTATCCAGGCGGTCAGATATTTAAGCGCATCGCGCTCATTCTTCATTTGGATAGCAGTGTCTATCTTTTTAAGACTTTCGCTACGGGGTTTGACTAATGAATGGGTGTCCCGCATCCATTCAGCATGAGTGATGGTAAGTGGCATTTGAAAAATTTAGGAAGTGCAAATAAAATTATTTTTCAAATGGTTGTAGCAATGTTAAAAATTTGCCTGATCATGTAAGCGTCCCTAAAAACTGCCTAGTTTAAAAGTATAGTTTTTGGTTTTTTTC
>JAFDYC010000104.1 GCA_018267625.1 Bacteroidota bacterium
AGAATGGCACGTCGTGCATTTCCAAATCCTGGTAGAGCATCGGCACTACGCAAATTGGGAAATCGCCGGCAATGCCGCTGAGGTTTACCGCTAATAAGGTTAAAATGACCTCATTATTTTGATATTTTCATCCTTTTAATGGGGGGGGGGGGGGTACTTTCAACTTTGCAAACCAGGGATAGTCGCGAATATCCTCTATTCGTTTGCCGGGAAAAGCCGAAACCCGTGAGCGTAGGCATCATTAACATCATTAATAAAACACTCATTATGAGCTCAATTTTGAGACGACTCGTCTTTACAATTGCCCTTTGCGTGGCAGCCCAAGTATCATTTGCGTATAACTTTGTAGTGGCAGAACTACAAAAAATTGAAAATGGGACACACGGAAACCCTTGCGCCACTGTCTATGTAGAACTCTGGGAACATTATACAGATGCCAATGGGCAACAGTATAATAGGTTTTGCGGAAGTGCAACGTACAAGATTGGTGATTGTGGCGGGAAAATTACTCCAAGGTCAGACTGCCCCGACCCTGTGGCGCTTGATTCCGGACTAATGACCACAGAGGCCGCTTCGCCAATTTGTGTATCAGAAATGCTATCTATTCCTGGAGTATCTGACATGATGATTGCATCAATAGATAGCGCACTGTCAGGGGTTGCACTCCGTCCCACAGGAGTCCGCAACAAGCCTGCAGAATTACCCACACGTTCATTCCGCCTGTCACCGAATCCAGCTACAGCATTTGTCACCATTGATATAGCATTACCCGATTTAAACAATGCTGTATTAAGTATTTATGATGCTTCCGGAAAAGAAGTCAGGCAACAAAAGATTATGGGACATCGGACGCACGCCCGATTCACGATGGATGTGTCTTCGCTGCCGCGTGGCACATTTTCTGCGATTCTGAGCGGTATTAATGAAACTGCCCTTATCACACAGCTCGTGCTGCAATAACCTCACAACTCATTACTACTATATGCGACTGACTTGTTCTTCATAAACCTGTCAGTCTCATTTTTTCCGTCGAAGTTGATAACCACTTCACTGATATCAAAGCAGCCTCAGCCCATTCTTTTCATCAGATTCTAAAACCTCACCAGCCCAGCAGGTAGGCAAAAATCAACGGTGCCACAATCGTCGCGTCGCTCTCCACGATGAATTTGGGCGTGTGGATGTCCAGCT
>JAFDYC010000105.1 GCA_018267625.1 Bacteroidota bacterium
GGTTGCAAACGCTGGACATAGCGGCTCTGCCTCAGGGAATCTATTTCTATCAGATTACCGAGCAGGGAATAACAAAGGCGAGCGGAACCCTCACCAAGCACTGACCAAATGCGAAAACTATTGATTCTATTAAGTCTGGGCATCTGGCTGAACCCCTCAGCCAGTGCCCAGACTTATTTCAATAAAAGAGAGACCCTACATTCCTTCAACTCATTCATCGCTTCAGTAAAAGAAATAAATAATGCTTATTACTCATTTAGCACTTGTATTGACAGTATCAACGATTTAGGCAATGGATTAAAGCGAAACCTGACTGCCATCAGAATGAGCATTTGGGATAAAAATGGAAGAATAATTCTTGATAGCCTTTATCAGAGAGGAGATAGGCCACTATATGCCACTGCTAATAGTAGTACCCAGTTGGATAATAATGAAATTGTTTTTCCTGTTACGGCAAATGATACAACAGGCCCAATTCATCCTGCAAAACTGGAACTGTTGTGTTTCGACAGCTCCGGACATTTTGAATGGATAAAAGAATATGAAAAACCATTTTGCCCCGACAACAAGCTGGGAAGTGATTATTGGGCAGTGGTGGATATCAAGCCGGATGGATATGGGAATTGGTTAATACTTTCAAATTATCAATGTGGCGTTCGATATAAATGGGGTTACGTTCAGTCGGTTCTCACCAAATTAGACTCGAACTTCAATGTAATCTGGCACAAGCAGTATGGGGATTTGAAAAACAACAGTATGGCGGGTCACTTACTTGTGGAGCCGGGGGGCTATTGTTTTATTAGTCAATTTAGCAATGCCAACCGTGTGCAAAAGAACTTTGTGTGTCGTGCTGAGATTTTCTGGACGGATACCGCCGGCAATCAAATCAAAACCTGGATGAGCGACTCTTCCAAACTCATATTTGGAGGCAAAGACCTGATTCGTACCCGTGATGGCGGCTTAGTGTACTGCGGTTCGGGAGATGGGATAGAAAATCCTACAGGCGATGGGGAATGGGGAAACTTATACGCCCGCCCCTGGATAGAGAAGCTGGATTCGTCGGGCAATGTATTGTGGAGCCACAGTTTCAGTTCCACATCGGATTCGCTGGATACCTACGCCTCTGGCACAGAAAGCTGTCTTTCCAGGGTGATAGAACTGCCCGATGGCGACCTGATGGTGGCGGGGCAGATATTGAAAGCCTTTGATGCCGATAGCTCCTACTACCGAAACTATGGCGTGCTGCTTCGCCTCGCTGGGGATGGCACAGTCAAATGGAAGCGTCGCTACACCTATCAGGGCGATACCCTCGACTATTCCATCAACGACATGCAGCGCACAACCGATGGAGGGTATATCATGGCCGGCATGGCCTACGACAGTCATGGCCGCCCGGAAACCCTACCCTGGCAACGCGCCTGGCTCCTGAAAGTGGACAGCAATGGCTGCACTTCAGCAAATGACCCGCAGTGTTGGCCGGTGCGTGTGTCGGAAACTCCGGTACCAAAGACGGAGGCATATCAAGTGTTTCCAAACCCAGTAACCAGCATGCTGCAAATTCAATATCATCAGCAGGGCAAGTCGGTGTTTACCCTGTATGAGATG
>JAFDYC010000106.1 GCA_018267625.1 Bacteroidota bacterium
GGTTGCAAACGCTGGACATAGCGGCTCTGCCTCAGGGAATCTATTTCTATCAGATAGCAGAAGGAGGCTTGATTAAGGCATGTGGAAAGTTGAATAAATTGTAGCAGGCATGCTACCGCATTCGGCCCCTACACCGGATCTACATCAATCACTAACTGCACGCTCCGAAATTCTTTTGTGCCTTGCAGTTTCTGCCTTTGTTCCAGTAAAAAGGCTTTCAATCTCTGCAACAAAGTCCAATCCCGGGGCGGACATTTCAGGAGCATTTCCTGCACATACTGATTCCGCACCCGAGGCACCAAAGCCGCTACTGGCCCTGCAAGAGAAATTCCGGGGAAAGCGTTCATCCATTCGGCAAAAAGCGTAGCTGCCTGCACTGCCAGAGCCTCATCCGGGTGCCGGAAGACGAGCCGGATCATCCGGCTGAATGGCGGATAATAAAAATCTTTCCGGAATGCGATTTCATGCCGGTAGAATGCACCTACATCGTGGGCGCACACCCATTGCAGGGCAGGATGCTGCCGGTTATATGCCTGGATGATCACCTTCCCTTTTCCATCGGCGCGTCCGGCGCGTCCGGCCACCTGCTCCATCAGTTGAAAGCCGCGTTCATTGACCCTGAAATCGGGATAAGAAAGCAGGGCGTCTGCACTGAGGATGGCTACCAGGGCCACGGGTGCAAAGTCAAGCCCTTTGACCACCATTTGGGTGCCTACGAGGATGTCGGTTTGCTGTGCTTGCATCTTGTCCAGCATTTCCGACAAGGCATGCCGGCCCCGCGTAGTGTCTAAATCCATCCGGGCTACGCGGGCTTCCGGGAATAAACTTTTTACCTCTTCTTCAATTTTTTCAGTGCCAAAGGAGCGGCTTTGTATCCTGTTGGAGCCGCATTGCGCACAGGTTTGTGGCCGGGGTGTGGACAGCCCGCAGTAGTGGCAGCGCAGCCGTTCGTCATGCTTGTGATAGGTGAGGCTCACGGCGCAATTCTGGCAGTCAGGCACCCAGCCGCATTGTGCGCAAATCTGGAAGGGTGCATAGCCCCGGCGGTTTTGAAACAAGATGATTTGCCGCTGTTGTGCTAAGGCCTGTTTCATCGCTTCCTGAAGCGTATCAGTCAGGATTCCGGAGCTGCGTTTCTTCCCAGGTTCTGTCTGCCCGCGGGCATCTACCACTTCTATCTGCGGCATTTGTACGCCCAGGTAGCGCTCTTTCAAAGCAGCATAAGCATACCGATGCTGGCGCACATTGTAGAGGCTTTCAAGGGAAGGTGTTGCCGAGCCCAGGATGCAGGGTGCGGCATGCAAGCCGGCTAGGTAAAGAGCAGCATCGCGGGCATGAAATCGCGGAGCAGGGTCTCGTTGTTTGTAGGATGCATCGTGCTCTTCATCGCAAATCAGCACGCCTAATTTTTGATAAGGAAGCCAGAGTGCCGAACGCGGCCCAACTACCACTTTGTAATGGCCGGAAGCGACTTTCTCCCAAATCTCTACCCGTTCATTGTTGGAAAAACGGGAGTGGTACACGCCCAGTTCCGCACCAAAAAATGCATAGAGCCGTCGTACCAATTGTGTGGTTAATCCAATCTCGGGCAAGAGCAACAGTGCCTGTTCACCCCGCGTCAGGCAATCCCGGATTTTTTGAACATAAAGCAAGGTCTTCCCGCTGCCCGTAACGCCTTGCAGCAGCGCCACAGGCTTTTCGGATAAGCCTTTCTCGAGCTGGTCATAGGCAGCTTTCTGGGCTGGGCTAAAGATGACGGGGCCGGCAGTCTGAGCGCCTTGCCAGTTCACCCGGTCCGTAGCCCGCTCCTCTATGTGAAAAACACCCCGGGTTGCTAAGGCCTGCACTAGAGCTGTGTTTAGTTTGCCCATTGCCAGCAAGTCGGCCTGACGGATGGTGCCATCATTTTTTGCAGATAAAGTGAGGAAACACATCAAGGCTTCGAGTTGTTTCGGTGCCCGGGCTAAGCTGTCGAAAAGCTTTATTTGTGCGGCCTCGTCAGCATATTCCTGCTTTAGCGAAATCCATTTCTCGGTTCGGGACTTGTAGCTCGGCTCAAGAGCATCGTTAATAATGACGGCTTCGGCATGGAGCAATTCATGCAGAACGGGGATGAGTGCTTTCCGTCCAACAAGCTGACGTAATTCTGAAATGCTGAGCACGCCTTTATGCTGTAAAGCTGTAACAGCAGGGCTGCATTCAGCGCTCCAGTCATCCATTGAAACGGCCCCTCGTGGCGCCCATTGCAGACGGGTTTCTGCCGACAATTTGAGATGCGCCGGGAGGGCAGCCTGCATCACCTCGCCTGGGCTGGCTACATAGTATTCAGCAATCCATCTCCAAAAGCGAAGCTGAATTTCATTGACGATGGGCGCCTCATCCATCAGGGAACGGATGGGCTTCACTTCATAGGCCTCCGGTGCCTCATTATGCAGCCGGGCGATGATGCCTGCGTATTGCTTGTTTTTTCCCAGGGAAACTTCTACCCGCATTCCAGTCCGGACCTGAGCTTGCATTTCAACAGGCACGCCATAGCTGAGTGTGCGGGGTAAGGCTAAAGGCAAGATGACATCAGCAAAACGATTTGCCGCAATGGCATCGGCAAAAAGGGAGGGCATAGGGATTAAAGGTAGCGAGGAGAGAAGCGGCTGCTATGAATCATCCGGGAGCATTCAGCATGCAGTAATGTTTACCGGACTGGAATGATGGTTGGGTGGAAATCCGGAATGGTGTAATTGTTCCAGGATTCTGCGAAGGGCTTTGTAGTCTTTCACGAAGAATGAAGCGGCGCTGCGCTTGGAGCCAACCCGCAGGCTGACAGAGCCGGTAGGTAATGCCTTGAACATGTCTTCATCGGTCGTGTCATCGCCTGCAGCCAAAATAAAATCATAAGGCTCGCTATGAAGCCAGCGTCGGGTAGCCCGCCCTTTGTTGATAGCCGGGTTGCGAATCTCCAGCACCTTGTTTCCATCGAGGAGTTGCAAGCCTTCAGCCTGAGCATTTTTCTCCAGGGCATTCCGGATTTCTGCCACGCGGCGTTGTGCCAGGAAGGGGTCACACTGGCGATAATGCCAGACGATCGAGTAACTCTTTTCCTCGATGAGCGCACCGGGAGTCGCACGGGTGAAACCGTTCAGCTTGTGGATGTATTTGGTTTTCCAGGAGCCATCCGCATCGTGGCGGCTTTCCCATTCGCCTCCCTGCACGCGATACCAGGCACCATGTTCAGCAATCAGGTCGAGGGGCAGGTGTCCCAGCCAGCGTTCGAGCGTGTGTCGGTCGCGGCCGCTGATGATGGCAAGGCGATTGGCAGGTTCGCCTGCAATGCAAGCCAGCAAATGCAGCAAGGCATCATCAGGCCGGGCTGCATCGGGCTGGTCGTAAAAGGGGACTAAGGTGCCATCATAATCAAGCAGCAACAGGCGATGTTCCGCGCAGCAATATTTGGCTTCGATGCGTTCCAGAACGATGGAATTAAACGGCCTTGCACTGGGAGGCAGCACCCGGCTTTTCACTTCTTCGAGAGCCTCCATAAAGTCGTCGGCCCATTTAAAAATATCCGCCTGCTTCACGATTTGCCTCATGTGTTTCATGCGCTGCTTGCGTTCTTCAGCCGGCATGTTGAGGGCTTCAAAGATGATTTGAGCAAAGGCTTCTGTATCGTTTGGGTTCACGACCAGTGCATCATTCAGCTCTCGCGAAGCGCCGGCCATTTCGCTCAGCACCAACACTCCGTTTCGGCCACTATTACAGGCAACAAATTCTTTGCTTACTAAGTTCATCCCATCACGCAAAGGAGTAACCCATGCAATGTCTGCTTCCCGATACATGGCAACGAGTTGTTCCGGGGGTAGCGAGCGGTAGAAGTGGTGAATCGGCAGCCAGTCGAAGGTGGCATGGCGGCCATTGATGGAAGAGATCAGCTTGTCCATTTCTTCTTTCAGCTCGCGGTAGTTGCGCACCTGGTCGCGGGAAGGAACAACCAAATGGAAGTAGCTGATTTTTCCCAGCCACTCGGGATGAAGATTCAGAAACAATTCGTAGGCCTGCAGGCGCTGGATGATGCCCTTGCTGTAGTCAAGCCGGTCCACAGAAATAGCGAGCTTATTTCCGCGCAACAAAGTGTGGAGTGTCTTTGAAGCGGAAAGGACTTCCTTGCTTTCCGAAAGCTCCTGAAACTTTCGGTAGTCAATGCTGATAGGGAATGCATGTGCAAGAACCGTACGTTCGCCTGCTTTCACTTCATTACCCACAAAATTTACTTCCAGGACTCGATTGGCAGAGTCTGTGAAATTGTGCACATCATCATAGGTCTGAAAGCCGAGTACATCCGCACCCATCAAGCCTTCCAGGATGTCCTTGCGCCAGGGCAAAGCCATGAATACCGGATAGGCGGGAAAGGGAATGTGCAGGAAAAACCCAATGGTCAGTTCGGGGAATGCCGCTCGCAACATCTGAGGCACGAGCATGAGCTGATAGTCGTGAATCCAGATAATATCATTTGTTTTTGCTTCCTGAATGACGGCATCGGCAAACTTGCGGTTGACCTGCTCATAACACTCATAGAAATGGGCATCAAAGCCACTCTTACTGGGGAAATAATGAAAGAGAGGCCAAATGGTTTCGTTGGAAAACCCTTCGTAATAACCTTCGATTTCTTCTGCATTTAAAAAAACAGGAGCCAGTTTTTGGCTGCGCAAATCAACGCTTACCTGCGCCATATTTTCTGCTGCTACTTCTGCTCCCGGCCAGCCGATCCAGAGACTTTCATAACGCGCAAAAAGCGCACTCAGGCCGGTGGCAAGACCGCCTTCACTGGTAGTATAGCTAAGCCCCTCCTCTGCCTGAGCCAGTTTGACAGGCAGGCGGTTCGAAACATTAATAATTCGGCGAGGGGCATGATGGATGTCGCCTTCTTTCATGAACGGACATCAGAATGCCAAAAGTTTGTGCCACCAGGTGTGAGCTTCTACGCATTTCTTCAATCTCTATTGACAAGTCATGAAAGCTCAGTAGGCAAGGGTTCCAATAGTTTTTTTCATCAGAATGGATTGGTCTGATGACGAACTCTTTTCTCAAAAAAATCAGAGCGGGCAATTGCCATAACAAACTTGCTCAGATTATTCTCGCAGCAACTTGCAGATGGTACGTTGTCCCCTGAGAAAGATTTCCAGGAAATAAATCCCCTTTGCGAGTTGCGACTGAGGACTGATTACGGCCAGTGTCCCAAAGCGACTCACAGAAGTTCCTATTTGCCTGCCAGTAGCATCAAATAGTCTTACGTCAAGCAATACATCAGGGTTGACGGGACTCAGGTTGAAGTAGGTTTCAAAAGGGTTGGGGAAGATCTGTACTTGCTGCCCGCTCGTATCGGGGATGTATCGGTTGAGCAATCGCTGAGCTTTTCTAAAGTCAGGAATGCCGTAGCCCAGCTTGGCTGTTGAGCCTGGATACAAACTGGCTATCTGGGCAATTGTCTCTCGAAAAAATGCCGGTGGTAAGGTCGGGAATTCCTGCATCAGGCAAGCTGCATACCCTGCTGCCTGTGGTGCTGAAAAGGAAGTGCCACTGGATGAGCCTGTACTGTTGCTACCCATCAACACAACAGCAGGAGCACCCTGAAGACAGACCTCCGGCTTCACATGTCCCAGTGCATTAGGGCCGGGTGAAGAAAAGCCTGCTGCCGCTCCCGAAGGAGTAACGGCACCCACCGTCAAGGCGCTGTCGGCATCGCCCGGTGCTGTCAGATAATCCCAGGAATTGCCCCCTTCATTGCCTGCGGAAGACACATACAGCATGCCCTTTGAAGTAGCGAGGTTGACGGCTTTGCTAATCATCGTAGAATGGCCATCAAGTGCAGATTTGTCAAAGGAGAAATAGTAAGGCGAAGTGAAAATATTGTAGGCCAGTGATGCGGAAATGATGTCGGCTCCGAGGCTGTCGGCACGCTCCATGCCGGCCACGAGATTATCCAGTTCATAGAGTGCATCAGTGAAGTTTACATCATCGGTGAGGTAAAGAGCGAATGATGCGTCCGGAGCCGTGCCCACATAGACGCCTGGCTTCAGTCCTGCGATGGTGGACAGGCAATAGCTGCCATGCACGTCGTCTTCATACACGAAGCTGGTGTCACGGACGAAATTGTATGTCTCTAAAAGTCGCCCCTGAGCCCGCAGAGAATCGAAACCGGATTGGATGTTGGCATCCAGAAATCCCGCATCCAGAAGGGCAATTATTTTCCCTTTTCCCCGATAACCCTGGTCGTGCAGTGTGTCGCCGTGCACCAGGATGGTCTGTGGGAAACTGGCCCCATAATAGGAGACACTGCCACTTTGCCGGGCATTGGAAAAAATCCCGCCTTCTTCTGTTGCCCGTTCTGATTTAGGGCTGCCGGTTTCAGGCCTAAGTTGGTGTAAGCCCTGATCAAAATACCCGACCCAGGCAATATCCTTCACCCAGGGTTTTGCACGCAAAGAGGGGATGGATGTGCTATCCGGTACCAGGATGACGCATTGGTTGAGCCAGCGCGAACCATTGTGCCATTTGCCGCCGCTGATGCTCAGCACGCTGTCTATGTACAGCGGCGACAACGGCCTGTCGGTGCTGTCCAAGGGGATTGAAAATGCAGCCCGCCGCGCCAGAGAACGGGGACTGAGCCACTGAGCCGCTTCAGATAATTCCGGAGCTCCTTTTTTATCGCGAAACGAAATGCGATAGGCATACTGAGGCGTTTGTGCTCCCGCACTATAGACGAAGAACAACAGGCAGCCCAGGATGAGCAATCGCAAATGGGAAATCATGTAGGCTACGAAGATGCGTACAATGCGCTTGTGGCATAAAACGCCGGAGGGGCATTTTAGATTGCATGTTGAAAGAAGCGACAAGAAAAAGCAGCCACAGAAGGGCGTCTGGTTTTCAATAATTTTTTTGTTTACCGGCTTCAGCGCCCTGATGAGGCTATCGTTGCGTCGCACGTGGCGGGGCCATTGCAGGAATAAAGCTTTTCTTGGGGCATTCCATCCGGGACTTTGTGCTCCCTCATAAGTCGTGTTTCCCAAGAACTGAAGAACAGGGAGCTCCTGCTGTTTGTGCGCTCCTGAATCAAGTTCAAGACAAGCTGCATTGGATGCCGGGAATCGAAAATTTTGCAGGCTAAAAAAAATAGCTGCCCCGGAAATCTGAGGCAGCTACTCTGGAAATGCGTTAAAACATCACCCGTATTAGCCGCCATATTGGATGGCGCGCATCACAACGCTATAACCCTTGCGGCAAGCATTGGCGGGTACTGAGGGGTCATAGGTCCAGTAAGTGATTTCCCGATAGACCATACCAACGGCATAGGCGTAAATCTCGCGGTAGAAATTGCGTTCTGCATAAGCGTTTGGCATGGTTTCGGGGTTGTTCACTGAATCATCCACGGCATTGATGGTAACGGTGCTGCCGAAGCTCAGGCGGCCATTGTTGTAGGGTTGCAGGTAATTGCTGTAGCGATATACCCAGTTGCTATATTGAGCCATGCCCGGGTCGGTGGTGTCAATGGCGCGATTGCCGAACCATTGTTTGTTGTTGCTGACGGGGAATACCATTTTTTCAAAGCGGAGGTTCTGCATCACCAGTTCGATGCCGGTGTTGGTGGGGGTAGCATACATCACTTGGCTGGCCGCCCAGGCGCTGTCGGAATTATCCCGTTGTTCTACGTCAATCCGGTAGGAAGGCCTGCCACTGTTGTCGGTAAAGGTGTCAGCCACCATATACCGCATTTGCAGGTGACGGGTTTTTTTAGAGCAGTCAAAATTGTTCCAGGTCACGGAGTCCACGTCATAGACTATGTATCGGCCTACCTGAAGCGGGTAGAAGCCGCGGGTGGGTTCGTTATACACGAGGCTGTCGTTGTCAGACTTATTGCAGGAAGTGCCTGCGATAGCCAACACAGCCAGCAGAAGCAGGGGTATGAGCCTTTTAATCATGAGTTCGTAGCGAATGCGTTGCGAGGCGTAAATGTAATTGTAAACCTGAAAAACAGCTTGTTCCGCCCGCATGAAATTCGGGCATTTGCCGCTTCCTGCCTTTGAGGGAATGGTTAAGGCTGTTGCCCTTACTGAATGATGCCTCCACCCATCACGTCCTCACCTTCATAAAAAACGGCACTTTGCCCCGGGGCAATACCGCTCACCGCATGTTCAAAATCCACACGGATGCGGCCCTCATCGTGCAGGAGGGTACACGCAGCACCCGGGTCGCGGTAGCGGATGCGGGTCACGGCTTGCATCCCATCCGGGATTGCCGGGTATTTGATCATATTCAGCCCGGACACCCACATCACACCAGCCTGCAGTTCTTCAGCTTCGCCCAGCACAACGGTATTGGTTTCGGGGATGATTTTGGTGACGAACACGGGCCTGCCAAGAGCAATGTCCAGCCCTTTGCGTTGGCCAACGGTATAGAAAGGATAGCCCCGGTGTTTCCCCACGATGGTTCCATCGCGCAGCACATAATTGCCCCCTTCCACCCGGGCTTCCAGGCTTGAGTCGCGGCGCTTCAGAAAGCCCCGGTAATCATTGTCCGGCACAAAACAGATTTCGTAGCTCTCGGATTTTTTAGAAAGTTCCAGATAGCCCATGTCGGCTGCGAGTTGCCGTACTTCCGACTTGAGCATATCGCCTAATGGGTAAATGCTGCGGGAAAGACAATCTTGATTAAGGCCCCAAAGGACATAACTCTGGTCTTTGGTAAAGTCTCGGGCTTTGGAGAGCACATAGCGACCTTCTGACTCTCGCACTTTCACATAATGGCCAGTGGCGATAAAGTCACAATCCATTGCGTTGGCACGTTTCAGCAGTGCCGCCCATTTGATATGTGTATTGCAAAGCACGCACGGGTTTGGGGTGCGGCCCGCTAAATATTCATCAACAAAATTGTTCACCACGAAGTCGCCAAACTCATCCCGTATGTCCAGTACATAATGTGGGAAACCATGCTCTACCGCTGCCTGCCGGGCATCATTGAATGAATCCAGGTTGCAACAACCGGTTTCTTTTTTACCTGCGGTGCCTACACTGCTGGCATAGTCCCAGGTTTTCATCGTGATGCCTACCACCTCGTAGCCTTGCTCATGCAGCATAAGGGCGCTGACGGTACTGTCAATACCGCCGCTCATGGCTACTAATACTTTCCCATGCTTACTCATAGTTCTCCGGTCGCCTGAATATTTTCGCGCAAGCGCAAAACTGACTCAAAGCCGCGAAGCTCGGCATAGAAAAAGCTGCTGCTGGCATTTCTGCCCCAGAATGCCTGAATTTTAGGCTTCTTCAAGGGAAACACATCCAGCACTTGTTTATCTTCAGGAAGGAAGTGCGCCATTAGCAATTGCATTCTTTTTTAATAAAAAATCTGCATCACTATGACTTCGCAGAGCATCTGCTACGCTTCGGGCGATAGAACTCAGTTTCATTTTTCAGCTACACTCAAGGACTTACTCGAGGCAGCGCCGCCGGAACAATGTATTTTGATTACTGATGAGCATCTGGCAGGGATCTATGGGGAAATTCTTTCAGACTATCGTCTGATTTCGTTCCCTCCGGGAGAAGAAAATAAGAGTCTGCCCAGCCTGGAAATACTCACAGAAAAGTTGTTGGGACTGAGGGCCAACCGGCAGACGATGCTACTGGGATTAGGAGGTGGTGTGGTCACTGATATGGTGGGCTATTTAGCGGCCAGTTACATGCGCGGTGTTCCCTTTGGATTTGTACCTACCACCTTGCTCAGTCAGGTTGATGCTGCCATTGGCGGGAAAAATGGCGTGAATGTGGGGTTGCATAAAAACATGTTGGGGGTGGTGAAACAGCCCAATCATATCTTCTTCTCCTGCGAATGGCTAAAAAGCTTGCCGGAACAACATTGGCAGGCAGGCTTCGCAGAAATTATCAAGTATAGCTACATCGCCGATACGCGTATCCTGAGCCTTTTGCAACAGACAACAATCAACCGTTTTCGACGGCAACCTGATGAACTGGAAACACTCATCCAGGATTGTGTTTTTATCAAAAACAAAATTGTCCTGGCCGATGAACATGAATCCGGTATCCGGCGTATTCTCAATTTCGGGCATTCAGCCGGCCATGCTTTGGAACGCCTCTATGCGCTTCCGCACGGTCATGCAGTGGGGTTGGGTATGCGTGTGGCGCTTCGTCTTTCCGAAATTCATACAGGATTAGCTGCTGAAACAAGCGAACAACTGCTGCAACTCTTAGAAAAGTATGGCTTACCCACCCGGTTGCCGCATGATGAAAAGGCGGTGATTGATCTGCTTCTGAATGACAAGAAAAGCAGGGATAAAGGAATAGATTATGTGTTGCTGGAAAAGCCCGGAGTTCCTGTTTTGAAAAACTTACAGGCAGCGCAAATCCGGGAAGCTTTACCTGTATTGAACTGAGAAGTAACAGAAACTACAGATTTAAAAATCCTTCCTTCCCAAAGGCAAAAAGGGCAAAAAAAAGCCAGCCTGAGAACAGGCCAGCCCCTATAAACCCTACCGCAATACTAAAGCGCGTTTTCATGCTGTGCAAGTAGTCCGATAAAGTTTTTTATCCACCATTTTTCAAGTAATTGATTTTTTGACAGATGACATTGTGAACGCAGGCTCAAATTGCTAAGACCTACTTTTGCGCCTCACCAATTTTTCAGGTGTTTATGCAGTTTCTGGATTTTGAGAAGCCTTTGGAAGAGCTCTACGCACAAATCAGTAAAATGCGTGAGCTGGGAGAGAAGAATAAGATGGATGTGCGTGCTTCTGTCCGTGAATTAGAATTAGCAGTAGAAAAAACCCGGGAAGAGCTATACAATAATCTGACCCCCTGGCAACGAGTTCAGCTCAGCCGTCATCCCGAACGTCCATACACCCTGTTCTATATAGATCAGATGTGCAGCGGCTTCACCGAATTGTTCGGCGACCGGCAAGTGGCGGACGATAAAGCCATGGTGGGCGGCATGGCTACCATCGAAGGCCTGCCCGTGATGATCATCGGCCAACAGAAAGGAGTCAACACCAAGCAACGACAGTACCGCAACTTCGGTATGGCCAACCCGGAAGGTTATCGCAAGGCACTGCGCCTGATGAAGCTTGCCGAAAAATTTCAGCGCCCGATTATCACCCTTATTGACACGCCCGGGGCCTATCCAGGCCTGGAAGCTGAAGAGCGCGGGCAAGGCGAGGCTATTGCCCGAAACCTGTTTGAAATGGTGAATCTTCGGGTGCCCGTCATCTGTGTGATAATTGGCGAAGGTGCTTCCGGGGGGGCGCTGGGGATTGGCATTGGAGACCGGGTAGCCATGATGGAAAACACCTGGTACACGGTTATCTCGCCTGAAAACTGCTCCACGATACTTTGGCGTAGCTGGGATTATAAAGTGCAGGCTGCGGAACAATTGCACCTCACTTCGACAGACATGAGCCGGTTTGGCCTCGTAGATGATGTGTTGCCCGAGCCGCGCGGAGGGGCGCATGCTGCCCCAGAGGAAATGGCAAAGACCCTGAAAACCTATCTGCTGCGCAACATCGAAGAATTGTCTAAAATGAATCCCGATGAACGCATCGCAAAACGCATCGAGAAGTTCTCCAACATGGGCTTTTACCAGGAACATGCTGAGATTGACATGAATTATCAGCCCGAGCCAGAGGTTAAAGAGGTTAAAGAGCATAAGCGGCATGGCCGTAAGCGCAAATCGGAATAAACTCCGGGCGCCTTTTTCAACAACAGAGCCAGCGCCCTGTGCCTAAAAAGCTTTTTCCCCTGAAGAACGCAACGCTGTACTGTAGGTATTGAACTTTGCAGCCTAGGCATCTTCTTTTCCTTCAAAAAAAATATTCCGATGGCAAGCTCCAAAAAAGCAAAAGCTCCCCTGCGGGATGGCAAAATGTTTCGTGGCGTGGGAGTCGCATTAGTTACGCCCATGACCCGCACCGGTTATGTGGACTTCAAAGGCCTCAGCAAACTCGTAGAGCATGTCATCGCTCAGGGAGTAGATTATTTAGTGGCTCTCGGCACTACAGCGGAAACGCCAACTCTGACATCGGATGAAAAGAAAGAAGTGCTGCTTTCTGTCATACGGCAGGCATCAGGTCGGGTACCTGTTGTCTGTGGTCTGGGGGGCAACAACACCCAGGAAGTACTCGACTGCATCGAGAGTTATCCCCTCGAAGGCGTAGCAGCCCTGCTGAGTGTGGTGCCCTATTACAATAAGCCATCCCAGGAAGGTATCTACCAGCATTTCAAAAAAATTGCGGATGCCACCAGGCTGCCTATTATCCTATATAATGTGCCGGGACGCACAGTGGCGAATATGCTGCCGCAAACAGTACTTCGTATCGCAAAAGATTGCCCCAATGTAGTTGCCATCAAAGAAGCTTCCGGAAACCTGGTTCAGTGCATGGACATCGTAGCCGGAAAGCCAAAAGGTTTTACGGTGCTCAGCGGCGATGACAACTTAGTGTTGCCCCAGATTGCTGTAGGCATGGAAGGTGTGATTTCTGTAGCAGCAAATTGCTATACGGAAGCTTTTTGCCATATGGTACATGCAGCATTAGGAGGCGATTTTGACACGGCCCGCGCAGTCCATTACAAGTTGCTCCCCGGCATTGATCTCCTCTTTGCCGAAGGCAACCCCTGCGGCGTGAAATTCGTGCTGAGCGAGATGGGACTCATCAAAAACTCCCTGCGCCTGCCCTTAGTTCCTGCCTCCGAAAAACTGAGTGGGCAGATTAAATCCTTCCTGCAGCAATGAGCTTGGTGTTTGTGTAACGCGCAGGGCTAAGTATTTACCCGAAAAAGCGTTTCAAGAAAAAGTATTTAGAGCATACCAGCATCCATCCGGGCTATGCTGCCGGCATCGTTCTAATTTTGTGGCTCTGTCTATCCATTTCGCATTTCCAAAATGTCTGTCATCCATCCCTACCTGCGACTCAGCGGGCTGGAGCCGCTTACCGTTCGCCCTGAATCTAACTTCATAAACATTGGCGAACGAACCAACGTTACCGGCTCCAAAAAATTTGCACGCCTTATCCGCGAAGGCCATTACGAAGAAGCGCTCAGCGTAGCCCGCCAACAGGTAGAAAATGGCGCTCAGGTGCTCGACGTAAATATGGACGATGCCCTTCTCGATGGAGTTCAGGCTATGAGTACGTTCCTGAACCTGATGCAGAGCGAACCTGATATCGCCCGGATTCCGGTGATGATTGATTCTTCCAAATTTGAAATCATTCAGGCTGGGCTGAAATGCGTGCAGGGAAAGTGTATCGTCAATTCCATTTCCATGAAAGAAGGGGTGGAAAAATTCCTGTATGAAGCCCGTATCTGCAGGGCCTTTGGTGCTGCCGTGGTGGTGATGGCTTTTGATGAAAACGGCCAGGCAGATACCCTGCAACGCCGGGTGGATATTTGTCTGAAAGCCTACGAGCTGCTTACCACCCAGGCTGGCTTTCATCCTGAAGACATCATCTTCGACCCCAACATCTTTGCCATAGCTACCGGCATTGAAGAGCACAACCACTACGCGGTGGATTTTATTGAAGCCACTCGCACCATCAAGCAACAGCTGCCCCGGGTGAAAATTTCCGGAGGAGTGAGCAATATTTCCTTTTCCTTCCGCGGCAACGACACGGTGCGCGAAGCCATGCACGCCGTCTTTTTGTTTCATGCCATCAAAGCAGGCATGGACATGGGCATCGTCAATGCCGGCCAGCTTGCCGTGTATGATGAAATCGAACCGCAACTGCGCCAACTCTGCGAAGAAGTCATCTTAGACTTGCGGCCCGATGCCACCGAACGCTTGCTGGCTTTTGCAGAGACCGTGAAGTCAAAAGCGAAGACCGAACAGAAAGACGATGCATGGCGTCAGGGTTCAGTAGAAGCACGGCTCAAACATGCATTAGTCAACGGAATCACGGATTTTATTGAAGCGGACACCGAAGAAGCCCGGCTGAAATATCCCAAGCCCTTAGCCGTCATTGAAGGCCCGCTGATGGATGGGATGAATGTTGTGGGCGACCTCTTTGGCTCAGGAAAAATGTTTCTGCCACAGGTGGTGAAAAGTGCCCGGGTGATGAAAAAGAGTGTGGCTATACTCACGCCTTACATCGAGCTGGAAAAAGAAATTATCCGAAAGGAACGTGCTGCCGCAGGTATCACGGATGAAGAAGCGAGCGGCGCTGCCAAAATCCTCTTAGCCACCGTGAAAGGAGATGTGCACGACATTGGTAAGAACATCGTGGGTGTGGTGCTGGCCTGCAATGGTTATGAAATTCGCGACCTCGGTGTGATGGTGCCTGCCGATAAAATATTAGATACTGCATTGGAAATGGGGGCCGATATCATCGGGCTGAGCGGACTGATCACCCCTTCATTGGATGAGATGGTGCATGTGGCAAAAGAGATGCAACGCCGGGGCATGAAGCAACCTTTACTCATTGGCGGAGCGACCACTTCCCGGATCCACACGGCTGTGAAGATTGCCCCAGGCTATGACCAGGGCGTAGTTCATGTGTTGGATGCCAGCCGGAGTGTGACCGTTGCCAGCGCCCTGCTCAACCCGGAATCAAAGCCTTCCTTCCTGAACGGAATTGATGAAGAATATGAAAAGCTACGGGCTGATTTTGCTAGTAAGAAAGCACTGAAACAATACATCCCTTACGCTGAAGCAAAAGACAGGGCTATCCCAATCCAATGGGAAGACTACACACCTCCAAAGCCTCAGTTCACCGGCATACGTTCCTTTGATTATTTCCCCCTGGAGGAAATCCGAGCATACATTGACTGGACACCCTTCTTCATCACCTGGGAATTCCGGGGGCGCTACCCGGAGATCCTCAGCGATGAACGAGTTGGTGCCGAAACCACCAAACTGTTCAATGATGCCAATACCATGCTGGATCGGATAATTTCTGAAGGCTGGTTGTATGCCCGAGGAGTACTGGGCTTTTGGGAAGCCACCCGCAGCGATGCAGATACAATCACCCTGACAAAAGAAGACGGTAGCCGGATGCAGCTCGAACACTTGCGCCAGCAAATCAAAAAAGCACCCGGCCAGCCAAGCTTTTCATTAGCCGACTTTATCAAACCCGATACGAAGGAAGCAGGTACAGATTACATCGGTGCTTTTGCTGTGTCTATCCATGGCATTGAACCCCACCTGGAGCGTTTTATCGCCCAGCATGATGACTACAACAAGATTATGCTTCAGGCGATGAGTGACCGGCTGGCCGAGGCGTTTGCCGAGCTGCTGCACCACCGTGTACGCACCCAATATTGGGGCTATGCACCTGACGAGGCGCTTTCGAGCGAAGAAATTATCAAAGAAAAGTACCGGGGCATCCGTCCGGCACCCGGCTATCCTGCCTGCCCGGACCATACCGAGAAATACAAGCTGTTTGAGTTGCTTCAGGCTACCGGGCAAGCGGGTATTCAACTTACCGAGGCCCTGGCCATGTACCCTGCGGCTTCTGTTTGCGGCTGGTATTTTTCGCATCCGCAAAGCGGGTATTTCGGAATTGGAAAAATCCAGCAAGATCAGCTTGAAGATTATGCCCGCCGAAAGGGCAAAACGCCGGATGAAATGAGCCGTTGGCTATCTGCCAATATGGATTAAGCCGTCCAGAGATGCTCGTCAGAATCTTACTTCTTTTGTACCCTTTTTATGCAAGCTACTGAAGCCCCCTTCCCTCCGAAACAAGCCCCGAAGCCTATTGGCCCGCCCTGGCTGCGTCGCCTTGCCAGCCTGGTCTCGTATTTGTTCCATCCCATTTTCATGCCGGCGCTGATGTGCCTGGTCATTTGGCGGATTCAGCCTGCTGAGTTTGCCGGGCTCAGTCGGAATACCCTCTTGCTGCGCTTTGTCACGCTGCTCATGCTGACAATCTTCTTCCCGCTTTTAGTCACCTTGCTGGGTAAGGCCTTGGGTTTTGTTCAGAGCATTCAGATGCGGGTATCCCGTGACCGGGTTATTCCACTCATTGCAACCATGACCTTTTACTTCTGGCTGCAACAAGTGTTTAGCCATTTGCCGGATGTTCCAAAAATTATTGACATCCTCGTGTTGGGTTCCTTTTGGGGCATCATCCTGCTGTTTATCTGCTCTATTTTTTTCAAAGTCTCCATGCACACCTCAGCAGCAGGGGGAGCCATAGGCCTGATGACCGCCTTACTGTTTCTTTCTCCCTTTAACGTGTTGTCGGCTTTTTTCATCACGATTATCATTGGCGGGATGGTAGGCACGGCCCGCTTGATTTTACGGGAGCATACTCCCTTTGAACTATGGGCAGGATATGTGATTGGACTGGCTGTGCAGCTTGGTGCCTGGTGGTATGTAGGATAGGCAGTGCCTCTGTAGCCAAAAGAGAAATCGGTTACCGGCGAAGACAAGTGCTTTCCCGCCTTTTTCGTTTGTTCAGTTTGGTCGTTTCATTCACTGAAATCGTACGCAGGAGCAGCTTTTCGTCTTTGATTCATTCCCGGCCTTTCGATTTTTTTGAAAACAAGATTCCAAAAGCCAGCCCAAAAAATATTCTAGTCAATACGATTTCAGGAGCTACGATTCCGGCTTCCCTAAATTGCAAGCTTTGACCCGCAGCGCTTTTCATGCAGTTTTTTCTTTGGACGCTTGCCCTGCTCAGCATATTGGGCGCTGCCTTCTTTTGCTACCGTGCAGACCGCAGTCGTTCCGTTCCTCTGCCCTGGCTTACTGCGGGGCTAAGGGCCTTACTCGTTGCCCTGGTTTGGGCGCTGCTGCTGAGCCCAACGATTCACATCCGAAAGAATGAAACAGAGCAGCCGATCATCCTTTTCCTGCAAGATGAATCTGCCTCTATACCTGCTGCCTTGAATGGGGATACGGCAGCGTATCAAAAAGACGCAGAAGCACTGTTGGCAAAGCTTTCAGAGAAGTATCAAGTGTTGCGACAGGGTTTTGGTGCAGCCTTGCATCAGGATAGTCTGTTTCGCTACCGCGATGCGGCTACGGACATAGCTACAGCCTTGTCCCGGGTGAGTGATGCTTATTCGGGAAAGAATGTAGGGGCCATCATTCTGGCAACCGATGGGCGGTATAATCTGGGGCAGAATCCGCTGGAGCAAAACCTGGAAATGCCTGCTCCGCTGTACGGTGTTTGCATCGGCGATACGGCGCGGCCCATAGACCTGTGCATACCCCGTGTGTATGCTCCACGCCGGGTGGCTAAAGGAGCGCAGGTAGCCGTTCGTGCCGACCTGACTGCTTCCGGATGTAAAGGCTTTCAGGCCAGGGTACGCATCCATGAGGGGAGCAGCGTGATCGGCAGCTCTTCAGTGTCAATCCCCTCCGATCGCTTCGACCAATCTGTCCCCTTTAGTATCCGGGCGGGCAGTCCGGGCCTGCATCATTATGTGTTGCAGGTGGACCCTGCGCCGGGTGAAAAAAACACTGCGAACAATCGCCGCGATTTCTTTATAGAAGTCCTGGAACAGCGCAAGCGCATCCTCATTGCGGCGGCTGCTCCGCATCCGGATATTGCAGCCCTCAGAGCTGCCCTGGAAGCCACCGATGCCTACACAATAACGGTCAAGATGGGACTGCCGGAAGACCTAAGCGGCTATGATGTGGTGATCTTACAAGGCATTCCCGAATCAGGCATTCCAGCCTTAAAAGACAAACCTGTTTGGGAAATAATGACTCAGGGAGAAGCCGCTCCGCAAAGTCGTGTGGCGAGCCTCCGCCCGGCAGTTGGAAAGGATGAGTATGCGGTATTCAACCCTGCATTTAATGCATTTAGCGTTCCTCCCGGCTTGAATCCGGTGTTTGAAAAACTTCCCCCGCTGCGGGTGGCACCCTTTCAGGCAAGTCCCGTAGCTGGAGCAGAAGTTCTTTTTCAATCACGAAATGAAGGCACGCCCTTGTGGCTCGTGAAATCGGGACGGCCCTCGGCGGCTCTTTTAATGGGCGAAGGGCTTTGGCGCTGGCGGCTTTACGAGTTTCGCTATTTCCAAAATCATGCTGTAGTGGATGAGTGCATCCGGCAGACAGTGGCATTGCTAGCAGCCAACACAAACGAAAATCCGTTGACGGTCAGCCAACCCAAATTCCTATGGAGTGAAGGGGAGCCCATTCGTTTTGATGCCTACCTGCTCAATGAAGCCGCGGAGCAGATGAACACACCAGATGTTTCCATCACCATTACGGACAGCGCAGGGCACCGTAAGGAGTTTGACTTCGACAAACAGGGAGCAGCCTACCGGCTGGATATCGGGCCTTGGCCTGCGGGCACCTATGCCTGGCAGGCGCATACGGATTTTGAAGGGAAACATTACACCGCTGAAGGCTTCTTTGTCGTGTCTGGCCTGCCCCTGGAAGCGATGGAAAGCGGAGCAGATTATGCCCTGCTGTATGGCCTCAGTAAAAAATATGGAGGCCATGTGGTTTTGCGCCAGCAGATGGCTTCGCTTTATGATTCTATAGTGGCCAACAAGGATATCCGGCCTGTAATCCTGAGTCGGGAATCAAGTGTGCCTTTAGTAGATTGGAAATGGTATTTCTTCCTCATCCTTCTGGTGGCAGCGGCTGAATGGCTGTTGCGGAAATATTGGCTGGCGCAATGATTTTTTTAAAAAATGCCCAGCAGTTTCTGAAGGAATCAATCGAAGCTTTTTTGCTCTTTGTAGCATACTTAACGTTGCCACTTGCTGCATTTTTGAAGTCTAAATCATTCCGTCATTCATCCCTCAGGCTCTAAGCTGGACACACCCATTGAATTCCTCAAAGGAGTGGGCCCCATGCGTGCCTCTCTTCTGAGGTTGGAGTTGGGCATTGCCACCTTTAGCGACCTGTTGCAACACTATCCGTATCGCTATTTCGACCGGAGAAATATCTGCCCCATTGCTTCCTTGCGGCCCGACATGGACTATGTGCAACTTGCCGGCACGCTGACCAATATTGTGGAAGTGGGCCACGGCGGCAAGCGCCGGATGGAAGCCCTGCTCTATGACTCAACAGGCCGAATTGACTTAGTGTGGTTTGGCGGCATTCAGTGGCTGAAAAAGATGCTGCACGATGGCGGGAATTATTATGTCTTTGGGAAGCTGAGTGAGTTTGGCGGTAGCTGGAGCCTGACACAGCCGGAAATGGAAGTTCCCGGGGAGGATACGCTGGCGGGACAGATGCAGCCGATGTATAACACCACGCAAAAGCTATTACAGCGCGGCTTGAGCAATCGTTCTATTGGCAAACTCACACAGGCCCTCTTGCAGCAACTTGCCCCACAGGATGTGCCTGAGATTTTCCCGGAGCCACTCCTGCAGCAGTTTGATTTGATGGGGCGCTATGAATCATTTGGAACTATCCATTTCCCGCGCAGCGAGGAGTATCTGCAGGCTGCCATCCGGCGCATCAAGTTTGAAGAGCTTTTTGCTTCACAATTAGTAGTGGCACGCGCACGCCAGCAACACAAGCAGCAGCCGGGATATGTGTTTGCCCGCGTAGGGGCGTATTTCAACGATTTCTATCAGCATCATCTGCCTTTTGAATTGACCGGGGCACAAAAACGTGTGCTCAAAGAAATCCGGCAAGACACCGCCCACGGCCAGCAAATGAATCGCCTGCTGCAAGGCGATGTGGGCAGCGGAAAGACCATCGTTGCGGTGATGATTGCTTTACTTGCTTTGGACAATGGTTTTCAGGCCTGCATCATGGCCCCCACCGAAATTCTGGCCCAGCAGCATTTCAATAGCATTGCTCCTTTGCTGGCGCCGATGAAGGTTCCGGTGGCCCTGCTTACCGGCAGCGTAAAAGGCAAGGAACGGAAGCAGGTATTAGCAGGCCTGGCAGACGGCAGCATCCTTATCTCCGTAGGAACACATGCGCTCATCGAAGACCAGGTACGCTATCAGCGATTGGGTTTGGCCATCATTGACGAACAGCACCGCTTTGGCGTGGGGCAGCGATCCCGGTTGTGGAAGAAAAGCGAACTGCCACCGCATATATTGGTAATGACGGCAACACCAATTCCCCGCACACTGGCCATGAGCCTGTATGGCGACCTCGAAGTGAGCGTGATAGATGAATTGCCACCGGGCAGGAGGGAGATAAGGACTGTACATCGTAATGAACACCATCGCACCCGTGTGATGGAATTTGTTCGCCAGCAAATAGACCAGGGACGGCAGGCCTACATAGTTTATCCTTTGATTGAAGAAAGCGAGAAACTCGACTTTGAAAGCCTGATGGCAGGCTATGAGCAGGTGAAAATTTTCTTCCCGGAACACAAGTATCGGATTGCCATGGTGCATGGCCGGCAAGAGGCCGGCGAACGGCAGCGGAATATGGAACGTTTTGTGCGCGGCGAGGCTCAGGTGCTGGTGGCTACAACCGTCATCGAAGTGGGCGTGAATGTGCCCAATGCTACCGTGATGGTGGTAGAAAGCGCAGAACGCTTTGGCTTGTCGCAATTGCATCAGTTGCGGGGCCGCGTGGGCCGTGGGGCAGAGCAGTCGTTCTGCATTTTACTCACCGGTAATAAACTGGGTGACGATAGCCGGTTGCGCATGAACATCATGGTTCAGACCAGCAATGGCTTTACGATTGCAGAAGAAGACCTGCGCCTGCGTGGCCCGGGCGATATCTACGGCACCCGACAAAGTGGGGCACTGCGGTTCAAGCTGGCCGATATTGTGGCGGATGCCACCTTGATGGAACAAACCCGCGAAGCAGCTCAATCTTTAGTGGCTAGCGACCCGGGCCTGCAGCATTATCCCGGTATCCGGGCATTGGTAGAAAACACGGGGCAAACACCATTCTGGGGGAAGATTAGTTGATGAAGCTCCACCCATAAGGCTCTAATTAACTTTTACCTAAAGGCCCACCCGGAGGCTATGCTTATTTTCGCAGCTATTCATCAGCGTAAAAAACAAAAGAGACTATGATGAGGCGATTCGGATTCATGCTGGCTGCAATAGCCGTTCTGGGCTTCACCGCCTGGCAGGCTCAGGCACGTTTTGGGGCACATCAGGATGATGAAAACAAAGCGGAGCAACCCCGCAACCCCAAGCTTTCCGAAAAAGACACCTACATGGATCTGAATACCGGTAAGGCCTTCCAGTTTATCTACGACGACCTGAACGGGATATACAACCGCAGCGACCTGTTGCAGCCCGACTTATACGTCAACACACGCACGAAAGACACCTTCTGGCTCTATGATGCCATCCTGGTAAATCATGCCCTGATTCGTGATGATAACGGCATCTACCGCGTGAACCCGATGAAGGTGAAAAGAGATGGCGACAGCTATCGGGTGGTGGGTGCTAGCCGCTGAGTTCTCTCAGAAATATTTTTTTACTCCAAGGGGTTCAGCAAGCTGTGCTGACTGGCCGTGAATAAATCCCGCCATACGCGGTTGATTTCAGACCCCGGATCTAAGGCCGCCATGCCACAGTAAGGAAACAACCTTGAAGCCATTTCACGGGTCAACCGCGCCAAAACCCGGCTGGCAGCGCCTACTTCCTGGAGGCTCTTCTCTGAGCAAATCCTTTCTGCACAACATGCTTCCCAGGAACTTTCTACTACATCAAAAAAGTGTTCCCGGCTGTCATGAAAAGTAGATTCAGCTTCTTGAAAGAGCTTTTCTATGAAGGGTGCTGACTTTGGGTTTCGCAGCTTTTTTTCAGAAAAAATTTTCTCGCAGCAATCCAGGAAATGCTGCCCCATACCGGCATGATTTGCTGCCAGGGTAGCCTCAGCAAAAGCCTGAAAGGGAAATTGAAAAATAGGCTCCGGACACAGGGCATTTTCTGGCAGAATCTGGAAAGACCGTTCTGCCGGAACCCATAGCTCTGCTACTTCAAAAGCATGACCGGCGGTGGCACACAAACCCATCGTGTGCCAGTCTTCATGCAGTTTTACTTCTTCTTTCAGAAAAACGAATGAACGTATCCGGGGCCTTCCATTTGTATCTGATAACTCCTTGCCATCCTGCCAGATTTTGCAATTGGCAGTGAAAGCCGTCAGGTGAGGGGCGCCGGTGGCATATTTCCAAAAGCCGGAGATGCAGTAGCCCTCCTGCTCTTCAATGGCTATGCCTGTGCTGGCTCCACTGCCTCCAAAACATGCCTCGGGCGGTGCCAATAATCGTTCAGCCAAGGGCGCTTGCATGTAACCGGCAAAGAGTGTAGCGCCGGCACAAAGCGTCAGCGTCCAGCCAAGGCTGCCATCAATACGAGCCATCTGTTCTTCAAAATGCAGTGCCTCAGGTAAGCCCATAGCTAAACCGCCCATGCGTTGAGGCAAGAACATCCGGAACGCCTTCCGTGTACATAACACTTCAAGCTGTTTCGCGGTAAGCCGGCCCAGCTTTTCTGCAACGGGTGCTTCGGCCTGCAGGCACTGTAGCCATTCCGGGGGTATAGTTGCCCTATCGTTCATATTTGTTTGGACGGAGCGGCACTGGGGCCTGGATGAGCCAGCATTTTTTTCCAGGAAAAATATCCCTGCACGGCAATGAAGAATAGGAAGACCGTGAGCAAGGCATAAAGCGGCAGGTGTTTGTGGATGAGCAAGGGCACGGCAAAGGCATTACTCAGGTTGAGGAGGAGCCAGTTTTCGAGCTTACGGCGTGCTAATAGCCACATGCCGGCCCAGGCCGTGGCGCTCACCCATGCATCCCAGTATGGCACATCCGACTGGGTGAACCGATGCAGTAGAAAAGCCAGCAAAGCAAAGCCCAGCAGGGAGATGCTCAGGGTCACGAGCCAGTCGCTGCCGCTGGCCTTGCTGATGTGGAGCCCGGGCTGGTGTTTGCGTTTCACCCACACGGCCCAGCCGTAGATACTCATGATCAGGTAGTAGGCATTCAGCAGGCTTTCGGCATACAGGCCCGAGCGAAAAAAGATGAATGAGGAAATGACCACACTGATGATGCCTGCGGGGTAGAGCAGCACCTTGTTGCTTTTAGCCAAGAGCACTTCTGCAACACCGAAACCTACGCCCAGCCATTCCAGCAGCGGGGTAGATTGAATTTCGGAAAGGAGGGTTTGGAGCCAGCCGGTCAAAGACATGGGAGCCTATTGGTTGCAAGATTACAGCCCCGACTGCTGTGCCGCGGACATTCATTTTTTTAGAAAATAAAAGCCTGCAGCGGCAAGGTTTTTTTCTTAAAAAGCAACGAATCCAGTGATTCTAATCACCAAAATTTTTTTCTCAACATGATGGAATATGTACAGTATGATGAGCCCAGTTCAGAACTCTCGCAACAGTCCCGCACGTTTGCCCGAATGATTTCTTCCCTGAGTGAAGAAGCAGAAGCCATCAAGCGCTATGAGCAGCGGATGAGTATCGAAACCAACGGAACAGCACGAGCCATTATGGCACTTGCACAACTTGATGCCTTCCGGCATTTTAATCAGTCTCTGGAGTTCCTTCTCAAGGAAAAGCCCGAATGGTGCCAGATGCTTCAGACCACGCTGGAATCCTGCCTGGCTTCTGTTTCAGAGCCGGTATTGTGAGTCTGATTGCGTAGCAGGAATTGTTGTTCCCATCTGCTGAAAAGATGGATATGAGGCCAAAGGCTGTAATTCTCGTGATGCCTTTTTATATTGCCTTCCGAAAAAATTGCTTTGCATCGCATGAAACAAATCACCGGCTTTCTTATAGTACTCATGCTTCTGACTGTTTTTGCATCTTGTGCCCGCCGAAGGGGCGTAGATGTAGGCATGAATTATAGGCGTGAATCCGGCTGGCATCGGGGGCAGGGCTACGGGCATGGTACCGGCTATTATCATGCACCCAAAAATTATCGCCGCTAACCTAGAATTTCAATTTCCTAAACGAGGCTGCCCCAAATAGGGCGGCCTCGTTTTTTAAGTAAGCTATTGCAGGCTGCAACTGATATTAAACACAGCGCCGCTGGGGGCAAAAAAGAATCCTGTTTCAATTCTCCCAAGCCTATCGTTCCCATTGCAGGCAGGATATGGAAAAGGGCAGCTTTGAGATCTTTACAGCGGCTTGTTACCCCACACGCACCATAACAATCTTTCTGATGACGAGTTGCTCCATCGTTTTGAGCATTCGCGGGATAATTACTGGCTGGGATTGTTGCTGCAACGATACACACTCTTACTGCTGGGCTTGGCGATGAAGTATCTGAGGGATCAATCATCAGCTCAGGATGCCGTACAGCAAGTGTTTCTAAAAGCTCTGACCCGGTTTCCGAAAGAGCCGATGGGGAATGTAAAGGGCTGGCTGTTTATCCTGATGCGGAACCATTGCTTTCAATTGTTGCGGGATGCAGATCATTGGGTTCCGGAACCGATCGGAGTTGGGACAGTTTCGGAGCCGGATTCTATAGCTCATTTTCTGGAAAAGGAGTTTTTGCTGCAGGAATTAGAACAGGCCTTGAATGAACTCGGGTTGGAACAACAGCAATGTATCCGTGCTTTTTATTTAGAGCATCAGAGCTACCAGCAAATCACTGACATGTATGGATATAGTTTTAGCCAGGTGAAAAGTTTTATCCAGAACGGGAAGCGGAATTTGAAAATCATTTTAAGCAAAAAAGTAAAGCCATGAAGCCAAACCAAAATATATCAGATCCGGGCCGGCCGGGGCTTGATGATGCACAGCTCCTGGCTTACTTGGAAGGCCGTTTGCCAGAGGCGGATCAAAAGGCGATAGAAGCATACCTGTCTGCTGCTGATGCAACGGAGCGGGAGGCCCTGGAGGGGTTGAAAACATTGGGTGCCGCTGAGGTTCGTAGGATACAAAACCGCTTGAATCGTGCCTTATGGAAGAGTGTTCGTAATCGTCGCCGGCGCCGGGGGCTGGGCACACAACCAGGGAACTTGATTGCCTTAACCGTTTTGTTGCTTTTAGCCGTCGCCTGTCTGCTGGTCTTCTGGTTGTTACTCCGATAACAGAAGCTCCCGTTTCCGCATTTTTTTCAGGAAACAGATGATACGCTGCCCTTCGATAGAAGCGAGATGCCGGCTCAAAATCTAACTACTCATGCGAATCTTGTTAACTACCACTTTAGTAAAGGGTGTAGCGTAAGTGTATCTGAGTAGCATAATAGAACGTATGATGTCTTTTTGCTATGCACAACTGAGCAATTAGCCGTTACATGGCTGATTGTCTTAATTTAAATAAGTCTCTTTTTGGGGCATATTTTGTTTTGAGCTCGTTAATACAATCACCGATTTTTTTTTTGACCATGTTACATCCTGTGTGTACAGCTAAAATATTGGATGCTTTGTTTTCGATTATTCTGAACAATTCAATTTTTTACAATCAATAATTAGTGCAAGTCAGAATCAAACTAAATGGCAATTTAGATTCATTTAATTATGCAAGTCTTTCATTAAGCGCTCGTTAATGAGGCTTTTTCGTCATTTCACTGCTCTATATTCGATTAAAACTTTGATGTTAATGGAAAGCAGCGTTTCTATAACCCACCAATGCATTAGCAATCCACGTGAAATCTGCAGGCTGCCCGTTCTTTATCAAATAGAGATAGACCCAGTGCTGCATACGCCCATTGTTTGCTGTGCAATAGACATTCCCAGAGAGTTTATCCCGGAATGGCTTTGCCCTGCCCCCTTACAGGTTCATACATTTAAGGAAAATGGCAGCAATATGAAGCTGTACAACACAGCTAAAGTGTTGACTAATGACGCTATTGCGTTCTTTAGTAAAGTTTTTCAGGTTGTGATGGGCGAAGAAAAGGAGCGTATGAAGCGCAGCAACCAGGCTGCGGGTGCGAATTTGTTTTATGCTGCCTGAGCTATCGGCACGAATTCCAGCAGATATTTTTAGAAAGCCAGCGCCAGCAACAGGCCGGCATCTATTCCCCGGCCTGATTGAGGACTGAACAGGGATAAGATATTATTGCTCTGCAGTCCGAAGCGCAAAGGCCCTGCCTTTATGGAACCCAGCAGGCCAAGCTGAGGCCCGAATACGCCTCCGATTCCCCCATTGATGCCTACATGCACCATATCGCCGATTGAGTAGGTGTAGCCCAAGCCGAAATAGGGTGTCTTCGTTGCACTCAGGTGGTTTGAAAAACCTTGCAAATACAAGAAAGCTACTTGGTGCCGGAAGTAGTGTTTGTTTCCTGCATTTACCTCGGCAAAACCATAGCTTCCGCTTAGTATCAATCGCGTAGGCAGGGTTACAGAATAGGCTTCATGTGCATAATTGGGTTTTGCGAAAGAAGCCAGTGAGTCAAAACTCAGATGTTGTTCATCCACAAAATTGACATCTACCCCTTCATAACGATACGTGCTTTGGTTATAGATGTTGGTAGTGTTGTTCGCAAAGCGAATGCTACCCAGGTCGCTGAGGCCCACGTTGAAATCCAGACCGGGCCGGGGCGTGAGGCGTAAGCCCAGGTCGAGGCCAAAACCACTGCCCAGGCCGTTATGTAAGCTCTTTTCATTGAGGTTAAACGAAGAGCCTTCCAGCCGGACGGAATCGCTCCCTAAGCTGGTGTTGATACGGTAGTTCAGGCTGAAATCGAGGTAACGGCCTTCCGGATCTGTGTACATAGCAATGCTGTTTTCCTGCTGCATATCCACGCTCACCTGACCGGATAAATAGCTGAGCCGGATGGCTGGTTTTATGCTCCATCCATCTTCCTTGCTCTGAAAAGCACAGGCAAAGGCGACATAATATTCAGTGAAGGCCAGTGCGTCAAAACGGGGAGCCAGCTCAACATATTCTCCGGCAAACTGTTCATTGCCAGCATAGGCAAGTACAAAACTTTCCCGATTGAAATTGGTGCTCAGCTCCATCCGTTCATTCACCCCGGCACCCAGGGTAATGCTTGTAGCTGCATCTTCATCTCCCAAACGAACCGCCAGGTTGAGCAGCGCAAGATCCAAAGAGCCGGTAATGAGGTTGTTCGTCGGATGCATTTTGCTGATATTTCTGCCTATAAGCTCATCGGACAGCACATCAGAACGAAGGAAATCCCGGGCATCTCCAATGCTGGTAAAGTTGCTGCCCAAAGAAAAATATGGGTTGAATACATTGACCTGGAATCGGTCGAAACCATCTCCGAGATAAGGGGCTGCATGCCTTGCTGCCAGGGAGGCCAGAAAGGGATCCTGAACAGCAGAAATAGTTAGTTGGGCCAAGGCAAGCGGAGCATAACCGCAAAATATGATCAGGGTGAATAGTGCTTTCATAGTGGGAGTAGCCATATTGAGGGAGCATAGATTTTCGTCGGCGGCAAAGTGTTTTTTCCAATAAGGAATGATGCGTTTCAAAAGCGGATTTTCAGACGCAAGTCGCCGGTAAGCTGTAGTTGTAATGAAGCTGATTTATTTGCTTTTTGAACCGGCCCACTCATCCCCATGGTGCTCATGTATAAATGACTGGCCACATAAGAAGCCTGTTTTATTCGGTTCAATTTGTTTCTGCTGATAGGGATGCTGGTTTTATTACGAGAGGTAAAAACAGGGTTGCCCGTATTATCCGTACTGCCCGGTTCCACCTGAAAAGGCCCGCTGGGAAACAGAGAATCCAATGCCTTGGTCTTATCACTACTCAGGAAATAAAGCTGAAAACGGGCACTGATTGGCAGGCTATTTTCCCCGAATGCATTGATGTTTCCACTCATGGCCGTATCGCTCAGGCTGCCGTTCGTCTGGCTGGCGCTTTGGTCTTGCCCGTTAAAGTCAATTTCTGTTGTGTCTTCTGACAAACATTCCCGGTTTGAAAACAATTCCAAATAGCTGGCTTTTAAGACTTCGATTTTTATATCTAAGCTGCTGGGTTGGGTATGGAAGCGCACATTACTGAAGGCCGGAGTACTAAAATGCTCCAGGAACAGATAGACGAAGTCGCCCAGTATTTTATCCTTAATGAAGACCTGGAAATTATAGGGTGAACCGGGTGGAATATCATTCTGAACGGTTGCGAAGCCGGCAATGTTTGTGTTGGTGGTGGTGTCGGGCGAAGTGCGTAGAACCAATAGAGTGCCCGCGCCAATCGTAACCGGAAATTGATTCGTCAAAACACCGGAAAAGCTGAAGGTGTCCACGTCAATCCGGGCGATACAATCGGTGATCGGAACCTTTGCCGGGCCGATAAAGTTGAACGCTAACCCAGGAGACGACACCGGCGTTTCGATGGGTTGATGCAAATCGCCGGCAGTAATCTCCATATGGTATTGCACATTACGGAACATACTCAGTGAATTCAATGAGAACGTTCCCTTTGCAATCGGAAAGAGCCAATGGCCATCCAGATTTACCGACTTGTCTTTTTTACACGAAATACCTGCACATGCCAATAGGAGGCATGCCAGCAAGGCCGAGCCGAACTTTTTCATAGCGCAACAGATTAGGATAGGTGGCGGAAAGATAATATCCCGACTTAAAAATGTTTAAGTCTCATACCTTGAATAGACCCCTTGTGTACCGCAAGATTGTTTTCTTAAAGCTTCGGGATGAAGCATATTTGCCCTACATTTGCCGGCCAATCGGCTGCGTAGCTCAACTGAATAGAGCATCTGACTACGGATCAGAAGGTTTCAGGTTTGAATCCTGACGCGGTCACAAAGAGGCTGCCCCAACCAGGGCAGCCTCATTTTTTTCTATCTTTTGGTAGTCGGATGAAGGCCCTGTTCAGTTTCGTTGCAACATGTTGTAAGTGCTCGCAAAAAAAATTGGACTGTATCTGCTCACTGAATTTCGTTCGTTCTTATTTGGATGAAACAGCATGATTTCGGGCTGGTGGAAGGGTCTTATTCAGAATAGCTTACCTCACAGTACGCCTTTCTTTCATGTACGCCCAGGGCTTCTTTAGCTTCATTGCTCAGGCCCAGGTTGCAGCCTTTAAAGGCTTTCGTCTGAGGTAAGGCACCGATGACTTTTACAAATACTAGAGAATCGTTATTCAGATTCCGAACCCGCAACACCTTGCCTTTAAGTTCTGGTTTGTAAAACGCGTAGATGCCGGCCTGTTTACTGGTTTCATAGAAGCCTGCAGTTAGTTTTTCGTGAAGTATGCCGGAGGTATCCGGGTTTTGCTGATTCCATTCGATTTCTAAGGGAGAACGAAGGGGCAGGGCACTGTCGTGGGCGTATAAGACACCCTTATTTAATTCGGGCATTACATACAAGGCTGAATCCGTTTTTTGCTGTGCGAAAAGGCACAAAGGCTGTAACAGTAAGACCCAAAAAAGCAACCGTTTCATGGTCGGGAATTGAAGTAAAAAAATGGGGGCCTAAGGGAGGTAATGTCTGGGCTGAATCTGCATCAGACCCCCACGCAACGAGCAAGTGCTGCAAGTTAGATGCCCTGTATTCCTTCCCCATGCATTTCGGCCAGGGCATGGCTCCCGAACGTGATTTTTTAACGATTGCCGTAAGCGGCACCTAACACTGGTTTCCGCTTCAAATTACCCACCTTTACGCCGCATGAAACGCACCTTTCCACTCATCATTTTGCTCATCACGCTCTCGGTTTTGGGCATTCTGTTTATTCAGATGCAGTGGATTAAGAATGCCATCCAAATCCGTAAAGAGCAATATGCTCAAAGCCGGCAAAAATCACTCGAAGAAATACGCGATAAATGCCAGGAGCTTTACCTCAGCAAACGCTTTGAAGCGACCGGAAACATCCCTATCAACCTGGCTGCCAAAAAACGTGTGCTGGATCATGACTTCACAGTGCAGGCCTTCTCTCAAGGAGAAATGCATGATCTGATTGCTCAGGCACTCCGATCAAACAACATCCGGCAGCCATTCGAATATTCTGTCACCAACATTTTTGGCTCTGTGGTGCAATCTTCCGATAGTTTCAAAGCAGATTATGTGAAAAGCAGTTTCGACATCAGCCTGAACAGCAGCAATGCGTTGCAGCAAGAAACCCTGCACGTGTTTATCGTAGAGCCAAAAAATTACCTTTTTGAACAGCTCGGTTGGATGGTCTTATTATCGTTTGCCCTCACCACCATCGTCGTTTCTGCCTTCACGCTCACCGTCCGAACCTTATTCAATCAGAAAAAGCTCTCAGAAATCAAGAGTGATTTTATCAACAACATGACCCATGAGCTGAAGACACCTTTGGCAACCATCAGCCTGGCGGCAGATGCCTTGGGAAATGAACGAGTCATCAAAAATGAAGAGCAAATCCGCTATTACGGCGGTATGATTAAGGATGAAAACCGCCGTATGAATAAGCAAGTGGAGACGATACTTCAGGCGGCTCGCATCGAACGTCAGGAAATAGCCTTGAACCGTACAACACTGGATGCCCACGAAATCATCCGTAAAACAGCGGATAATCTTGCTCTTCAAATCAACGAAAAAAAGGGTGTACTCACCTTGCTGTTGCGGGCACCACGCCACATCATCAACGGAGATGAAGTCCATATTTCCAACATCATCTATAACCTCTTAGACAATGCAATGAAATACTCTCGCGACCCGATGACGATTGACATTGAGACAGCGAATACGGGCACGATGCTCAATATCCGCATCCGCGATAATGGCATTGGCATGAGTAAAGAAACTCAGTCACACATCTTCGAGAAATTCTACCGCGCCCATACCGGCAACCTGCATAATGTAAAAGGCTTCGGGCTGGGCTTAAGCTATGTCAAAGCAATGGTGGATGCCCATGGAGGGCGGGTGCGTGTAGAGAGTACAATTGGGAAAGGCAGCACCTTTATCCTGCTGTTTCCTACGCAGAATCAGCCTGCCTGATTGTTGTTTCCCTCAGGCATCTTCCTGTAGAAAAAAAACGACTCATTCAATGAGTGTCACGACTCGGCTTTTGTCGTAATGGCTATTGGCCCGGACGGGTATCAGATCGCCTTGCTGACCGTTTGCGGGTTTCAGCCATACCACCCGAGAGTCATAATTTTTGGCTGCGGGGCTTGCAGGGGTTCGGGTGACTGTGTAGTCCACCCGGTCGGTGCCGGAGCGGTCTGAGATGAACCGAAAAACGACAATGCCTTCCTGGGGCATCTTGAAATCAAAATGCGGGTGTTCTGTTTCTGAAACCCTTCCCAGCTCGCGGTTGGGCACGAAGAGCACAATCATTTGGCTCAGTCTTTTTTCCGCGGATGCCTGAATATGGATGATATCGCCTTTGGCAAAAGCCAAACCCAAATCGGCATAACCGCCAATGCCCGGCGCGGTGACGACATGGCCCTTGGCAACCGTTATGGGCGGTAGCGCAAAGATGGTTGCCGGCAATAAAAACAACGAGACAAAGAGCATGAATTTCATAATCGGAACCTTAGTTTTTTCCCTGCTTGAAAAAGGACGTGCCAGCAAGCCTGTTTTGGTTGAAAATTCTTTCCGAATTGTGAATGCTCGCCATGTTTACTACTAATTAGTAAAAACCACCGGAAAGCATTTGCTTCTTTGAGCCAACCAATACGCACAAAACATGAAACTTGCCGAAGAAATTTTGAATATGCCCCTGGGTCGTTCTGAAGTCAAGGGCATCCTCAGTGGCGATGAACAAAACTGGAGCTTTCAATGCCTGAACCGGGAATTCCTCAATCTTTTTCCTGAAGGGATATTATGCAGCTTCACCTATCTGGGGCTGGGAAATAAGCACTACGAACACCGCCGATTTCAAATAGCCCTGGCCACACGGGTGCAGGAGTTGTTGATGTTGCGTAGTGAGAAGGGTTTGGCTGCAAGTCGGCTAAATGCAAGGGTGGGCGCAAAGCGCTATGCTATACCCAGATGTTTATAGTGCAGGCAAGGCTCTTGTTTATTCCTTTTCGTCCAGCAATACATGGATATCGCTGATTAGAGAATCAATTTGATTTGGATCAAGCCCGTCATAAAAACGGCCCCTCAGGCGGCCATTACGGTCTACCAGCACAAAATGATTGTCGTGTATGAAATCCTTGTCAATGGAGATGCCTGCTGTATCATCGTCTGCTGAAATGAGGTAGCTCCATCGGGCCATATCATAAAGCCGCTTTTTCGACCCGGTAAGGAACATCCATTGTTTTGGGTCTGCATTAAAGCGTTCGGCATATGCTTTCAAAGCGGCGGAGCTGTCTTTCTTAGGATCCACTGTGTGAGAGAGAATCAGCACATTGGGATTCCCGCGATAAGCGTCATAAACCAGGCGCATGTTTTCATTCATCTTGGGACAAATGCCCTGGCAGGTGCTGAAAAAATATTCCACCACATATACTTTGCCCTTGGTGTCGGCCTGTGTAATCAGCTTTCCATCCTGATTATAGAAACTGAAAGTGTCCACTTTGTGGCCCGGTTCGCCCAGCACTGCCAGTGTCTTTGGCATGCTGCGGGTAACGTGGTAGTAGTAAGCCATGAAACCTGCAGAAAGCAAGATGAAAAAGGTAACGAGCGTGATAGTTAGGTTGCGGCTGGACATAACGCGCGCAAAGGTAGTGGCACCGAAGAGCAGAGCGGCCATCATGCCGGTAATGCTCAAAACATTAACGCGACTGCTTCCTTCAAGTATTCCGGGAAGCTGGCCATAGTAAATACAGATTGGCAACCAGCGACACGAGTAAAAACATCGCTACTAACTGATGGGCCTGGGCCAGGAATTCAAAGCTGCCGAAATGGCCCGCAGGAGCGGTTTGGGCACCATGCAAAACCGTGAAGATGCCCAGCAATACCTGAACACAAACCAGAAGAGATGGCCACCAACGCCAGCGAAGCAACCGGGGGGAAGTTGCAGACCCCATCAGGAACGACCAGGAAATCACCAATACCACTAAGCAATAGGCGAGGGTACGATGGATAAAGTGAACCGCAATCGGGTTGGAAACCCAGGCATCAATACCCGTAAAACTACGGTTGCCCAGTTGATGCACTTGTTGCGGTATCCAGACTCCATTGATTGTAGGCCAGGTGGGAGCCGCCGATGCCGCTTTCAGTCCGGCCATAAACGCACCATAGGCAAGCTGTATGCCCAGCAGTACAATCAAAGCAATGGTCAGGTTTCGCAAACGGACATGCTGCACCTGATCAGATTCTGGGATCAGCAGTTTGAGCGCAAACCAAAGCGTGTAGCACAAAAGAACCAGGGCAGAAAGAAAATGTACTGCAAGCCGGATATGGCTCACGTACAAGTCGGTGTCGTTAAGGCCGCTTTGCACCATAATCCAACCCACTGCGCCTTGTAGCCCACCCAAAATGAAGAGCACCACAAAAGGGGCGATCATTTTTTTATTGAAATAGCCCTTCACCAAAAAGAAAACAAAGCCAACGATGAAGACCATCGCCAAGCCCATTCGAGCCCATTCACGGTGAAACCATTCCCAGAAAAAAATGTGCTTGAAGTCATTGAGGGTAAAATGAGCATTCAAGTACCGGTATTGCGCGATTTGTTGGTATTTATCAAAAGCCGCTTGCCAATCATGCTCGTTTAAAGGTGGAATAGCGCCCATAATGGGTTTCCATTCTGTGATGCTTAGCCCGGAACCCGTCAGCCGGGTAATGCCGCCCAGCAGGATTTGAACAATGATCATGGCAACACCTGTTAGGAGCCAAATAGCCACTGCCCGTTGCCTGCGATCCGTAGAGAGGGTATGATTCAACGAAATAAGAACTTTAGAAGGCGCAAAAGTAGGCTGCGTTCTCAAGCTCCTGTAAGTAGAGCAATAGGTTTATAGTGTAAAATTTATTTTGTTTGACTGCTCCTTATCTGTAAGCCTTTTAGTTTATGTTTGCGAGGCCTGAGATAAATTGCGTTTCGTTCCTACCAATTTTTAAACAGCTTCAATACTGCATTTATTTCAGATTCAAGCAAATACCCAAACCCCTAACCCGCCCCCCCCAACATGAGAAAAGCAGATGTAGTTACCTCTATCGCAGAGAAGACCGGGATTCCCAAGGTTGATATTCTCGTCACACTCGAAACCTTTTTCAAAGAGGTCAAAACCTCACTCGTTGATGGAGAACCGATTTTCGTTCGTGGATTCGGCTCCTTCATCCTGAAAAAACGCGCAGCCAAAGTGGGCAGAAACATCAAAAAGGGAGTGTCTGTTCATATTCCTGAGCACTTTATCCCCGCTTTTCGACCTGCAAAGGAATTCATGGTAGCTGTGAAGAATTCGGATAAAGAACTCAAGGAAACAGACCCATCTGAACTCAAAGAAGCTGCACTCTAAGTACGCAGCACTCCTTGCTTTCCCTTACCTTCGCGCGGCTTTAACCCCGCCGTACTTTGCGTTTTGCCCATTTCATAGCTATCGGTTCTGCCCTGATTCTGGCTGCCGTCTTGTTTTGGGCTATTCCCACAACCCCCGCAAAGCCTGCAGGGAATGCTCCTGTTGATGCCCATCAGGATGCAGCCGCGATGAATGCCCCACACCTGGCCGAGCCTGCTGACTTTGACTCGATTGCAAGCGCTTCTTTTCAAACCTTGCCGGCCCATGCAGCCGAGTCATTGAAGGAAATCAATGCTCAGATAGCAAAGCAAAAAGACTCATTAGCCATGGCACCTTTTTTCGATCAGGCTGCCGCTATTTGGCGCGAGCATCACCAGCCCGCCATGTTTGCCTGGACGACGGCACAATCAGCCCGTTTGGTTCAATCAGAAAAAAAGCTCAGTTTTGCCGGCCAATTTTTTTTGGAGCTGATGCATGATGCAGGCACTGCTGCCGTTCAGTCCTGGGCCGCTCTGGAAGCCATTAACTGTTTAAGACAGGCGGTGGATCTGAACCCGGACGACGACACTGCGAGACTGGCACTGGCTACAGCTTATGTGGAAGGTACAGGCGCACCGATGAGCGGAATTTCGATTCTCCGCGAAATGGTAGCCAAAAACCCAAATCACATAGCAGCCAACGTGCTCCTCGGGCGACTCTCTATCCAGAGTGGCCAATGGCAGAAAGCGGTAGAACGCCTGGAGCATGTCAAAAGCTTGGATCCAAAAAACAGGGAAGCGCTCTATTTCCTCGGTGAAGCTTACCGGGGAGCAGGGCAAAAAGAAAAAGCAATTGCTACGTTCAGAGAACTGGAGCAAATCGTAAACAAGCCCGAGTTCACTAAAGACATCGAATCGTACATTAAATCATTCCAATAAAAACTTTAAACGAAGACATTTATGCCTTGCGGAAAAAAACGGAAACGTCATAAGATTGCTACTCACAAGCGCAAGAAGCGCCTGCGTCGCAACCGTCATAAGAAGAAATAAGCGCCCCTGAAGTCGGGGCCTCTAGGAGGCTTCGTCTTCCCGATGCGGGTGCATTGTGTATGGGATTTACCCTTCGGTAAATTCTCTTCGTCTTTCCATTCGGATTGAGATTGTCTGCTCCCATGAGGGAGCAACTTCACAATGCCATCCTTTCCGCCTTAAGCGGAAGGTGCCCGTGTAAGCCATTTTTTCTCATTCGCTGCCTGGCGCCCATTGCCTCTTTTCAGTTTGATAAGTGTTGCACCGGGTGGCGCTAACCCAGACGGTAGCCATGAACAAAGAACTCATCATCAACTCCACTTCCGGAGAAGGTGTGGAAATAGCGCTCCTTGAAGACAAGAAGTTAGTAGAGCTGCATTACGAGCGCGGCAGCGACCAATTTTCTGTAGGAGACCTCTATCTCGGCAAAGTGCGTAAGACGATGCCGGGACTCAATGCCGTATTCGTGGATATTGGCTTCGAGAAAGATGCCTTCCTCCACTACACAGATCTATCCCCCTACTTCCGCTCTCTCTTGAAGTTTACTTCAGAAAGTGTAAAGGGTGAAACTTCCTGGGGGGAAGATTTTTCCCGATTCAAGAACGAGCCTGACATCCCAAAAGGCGGTAAAATCACAGACATCGTTCAGGGCAAGCCGGAGGTCATGGTGCAAATCCTGAAAGAGCCCATTTCATCCAAAGGCCCAAGGCTGAGTTGTGAAATTTCCCTACCGGGACGTTTCATGGTGCTTACACCGTTCAACGATTCCGTTGCAGTTAGCAGGAAAATCCATTCTTCGGAAGAACGTAAACGCCTCCAACGGATAGTTGAGAGCATCAAACCCAAAAACCTCGGCATCATCGTGCGGACCGCTGCGGAAGGAAAAAACACTGCAGAACTCCACGCGGATATTCTCGAACTGGCAGAAAGCTGGAAACTGGTGCAGCATAACCTAAAAGGTGCCCGTCCTGCCCAGAAAATCCTCGGCGAACAAGACAAAACAACCTCTATTCTACGCGACTTACTCAACGATTCATTCCAAAAAATCATCGTGGATGATAAGCGCCTGATGAACGAAGCCCGGGAATATATCGGACGCATTATGCCCGAGCAGCAAGACATCGTTAGCCTCTACAATGCCGAACAACCTGTCTTTGACACTTATGGCATCACCAAACAACTAAAAGCCTCCTTTGGCAAAACGGTGAACCTCGCTTCCGGAGCCTATCTTATTATCGAACACACCGAAGCGCTGCACGTCATTGACGTCAACTCAGGCACCCGCAGCGGCGAAAAAGATCAGGAACTAAACGCCCTCGCCACCAACCTCGAAGCGGTAGCCGAAATAGCCCGCCAGCTCCGGCTCCGTGACCTCGGCGGCATCATTGTGCTCGACCTCATAGACATGAAGGTGCCCGAACACCGTAAGCGTGTTCTGGATGCCATGGAAGATGCAATGGCCCTTGACCGTGCCAAACATACCGTTCTGCCCATGAGTAAGTTCGGGTTGATGCAGATCACCCGCCAGCGCTTGCGCCCTGAAATCAACATCTCCACCACCGAGATGTGCCCCACTTGTAAAGGCACCGGCAAGATTGGCCCTTCCATCCTTTTAGGTGACGACATCGAAAAAGACCTTACCTACCTCATCAACCAGGGCCACCGAGAGCTGAGCATACAAGCGCATCCCATCCTCGCTGCCTACCTCACCAAAAAAGCACCCGGTATCTTAGGAAAAAACATGGTGCAGAAATGGAACAGCCTCTACAAAGCAAAAATCAAAGTGCTTGAAGACGCTGGTCTCCCACTGACGGAATATCACTTCTATGACCGGAGTACCAACGACTTAATCAAGCTCTGAGCAACTACCAGTCTCCTGAATCCAGCATATCAATTTCATGTTCGTGCAGCTATCAGAGCATTAGCGCTTACCGATTTCTCTTTTTAATTGAGACAGTTTGAAATTAACCAGGTTCTGCTTCAGTGCAGCCTTTCCCGAGCTTGTATTCAGGCTTGCACGCCTCTAGTCTATTGCCATGATTATTTTTCAATGATTCCTGAGCAGCAAAGTCTGTTTCAAATTCAGTTAAGATAATCTGCGACTTTCAAAGTTTCAAGCAGGTAAATACTGATTTGCCCCTACCGGAACCCTTGACAGCCACAAAACACCTTGGATGCTGATGGGCAAGAATATAGACTGAAAAACAGGCCTCAAAGCCTGCTGAGTACCCCACGGCAAAAAAGCCGACATCCCCATAATCTGCCCCCGACGGCTACCGTAGGTTTCGTCCAA
>JAFDYC010000107.1 GCA_018267625.1 Bacteroidota bacterium
TCCAACAGAGGTTTCATTGTTCGTCCTTCGGACGCAACGAAACCTTAGTTATTATCGGTATGAATTGTCTGGAGCTTTTAAGAACAATAGCTCTCGTTTTTGGAGAGCTATTGCTGAAAGGAATCACCTGTCTTTTTTGCGAAAGGCAAGTGGCTATGTTAGGGGATGCTTACTGCGTGTCGGATGTGGCAGGGGCGTTGTTTATTTTATCGAAGTCGAATGCCAGCGTGAAGCGTAGGGTATTGCTGAGCGGATTGCGTGTGATGCCGGAGCCGGAAGGCACCAGGTAAGCGGCGTTGAGCGTGAAAATATTGTACTTGGCACCGATACCAACCGTGAAGTATTTGCGGTCGCCTTTGGTCTTGTCTTCATAGAAATAACCGGCACGTACGGCAAACTGATCCTGGTACCAGTATTCGATACCGGCGCCTATATTGATTTCGCGGAACTCTTCCGAAGCGCCGCCTGGTGCATCGCTAAAAGAATTGAGGACGCCGCTGACCACGGTCACATCGGGATAGTAGTAGGAGGGGGCGTGGCCAGAAATGGTGTTGCTGTCTTTAGGAGTAGGCACCAGCAGCTTGTTAAGATCAATAGCGAAGGTCATCTTGTTGTATTCGTCAAACTGCACTGTGTAGGCAGCGCCGATGCCGAGGTTGATGGGGATGAAATCCTTACGGGTGCCGGAGTATGCGATTTTGCCGCCGAGGTTGGAGATGACTGCTCCGAAGGCAAAGGTGTTTTTGCGGAATTCGTCAATCTCACGGGTTTTATTATAATAGACGCCTACATCTCCGGAGACGGTGCTGCCTGGTCGGTAGTCTGTGCCCGGGGTAGCACTCAGGCCGGTAGCTATGGCAGAGTGGATGTAGCGCAGGCTGACACCCGTAGAGAGATAAGGGGAAAGCTGCCGGGCATAGCCGAGGTCAAGGGAAAACTCACGGGGCTTTCCGGTACCGGTGGGATTGGCATTTACGTCCACATAGTTGATATCACCAAGGGAGAAATAGCGAAGGGAGCCGGAGATCGTCTGGTAACTGCCTTCTTTGCCGAATTTGGCGTAGCCCGAGATATAGGCAAGGAAGATATCCGGCACCAGGTCTTTTAGCCAGGGTGTGTAAGTAAGTGAGAGGCCGTAATTCTTCGTGGCGAAAGGCAGTTTGCCTACGTTCCAGTACTGGGCATTGGCATCGGGAGAAAGGGCAATGCCTACATCGCCCATGGCGCCGCTGCGGGCATCGGGGGAAATGCGCAGGAAGGGAACCGCAGTGGTTATCGTGTTGATCTGGCCGTTATAATTGGTCTGAGCTTGAGCGCTTAGGCACAGTCCTGTGCTAAGGACGCAGCCAATGATGGAAATGCGTTTGAACATTTGGGGTTAAAACTCGGTTGGGGAAATCTAAGTCGTCGTTACGGGGCTGCAAATGTAGCCGATTGGCCGCAGCAGAGGCATTAACGCAGCAGCACTAACTTTTGGTATGCAGTACCCTGAATTCCATTTTGAGTGCTCAGAATGAGGCGGTAGGTATAAACGCCAGAAGGCAGTTTGGCACCGTGGCTGTCGGTGCCGTCCCAGGTTAGTTCGTTGCTGTGGCTGCCGGCAGGTGTATAGGATTGCTCCAGGAGGCGTACAAGCGCACCATTCATGTTGTAAATGGCAATTTGTGCTTTCAGCGTTTCGTTCGGGTGGTTATGTTCGAAGAAGAAATGGGTTTCGTTGCTAAAGGGATTGGGGTAATTGATCAGGTTTAGAATCTGGAAGCCTGAAGAGCCCACTACAAAATGCACCGTGCCCTCTCCTGAATTATTGTAAACGTCCCAGGCTTTCACCCGAAGGGTGTGTGCGCCATCGCTCAGGCCGGAGATGGGGAAAGAAACATGCCCGCGTTGGTAGGTGTTGGGTTCGGTTTCGTAATAATCATTCAGGATAAAAGGATGTTCCTCGTCGCCATCCAGCACAGCAGTAATATCGTGGCCTACACTATTACCGGATGCATTGATGCCGGATTGGTCAGAGAGCTGAACATAGAGCATCGTATTGGGCCCGGTGATGCCGCCATCGCGGAAGAGTGAATCGCCGATGAAAGGTTTAACGATGGGAGCATCATCATCACCTGCGGCGCCATCGAAAAATCCTCCTACAATCCTGCCAGTATCATAACCGGCTCCATCGGTAACACCGTTTTCAACGTAATAGCTGATTTTACCATGCCCAAAGTCATAGTTCATGTCTTTAGGCACAACAAAAGAGCAACTGAAATGTCCCTGACTGACGGTGGTGATGCCTTTGAAAATAACATTGTCCTGCATCTCGAAACTGCGTTGTTCATGGAAGACTTTGGTGTAGAGGTTCACCATGCGGGGTTTGTCGAAAATGGTGATGTAGGCACGCCCATTAAAATCCGGGAGCAGATTGCCTTGTGCATCCTGCACATGTCCTTTTAGAGTGTAAGCACCTAAGGCACGAAGCGTATCAACAGGAGTGCCGTTTGCCATCTGAAGAATTGAATCAGTAGAGACGGTATATTTTGGGAATGCAGGCTGTAGGGCCGGGTCGCCGAGCAGAATAAAGCGATAGAAGTTGATCAGGGTCATACTGCCGTTGTTGCCATGCTTGTAGGTTTCATTTTTTCCTTCCCGCATGGCATCGCCAAAAGCAAGCCACTGGCCATTCTGTGGGGTATATTGAGCGCTCAGAAATTGCAGGTTTATATAGCGGTTGATACCAGCATACACAGGCCCTGTAGTGGTCAGCATACTGATAGTGCCTCCGTCTTTTTTTAGGATTAGTTGCTCCCCGTCAGACACGTAAGCTGGGTCATCATAGCGGGCATAATCGCAGGTGGCCGTCACCATGAAAGGCAATTGATTGAAATTTTTCCAAGTGTCGAAATCCTGCTCTGTGAGGATGCGTTCGTGAGCAAGAGTGACCGTGCTGCCGTGGCCGGTATAGTTAATTAGGAAGGTCCCTTTATAAATGCGGTCGTTGATGGCCTTGTTGGCTTCTGGGCAGCGTTCTCCTGCTGGGGTAGAAATGAAGGGTAAGTTGTCCAGATAGATTTTCGTGTCATTGCTGAATGGAGAGGCAGCATTTACTGTGGCAGCGGCAGCCTCAGCGTCCTGAAGGTGAGGTCCGGCACCATCTTCATTGTCGCCGATGAAGGTGTTGCTGATACGCCAGGGGCCTAGAGAGGCGGGAGATGTGTAGTTGATAATCTTATTGACCGCATCCTCTGCTGCTTCTTCACTGGCAACAGGTAAGCGGCCAATGCCTATGTCGAGCGTGTTGATGACGTTGAAATTGCTGATGTCTTCGCTGTCATCTAAGAAGCCGAAATAATCATCCACCGTAAAGCAATAGTCTATTTGCAGGCTTTCATTGGATTCGTAGGTAGGCACATAATTGGTGTTGTTCGGTATTCTGTTTTTGTAGTCAAAAGAGGCATCGCCAAACAGCAGGAGGTATTTGGGGAGCCGGCTTGTATCATTACCAGCCTCACGATAGAAATAGCGCATCATGTTGCGGATGCCGCCAATGTCGGCTGCGCCGGAAGAAAATTCATTGTACACCTGAGTAGTTGTGGCAACTAACACACGGAGGCCATCATGGTTCCGGTGAAATGTGGCCAAACGTTCAGCAGCCTCTGAAAAATCGGGGTAAGTAACGATGACCATCTGAGGTGCGTCTGCACTATGTAGGTCTTGATTGCCCACTTTTTGCCCCGGTACTGGCTGTAAAAAGCTGGAGCCATCGAGGGCAACAAATTCATGAAGGCTACTTGCATTTTGGTTGAACTGGAATGAGCCGTTGCTGAGATTCCCATTCATGCGTTGTGGTTGCAAGGGGTTGCTGATATCCCATACTTGAGTTGCCGCATTTGCGTTGGTGATGGTGTAAGCCGCAACTGCACTAGGAGCAATGCTTCGCCAATCGCGAAAGCAAAAATTATTCCCTGCAAAAGCCAGCGAACGACGCCAATTCAGCTCGATATAATTCAGGTATGCGAGGTCTTCAATCTGTACGGTCGAAAAGTCGAGTTGAAAATTGGCTGATGAAGCCTGAATCCTTAGGCGCATATCCAGATCATGAGCACTCAGGGGGTTAGAATCCGGGTCTAAACTGACGGCACCAAAAGTATAGAGATCAATCAGGTTACCATTCAGGCTGGTGGCCATTTTCGTCCCTGCCTGAGAAGCCCTTGCGGCCATGCTGATGCGCACATTCACCGAATCAGTGTTTCCATAAAGTGGGAAATTGAACGTGCGGCTGAGTTGTGCATTGTAGCCATTTCCAAATAGCTCACCCCACCATTCTTTGCCAAAACGGCCAGGGTTGAATAGATCTACTTCATGTGCCGCATAGTCATTGAAACTAGTCACCTGTTCAGTAGGGGCGGTCGTTGGGCTTGCGTCCTGTATCCGCAGGCCAGGCCCAGCATCGAAAGAGATGAAATAATAACTGCTATCGGCGTAGAGATTGGTCTGGTGAATAAAGCGTTGGTTGAGGCTGTCCGGGTCCCAGCGCATAGGCCCGGGTGCATAAAATGCGATGAAGTCGCCTGGGTCAAAAGTGCCATCGCCGCCATCGCTAATCCAAAGTGCATTGTCTTCCAGATTGTCAGGCTGAGGCATTGCATTGCTTTCATAAAGCATCGCACCTCCGTTGCCTACAATCCGGATATTTTGAGCAGCCATGCCCGCTTGCTTCAAGCCTAATTTTTGCGCCAGTGAAAAATCAATCTTGTAAATACCCCTTGCTGGGACTGCCAGCTTGTACCAGGTGCCCGATGCCAGTGGGGAAGTGATGCTCGCTTTCTTTGCTAGTGGTAGAATGCTTGATGAAGAAGCTGGTGGCAGATTGTAGGCTAAAGAAAATGACTGAAGCTCGCCATAATGGCCATCCTTTAATAGGGTATAAGCCGGAATAGAAATTATAGCAAAAGGGTGCTTGCGTTCAGTGCCATTCTTTCGGGAAAAGCCGGAAGCATTTGCTGCAGTCACACCTTTCGGAAGGGTAGAAATTTGGGAGTAGGTAACATGAACTAAATGAATAGGAACATCAGCGGGCACGTCAACCTGCTGTGCGTAAAAACCATTCAGAATAGCTTGACGCTGAACCAGAAAATCACGCGTGTCTGCCCGAGCCGTGAGCGAACAGAAAAGCAATAAAACACTGAGACGCAATGATTTTTTCATCAGATAAGAATTGAAAATGGACTGCATAGCAAATAATAATCCGAACCTTACAAAAATACTCCTGAGTAAGTCAGAAAGCCGCTGCCAGCTTGAACAGAAACGCTAAAACGCAATACACCTGACATTATTATGAGGCCCAAGGGCTACCGGGCGGAAAAGACTTAACCAGCAGAAAAATTTTCCAGCTTGAATTTTTAGAAAAAGTGCTCTATCATTGTAACGCTTTTTACAGCCTTTCACAAACTACTTTCCACTCTTAATGATGATGAAAAGAACGATTGTCGGTCTGAGCGCTTTATGTCTCGGAGCGGCGTTTACATTCAGCTCTTGCCACAATTCGGACAAGTCTCTGGCTAGCTCAGACAAGACAGGTTGGGATTATAATGACCCCAAGCTGGGCGGGTTTGACGTGACTCAATACCAGGGGCAGCAAACAGGCCCGGGCCTCACTTTCGTGGAAGGCGGCCGATTTACAATGGGGCAAACTGAAGAAGACCTCACTTATGAGCGCAATTCTATTCCCCGCACCGTTTCCGTTTCTTCCTTCTACATGGATGAAACAGAGGTTGCCAATATTCACTATCGTGAGTACGTGTACTGGTTACAACGTGCTTATGGAAGTGATTATCCCGATATCGTCACCAAAGCTCGTCCTGATACAACCGTATGGCGCCGGGCCCTCCAATACAATGAGCCCATGGTGGAATACTATTTCCAACATGCTGCTTACAATTATTATCCGGTAGTGGGTGTCAACTGGTATCAGGCCAATGATTACGCCAAATGGCGTTCAGACCGTGTAAATGAGTACCTCCTTATCAAGCGCGGTGCCCTGAGAAAGAACCCCAACCAATCTGGTGAAGACGTGTTTACAACGGATGCATACGTTTATGGGCAGTATGAAGGCCTCGTAGGCCATGGCCGTAAGCGCGACCTCGACCCTAACGGTTCCAAGACGCGTAACTACTCGTATGCCGATGGTCTTTTGCTGCCAAACTATCGCCTCCCAACAGAAGCAGAATGGGAATATGCAGCTCTGGGCCTGATTGGTAATAACCCCGAACCTGAAAACAAGCGCCGTCGCGGTGAAGAAGTAATAACAGACCGTAACGTATTCCCTTGGGGCCCCAAAGAAGGCAGCCGCTATGGTTTGCGTAATTCCTATCAGGGTGAATTCCTCGCCAACTTCAAACGCGGTCGTGGTGACGTTATGGGTGTAGCCGGTGGCCTTAATGATAATGCCGACCGTACCGCTCCAATCTTCTCCTATCGCCCCAATGCTTTCGGTCTTTACAACATGGCCGGCAACGTAAGCGAATGGGTGATGGATACTTACCGCCCCATCGTGAGCGAAGAAGCTGATTTCTCTCCCTTCCGCGGTAACGTCTATAAAGGCTACGAGCGGATTGCTGAAGACAATTCCCTGCAGGAAAAAGATAGCTTAGGCGATATTCCCCAGCGTGAACTGACTCCGGAAGAAGTTTCCAACAACCCAGGCTACAATCCAGGCCGTGTTGCTGACCTGCGCAACTTCCGTGACGGCGACACTTCTTCTGATGCTTCTTACGATTATGGCCGCACAACCTTAATCAGCAATGACGCTAAAGTGATTAAAGGTGGTTCCTGGGCTGACCGTGCCTACTGGATGAGCCCGGGTACACGCCGCTTTATGCAGGCTAACCAGTCTTCTGCCACTGTTGGTTTCCGTTGCGTCATGGACCGCCTCGGTTCTCCCAATGGCAATAACGGCGAACAACCAGGCAACTACTTCGGCCAGCGTGGAAGCCGTCGTAAATAAGTTTTCTCATCATCATCATCATCTCAACAAGCCCTTCCTTCATCGGAAGGGCTTGTTGTTTTTACGCGGATTGACGAGCATCACTTGCCTGCCCGCATCCGTGTTGCAACTTTGCCGCGTGCTTCAACTTCATTCGTTCCCGGCTGCGCTCCCTTTTCAATACCCTTTTATCACCAATAAAGGGGCCAAGTCACAACAACAGGCACTCTTGGTGGCATTGAACTTTGGCCGATTAGTTGGTTGGGGTGAAGCCCCGGTCATTGATTATTACGGTGTCAGCATGGAAGGCTTACAGGCTTCATTACAGCAGGCCCGGCAGGTAATTGAACGTTATTCCCTGCAAGACCCGCAGCGTTTCTGGCATTTCCTGGAGCACCTGATTCCCGAACAAAACTTCCTGATTGCTGCCCTCGATATTGCCGGCTGGGACCTCTTTAGCCGCTTGCGGAATAAGCCCCTCTACCAAATGCTGGGCTTTGAAAAGTCAGGGCCCTTCCTCAGCGATTACACGCTGGGTTTTGACTCTGCGGAAATGATGCTACGCAAAATGAAAGAGCATCCAGCCTCTGTTTACAAAGTGAAACTCCGCCGGCCAGAGGAGGTTGACTTACTCCGAAGCCTGCGATCTGCCACAAGAGCACCCTTTCGAGTGGATTTGAATGAAGGCTGGAATTATGAAGACACCTTGAGGCTCTTGCCTGAACTGGAATCCCTGGGCGTGGTGATGCTTGAACAGCCCTTACCCAAAACGCAATGGGAAGAAATGAGGGCGCTCAAAGCTCAATCCAGTATCCCCTTATTTGCCGATGAAGCCTGTGTGGAAGAGCAAGATGTGACACGATGCGCCGATACCTTTCATGGGATCAATATCAAACTCACAAAGTGTGGTGGTATTACGCCGGCCCGACGCATGATTGTAGAAGCAAAGCAACGGGGCCTGCGTGTGATGTTGGGTTCGATGAACGAAAGTTCTATCGGAACCTCAGCTCTGCTGCATCTGGCTCCAGCCGTGGATTTTCTAGATGCAGATGGGCCCTTACTTCTTGCCAGTGATTATGCCGAAGGATTGCCCTGGACGCATGTAGATGGGCAACCTCATTTCCTTTCACTGCCAGAGGCGCCCGGCTTAGGTGTCTCGTTGCGAAAAGATTGGCAGCAACACCTGATTCAGGCTACAGCTTAGCCTTTGTGCCAATAGCTTTGGCCCCCATTATGCCTGATTTTTTACTTAGAAAAAATGCTTCTTTGCGGGAGCTGAACACCTTTGGTTTTGATCAGACAGCAGAAGCATTGCTGGAAGTGACAGAAGCGGAACAACTTACCGATATCTATGAAGATGCCCGCCTGCCCCGGCCCTTTCATGTCTTGGGTGGTGGCAGCAATGTATTACTGACCGGGCCCGTACTTGGCACGGTACTCATGAATCGCATCAAGGGTATCGAATTGATTTCGGAAGATGATGACATCGTGCGGGTGCGTGTGGGAGGTGGAGTCGTCTGGCACGATTGGGTGCTATTTGCTATTGCACAGGGATGGTGTGGTGTAGAAAATCTAGCTCTTATTCCAGGAACAGTAGGAGCCGCTCCTATTCAGAACATTGGCGCCTATGGCGTAGAGGTGAAAGACGTTATTGACGAAGTGGTGGCCTGGCATGGAGCCTTAGGAAAGTTCATCAGACTCTCCGCATTGGAGTGCCGATTTGGTTATCGGGATAGCATTTTTAAACAGGAATTGAAAGGGGAAGTCTTCGTCACGGAAGTCTGTTTCAGGCTGCGCAAACACGCACAATTACACACTGAATATGGCGCTATCCGGGAAGAGCTACAGGCCATGGATGCCGAGCCTAGTGTTGAACAGGTGGCTCAGGCGGTGATTAGGATTCGCAGAAGCAAGCTCCCGGATCCGGCGCAGATTGGGAATGCCGGTTCTTTTTTCAAGAATCCTGTCATAGATGCGAGCTTGTTTGAATCGTTGCTACAGCGGTTCTCAAACATGCCGTCTTATGCACAGCCGGATGGGATGGTGAAGCTACCAGCGGGTTGGCTAATTGAGTATTGCGGCTGGAAAGGATTTCGTGATAGGGATGTCGGTGTGCATACCCGCCAGGCCTTAGTGTTGGTGAATTATGGGCATGCTACGGGAGCGGAAATATGGAATCTGTCTGAACGGATTATTGCATCTGTCCAGGAGCGGTTTGGCATCGTGCTGGAGCGGGAGGTACAGGTTTGGTAGGCCGGGATGTGGATGAGTACCGGAAATCCTTTTCCAGGAATTGCCGGGTCACGAAATCTTTCTGAAGGCTGCAATCCTGAAAACAGGTTCGGGACAGGCTGCAACGGAAGTCGGGTTGTGGAATGCAGCCAACAAACAAAGCATTTCCAAAAATGAAAGAAGCCGCCTCTTGAATGGAGGCGGCTTCTTAGATGGACTGTTGAAAATATGGATTACCACACTTTGGCGCGGATGCTGTCGGCACGCCACATTTTATCGCCGGGCTTGATATTGAAGGCGGCGTAGAACTCGGGCATATTACTGAGGGGGCCGTTGCAACGGAGCATACTGGGGGCGTGTGGGTCGGTGATGATGCGCTGAGCCAGCTCTTGTGGGCGGGTGTTGGCGCGCCATACTTGTGCCCAGCTCAGGAAGAAGCGCTGGTCGGGTGTAAAGCCGTCTATTTTCTTGCCATTCTTGCCTTGCTCTGTTTTCTTGAACGCCTCGTAGGCAATGGCGACACCGCCGAGGTCGGCCAGGTTTTCGCCTTCTGTGAGCTCACCATTGACGTGCACGGTGTCGAGTACGGTGTAGTTGTTGAACTGCTGTACCACTTTGTTGGCGCGTTGAACGAAGGCGGCAGAATCGGCTGGAGTCCACCAGTTTTTAAGGTTGCCGTTAGCATCGTATTGGCGGCCCTGGTCATCGAATCCGTGGGTCATTTCGTGGCCGATAACGGCGCCGATGCCACCATAGTTTACGGCATCATCAGCCTGCTCATCGAAGAAAGGATATTGAAGGATACCGGCAGGGAAAACGATTTCGTTGAATGCTGGGTTGTAGTAGGCATTGACGGTAGGCGGTGTCATCTGCCATTCGGATCTGTCCACCGGTTTGCCGAGCTTGTTGATTTGGTAATTATAGTCCCAGTTGGAGGTAGCGAAGATGTTGGAGGCGTAGTCATCGGGTACAATTTTGAGGCCTTCATAAGTTTTCCACTTGTCCGGGTAGCCAATTTTTTTCATGAATGCATTCAGCTTGGCCAAGGCGAGAGTCTTGGTTTCGGGCGTCATCCAGTCGAGGCGCTTGATGCGTTCGGCGTAGGTAGCTTGTAGGTTATTGACGAGGTCCATCATACGCTTTTTAGCTTCGGGCTTGAAGTATTTATCCACGTAAAGCTGGCCGAGCATATCGCCGATGCTGCCGTCCACAACATGCAGGACGCGTTTCCAGCGGGGGCTTTGGCTTTCCTGACCGCGCAGCGTTTTGCCGAAGAAGTTGAAGTGGGCAACGTCAAACTTGCTGCTGAGGTAGGGGCTCATATCCATGGTCATTTGGGTCTGGAGGTAGCGTTTCCAAACAGGCAGGGGGGTTGCTTTGAGTTCTTTAGCGACAACGGCAAAGAATTTGGGTTGCGCCACCAGCACACTATCCACGCCTTTTATTTTCATTTCGTTCAGCATGCCGGCCCAGTCAATGCCCGGAGTCAGTTTGTTGATCGCATCGAGGGAGAATTTATGATAGACGTTGTAGGGGTCGCGCATTTCGACGCGGGTCATTGAAGCGGCAGCCAGCTTTTCTTCCAGGTTGTATTCTTCTGCCGCATTCTTCTGCGCAGCCGTAGAATCATCACCCAGCATCATCATCAGGCTGACGAGGTAATCCTTGTAAGCCTTTCGGATGGCGGTGCTGCGGGCATCGGTCTTGAAGTAATAATCGCGGTCGGGCATGCCCAGTCCTCCCTGGAAGAACTGAGTCATTTCCTTGGTAACGTTTTTGTCGTCCGGGCCAATGTAAAAGCCGAAGAGCGCATTGATGCCAATAGTGTGCTCCATGGCGATTTCGCGGAGCAATCCGTTAGCATCGGTCACGGCGTTTATCCGGTCGAATTGGGGTTTAAGAGGATTTAAGCCTGCTTTTTCGATGGCGGCGCTGTCCATACCACTTTTGTAGAGGTCGCCGACGAGTTGATCTTTCGAGCCGGAAACAGCCTTAGAGGCAGCGGCTTCTTCGAGCAGGCCATGGAGTTTTTTGTTGTTGTCTTCAATCAGCTCATTAAAAGAGCCCCAACGAGTCTGGTCGGCTGGGATGGGGTTATTCTTCAGCCAGGAGCCGTTGGCGTAGAGGTAGAAGTTGTCGTTGGGCCGGACTGTAGTGTCCATGTTTGCCGGGTCTAATAGCTTGCGTGCGGAGGCAGTGTCCGCGTTTTTATTGCCTTGGCATGAGGCTAAGGCCAATAAGGATAGGCCTGCAAGCAGGGGCACCGAATACTTCATACAGCGTTTTTAAAAATGAGCGGCAAAGATATTCGTCATGAATTGGAACTGCGTCTTTAACGAGAGTGGGATTTTTTGGGGGAAATCATAATGGAGCGGCAGCCGCTTGATGCGCATGGGCAATGTTGCCTTAATTCGCGCCTATGAGATTGCCGGGTCAGCCCGGTATCTTTCCGGGAATTCCTGAGTTGATGCACTGCCTGAAATTATTTGCTGTTCTTGCTTGTCTTTTCCCTGCTTTGCCGTGTCTTGCTCAGCCTTATGTGGACCTGCTCCAGGTTCAATATCTGCATGCTTTCCGTGCGAATGATAAACCCGGTTCACCCTTTCAGCATCTTTATGCGAGTGCCGATTTGCCGATCAAAATAAAAGACGGAAGCTACCTTGTATTAAGTCCATTCTACGAAAACTGGAGCTTGGATTCTGCTTCGAAGACGGACGTACTTCCGCAAGTCAGCAGTATCGGTTTGCCCATCATTCTCCAGTTTCCTTTAGTGAAAAATAAATGGTCACTGATGCTGGCAGCGATTCCAAGGTTTAATAGTGAAGGCTTAAGAATTTTTGACAGCAGTTTTCAAATCGGTGGAGCCACAACGCTCGTGTATCAATTCAATCCCAGGCTGAAAGCCCGTGTAGGCGTTTATGTCAATCGCGAGTTTTTTGGCATCTACGTCGTTCCTCTATTTGGGGTTGACTGGAAGTTGGGGGAGCGGGATTATCTGTTCGGCATCTTGCCCGGACGGCTTAGTTACGAACATCGGCTCAGCCATCGGTTTTGTACGGGTGCAGCTTACGTGTCCACAACCAATTCCTACTTGCTGAAGACAGGTACTTATCTGCGGATTGGCGACAACCGCATTTCGGTATTCCTCGATTATTACGCAACGAAACGCCTCGTAGCCTCTGCTCATCTCGGCTATGGGGTCTTAAGAAAGCTGGGCTCGGGATGGGTTGGGCACCGGGATTATGTTCGAGGCTTTGATTGGGGCGATGGCCCCTTCGCTCGTTTTTCACTTGCCTATAGAATCAGGCTCTGAAAAGGGCAGAAGCCTCTTTGGCTCCGGCTCATTTACTTCTGTTTCCCAGCGCCCCATTTCTGCAAAAAGTGCAATGGAAACACCAATCGAAGGAAGCATGAGGTAGATGTAGGGCACCTGGATGAACGCGAAAAACAGACTCAGATAAATTTTAAAAGACCCTAACAGGAACGGACGGAGCGGCATCTTACTGCGTTTTTTCCAATACCAAATCCCCATTAAAATATTGCTGCTCAGGAGCACGATTACCTGGGCCCTTTGCAGCACTTGTATTCGTTCTGCAAGAGATAATGAAGGCAGGTTTTGATAGAACAAGCGTGCAAAGCCAATCCCATGATCGAGTTGAAACGGAATGCCATTTTGGCCCGGATGGGACCATTCGCCCAGAGCCGCCCGGGTGTAGTATTGATAGCTTTGCCACCAGGTGCTCCAGTCTTTGCTTAAAAACGGAAGGATGTATATCAAGAGCACCGCCAGGATTGACAGTAAAGTCGCACGAAACAGAAACGTTCTTTCACCAGAAATAAATAAAGCAAAGGCCCAAAGAGGCAGCCATAAAACCAGGCTGTACCGACTCAACAGACACAATGCAATGCCTGCGCCGCAGAGCCAGGCATTCTTGCCGCTCAGTCCGGCAACCAGCAGCATGTAGTACCCGACTACCATCAATTCAACCGTGCTGGTGACCGGACCGGAATCATTTTTCATCATCATCCAGCCGCAGAGCAGCAAGAGCCCTGCCACGTAGGATGCATATCGGGCAGAATGGGCTGCTGACCGCCACACGATGCCCCCACAGCCGATGAAGCATATACTCACAGCTATCCAACGAAAATCAACATGCAGGTAGCCTGCGAGCGTGTAAGGCAGCCATTGCATGGGCAGGTAAGTGAGCGGGAGGGTATGACTGTGTAGAAAAATGGTAGTGTACACACGCTCGCCATGCAGGAAACGCTCCACAGCCACTTGAATCGTTGGGATAATATCCGACCATTTCAAGTCAACGGGTTGTTCCCGAAACAAATCTGCACATGCCCAAACGAAAAATAGAAATCCAATAATCAGTACAGCTTCCGGAAAGAGGGCTGTTTTGAATCGCACTCGTTGGGTATCTCGAATCAGGATAAGCGACCGACCGTAATACCGAATCAAGACCAACACACCAATCAGCATCGAACTGGCAAACAGCCCCAGCTCATTGACTGCATTCGGAAGACTTCCTTTATGCAGGTAAAGGACAAAGCATTCTTCCAATACAATCAGCAAGGCAAAGAGCAGATTCCAGCTATGTTTCCTATGAGCTCCCTTCATGGCGACCGAAAGTATGTCGGAGGCCTGTATTTAAAGGTGCCGGCAGGTAGAGCGAATTGATTCATTTTCATAAAATGCTGTACCTGCTGCTCTAGTTGCTGTACTGGGGAATCGTATTTTGAAGGGCGCAAAGGCCTCCTATCATGCCTCCCTCCCTAGACTTGTTCACGCTGGCTACCCGCATCATCAACCATACGGGAAGGCACTTGTTTCTCACGGGAAAGGCAGGTACGGGCAAGACCACGTTCTTGAAACACATCCAGGAAACGACACCCAAGAAGGCCGTTGTAGTGGCTCCTACAGGTGTGGCTGCCCTGAATGCTGGCGGGGTGACAATGCACTCATTCTTTCATCTGCCATTGGGTATGTATCTGCCCGATTCAGGGCACTATCCTGGCGATGAATGGAACAATCAGTTGGTCGTAAACCGCCACAGCCTGTTTCAGAATATCCGATACAACCAGGAACGGCGCGAACTACTGCAGGAAATGGAATTGCTCATCATTGATGAAGTGAGCATGTTGCGTGCCGATACGCTGGACGCTATAGACACGATACTACGCCGCTTCCGGAGTAAGCCGCTCCTACCTTTTGGCGGCGTACAAGTGCTGTTCATCGGCGACCTGTTCCAACTGCCGCCCGTCCTGAGGCAGGAAGAAGCTTCCCTTTATTATGAGCATTACCAAAGTCCCTTTTTCTTCAGTGCTCAAGTCATTCAGGGTGACCCTCCCTTGATTGTAGAGCTGAAACATATCTACCGGCAAAGCGATGCACGCTTCATTGATTTGCTGAATGCCATCCGCGATAACCACATGCAGGAAGAGGACCTTGCTTTGTTGCACGAACGCTATAAACCCGGGCAGAAGCTGGAAGCCGGTAGCATCCTGCTGACTACACACAATGCTCAGGCAGACCGCATCAATGCTCAAAAGCTGGAAGAGTTGGCCGGTGAGCTGTTTTGTTTTGAGGCGGAAATAGAGCGGGAATTCAACGAGCTGGCTTTGCCTGCTGAACGCTTCCTGAAACTCAAAGTAGGTGCCCAAATCATGTTTATCAAAAATGACACGGCACACCGCTACTTTAACGGGAAACTGGCTACCATCTTCCATATTGGTGAGGAAAAAGATATCTGGGTGCGGCTGGAAGGCAGCCTCGAAGAACTGAAGTTGGAACTGCACACCTGGAAAAACATCCGCTACAAATACGACCGGGAACGAGACCAGGTGGATGAAGAAGAAATCGGAGCATTTAAGCAATATCCCATCCGGCTGGCCTGGGCCATCACCATTCACAAAAGTCAGGGGCTCACTTTTGAACGGGCAACTGTGGATGTCGGTTCCAGCTTTGCCTCAGGCCAGATTTATGTTGCACTCAGTCGCTTGCGTAGTTTGGACGGATTGCTACTCCATTCCCGGATTCCAAGTCAGGGAATTGAGATGCCCGAAATTATTCTGGACTTCTGCCGGCAACAGGTAGCACCTGAACTTCTTGAAAAGATTGTAAGGCAGGAAGAAGAGCATTTTGCACAACACAGACTCGTTGAATGGCTCTCTCTGGAAAAATTCCTGAATGAATGGATACTCTTTCATCAAGGCTATGAAAAACGGCGCATAGAAGCAATGGAGCTTGCCCGCGAATGGAGCCACAATTGCTTGAACCAACTGCAGGATATAGAAGCTACTGCCCAAAAGTTCCGGGTGCATTTAGATCGTCTTTTAGGACCTGGCTGCGACTATGCCCACATCAGCGAACGGGTAGAAGCAGCCACCGCCTGGTTTTCAAACAAGCTCCCGCAACAAGTGTTGCTGCCGTTGCAAGTGCATTTCGAAGCCTGGAAGAAAAAAGCACGCAGCAAAAAATACCTGCTTGAATTAAAGACTCTGGAAGTGTCTGCTCTCCAGCAAATCAAACGCTATAGGCAGGCGCAACAATTGGTATCAGGCCTGGCCGGTGGCATTGCCCGCCATGAAATAAAGATTGGAAACGAGCCTGTTGTGGGTGGCTTGTCTCAGGCTACCCAAAAGCCGAAAAAAGGTGACAGCTTCAAAGCTACCCTGGCTTTATATCAGGCTGGTAGGAGCATAGCGGAAATAGCCTCGGAACGGGGCTTAGCCCAAAGCACTATCGAGGGGCACCTGATTCATTTTATACCGAGTGGGGAAGTTTCCCTGAGTGTGTTTGTGAACCCGAAACAACAGCAACAAATTGAAGCCGCCATCGCCCGCCTGCCGGAACATGCCAGCAGTACAGAAATAAAAGATTTACTAGGAGAACAGATTTCTTACACGATGATTCGGGCGGTTCAAAGGAGTCAGGTTGTACAGGGAAACGGCTCTGAGTAGTCTAGGCAACTAGCTGAACCGGGGATGCAAGAAGCAGCTTTACGATACTTCATTTGACGACTTTCTAACAATTATTCCCGTTTACAGAAGGAGCTTCCCTGGTTGAATGTGTACCTTCGCGCCAAATTCTAAACCGCCTGTGCCGATTCTGATTTTCTTCGTTGCTCACTGGTATTTGTCGCTGTTCAGCCAGTCGTTTTTTCATCATCGTTATGGCGCCCATGCAGCCTTTGGAATGAGCCGTAGTGCAGAAAAATTCTTTTTTATTCTCTCCTGGCTTACGATGGGCTCTTCATACCTCAGCCCGCGGGTTTATGCCCTGATGCACCGCCTGCATCATGCATACGCAGACACTGAGCTCGACCCGCATTCCCCGAAATATTCTAAGAATGTATTTGACATGATGTGGCGCACCCGCCGTATCTACTTAGATATCTGGCATGGGCGCACCATAGTTGAAGAAAAATTCAGTAAGAACCTTCCCGAATGGAAATGGCTTGATAAATGGGGAAACAATTTCTTCTCCCGTATCCTTTGGGTGGCAGCGTACACGGCATTTTATGTTGCTTTTGCACCTTCGTTCTGGTGGTATCTGCTTTTGCCCGTACAAATTGCCAGCGGAGCAGTACATGGCGCCATCATCAACTGGTATGCTCACAAATATGGCTACATCAATTTCCGGGTGCGTAACACCTCGCAAAACCTGTTCAGCATTGATATTCTGATGTGGGGCGAAAGCTATCACAACAACCACCACAAGTTTGCCACTTCAGCCAACTTTGGTCGCCGCTGGCACGAGATTGACCCGATGTACGGCGTCATCAAATTGCTGAATTGGATGCGCGTGATTCATTTGAAAAAGCCAACTCTTGTACTTGCAGCAGAGATACCGAAGCAAGCTTGAAGTACGAAGCAGGAAAAATTGGCTGTCTTATTTTAAAAATGTCTGGAGCTGTATAACCTCAAATAGCTCAGCATAAGAAGGGTATCTATTTAATGACCTCCCTGAACCTATATGCTTTGCAAATATGTCGTTAAGTAGGGCCGGATTTTTTGAAAGTCACCGCGTCCTCCGGTATTTTTACCTCAGTTTCTACAACACATTTATAGAAATGATTTGCAAGGTTCGGCCAGGGCATAGTCCCTGGCCGTTCTTTTTTGATTATCAATGAAATACGGTTATTGAAATGCCAAAGTATGGTAACCTGTATCTTTATTAGGTATGTTTCCCGCTAAAAGAACTTCACTTACCTATCCATTGCCGGATTCTATTTTTTACTGTTTAACAAATGATTTTGCGAATAATGTAAATCCATTGTTATCTACTCCACGTAAAAAGTATTGTCCGGCTGGTAATGAGGCTATATTAAATTCTATTTCACTTTCTCCTTTTAGACAGTTATCCCGATAAAGCTCTTCTAACTGCGCTCCGGCAGTATTACAGATGCTAAATTGGATGTTTGCCTTTTCCTTCAGATTGAAGCGCAGTTTTATGAGCTTATAGCTTGGGTTGGGATATAAAATAGCTGCCGGGCTGGATGTCGGCTCTTGAGGAACTCCCATATTATCAGGGCTACGCAACAGGCACATCCAGTCGCAATAACTATTGTCCCGATGCCCAAAAAGGCCCACAATCCAAACTTCCCCATCGCTGTCCCAGCGCGGCTGCGAGCCAGTGTAGTCGCCCCAACGCTGTACAGAATCCTGCAGCATTTTGATACTGCTGTCGCCGGTCTTCACGTACAGTAAATCAGAGTAGTTCGTACCATTCCAATACAAAGCCGCCACACCGGGATATTGCGTAGGCCCCGAATAATCAAAGGAAATAATGGAACTGACCGAGCCTGTTCTCAGGTTCGTAAAGGAAATATTCGGATAGCCGAAGTCTAAGCTGTCTGCGGTGATGAATGCAGCCCGTACGCTGGGGCTGGCTCCATTGTAGTTGCTGATGATACCGTGATATATAGAGCTGGCTCCAGTAGCGGGATAAACACTGGTGCTGACAAACTGAAGCTCACTACCTACGGCCATTGCACCCAAGATGCGCCCGTCATTAGTTTGAAGCTGATAAAAAGAATCAGGTTGGCGGCCATTGGGCGGGAAACCATAGCTGAGATTGCTTTTCAAGGCAGTTACACTGACCTGATTGCCGGGTGCACCAATCGTATCCATAACCTGAAGCAGAAACACGGAATCATTCAGGGTATCCATATTCCGGTTAGACAAAAAATATTGTGAGGGCCCATGAAGGTTGTTACCGCCATTTACCGGAAAAATATTCCGTACCGGCCGCCCTTTATAATTGACCTGATCCCAAATCTGAGCGTTGAGCGACTGCCCGGAATAGCCGTCCGATTTGCGAATTTGATAAATGACACTCCGCACAAACCCAGTTTGAAATGAGCCATTGTACACCAATTTATTTCCCGTCACGAACACTTCATGGCGGGTCATTGCAATCGTAGGGTAGTCAAACCAGGTGCCATCTGCCGCATAGTCCCCGGCAAAAGAGTAAAAATTCCAGGTGCCTAAGGGGTCATTGCTTTGCGAAAAACCAACGATGATATGGCTGTAATTATTGACGCCTGCCAGGCAGACAAAGAAAAAACGATCCGCGTCCGGGTCATACATCACCTTGGGGTCATAGCGGTAATAATTCCCCCCCGAAGGTTTTACACCCAGCCCAACTGCCAGCGTGAAGTCGTACAGCGATACCCGTTTGATGATCATCCCCGTTTTCGCATTCACGACCGACAACATGGAATTGTGCACATTCATCCCAATGCCGGCATTGCTCACTGCCAAATAATTGTCCGGTGGGATTGACGCAGACGAGTCAGGAATAAAGCCACGGATGATGAGGGGTTGCGGCGCCGAAGCTGTTTTATTGCTGCCCGTGTTTGCCTCTGCCCGCCTGCGTGGGAATCGTTGCAGTACCGCTGCCTTCTGTTCCCGTAGGCCCTCCTGTGCTTCTTCGCCATCCGGCTCGGGTGCCTCTAAAGAATATACCTGTACGTTGTACTTATCCTCAATATCACGGACCCGAACTGTACCGGAACGTGGCGTTGTAAACATAGTTTGAGCATGCACGCTACATGTCAGTACACCCAACAGAAACATCAGGAACATTCGCTTCATGGAGAAGTATTTGAAGTATGAAACTAAAGGTAACAGAGAATACCCCGAGCCGGTAAATACAATCCGCCACGAAGGTCTGTGAAGATTGAAGAGACGAACTATTGGGAGCATGATGGGGTTGGCTGAGGAGCAAGGCCCACTTGCCGTTCCAGCCTGTCTTTAATACAAGTTCAGGGCAAGCTGCAACGAAGGTTCTGTCAAGTCGCTTTTCCTACACAAAAAAAGTCCGGTACAATCTTGCACCGGACCTCTGGTAATTTTCAAAAATTATCCTTGTAGAGCCGCCGCTCCGCTCACGATTTCCGTAAGCTCGGTGGTGATTGCTGCCTGGCGGGCGCGGTTGTAACTGATTTTCAGGTTGCGCAAGAGTTCAGCGGCATTTTCTGTCGCCTTGTCCATTGCCGTCATCCGAGCGCCATGCTCCGAAGCATTAGCATCCAGCATGGCTTTATATACCTGAGTGTTCAGGATTTTAGGCATTAGCTCCAGCAGGAGTTTTTCACGATTCGGCTCGAAGATAAAATCCGAAGCATGGGCTCCTTCCACTTTCGCAATCCTGGGGATGGGAAGGAAAGGCTCCACGACAAAGTTTTGAGTGGCGGCATTCCGGAACTGGCTATATACGAGTTCCACCCGGTCATACTCTCCTTGCAGAAATGCTTGCTGGGCATACTGTGCTGCCTCGCGCACGGTTTCGAAATTAAGGTTGCTGAAGATGTGCCAGAAGCGTGATTCTATCTTGAAGTTCAAGCGCTGAAAAGCATCATAGCCTTTCTTACCTAATGGCATTATTGTCAAATGTCCCCTGGAAGCCTGGGCGGAATATTTTTCTCGAATCAGCTCCCGTGTCAACTTCACCACATTTGAATTGTAGGCACCTGCAAGGCCCCTGTCTGAAGTGATGGCAATCAGCAGCACCCGTTCGGGAGCACGCTCGGCGGCCAGAGGCAGGTTCGCATCCGTGGACAGCGAACTGACAATATTAGAGAGCATCTCCTGCAACTTCTGAGAGTAAGGACGCATCTGTGTGATGGCATCCTGAGCCCGGCGCAATTTCGCGGCACTCACCATTTTCATTGCCTTGGTAATCTGCTGTGTAGAGCTGACCGACTTAATTCGGTTACGTACTTCTTTTAGCTGTCCTGACATACGGGACTTTTCAGTTTTTCGGGCGCGAAGGTACGGGATGAGTACCGCTTTCCGAGGATGATTTTCAAGCCCGGTTTCTACTCAATGAGGAGCCAAATATTCAGTTTGAGGGCATTAGGGATATGGTATCCGGGCAATTATCGGGTAGGCGAAAAATAATTATAATGAAAAAGTTGAATGCCAGGAATGCTCAATAGAGCATCCAGGCAATGAGTATGCCTGCACAGATGAAAGCGCCGATGAGCAGGAAACCGAATTCCTGTTCTTTTTTCTGAAGCCTACGAAGCAGCCGTTTTGAATCCTCATGAGTCATGGGTAATTCGTGTTGGTGAGATGCTTCAAACGTAGCATCAACAGCCTCTAATCACAAAGAATTGATGACTTTAACTACCGCATTACGAACGGGAATCACCTCAGTTTTTTCAGGGTAATGGCTTTACGAGATAAACGATTACCGGAAAGTGGTCGGAATAGCCATTAATCCATTGATTGCCATCGAAGGAACGGTGTGGGTATCCTTTGTAAGGACCAAATTGTTCTTTCAGGAAATCACGGCTGAAGATTTCGGCCCGGTAAAAACGCCAGTGCCCTGCCTTGGGTTGTAGCCAGCCACTGGAGAGCATAATCTGGTCAAAAAGGTTCCAGGAATCGCGGTAAGCAAGAGTGCCAATACCCTTGTCCAGAAAGGCATCCCAGGGGTTGAATAATTCTCCGGGTTTCACTTTTTTCCTATTGCCTTTTGCCCCCAGCACCCGGGCGACACTGGGGCTGTTTGGGTCATCATTCAGGTCGCCCATCAGGAGTACTCGGGTTTCCGGGTTGATGGCCATCAGAGAATCAATAACCCGCTTACTGACGCGGGCGGCAATTGCGCGTAGAGGTGCTGATGCGGCTTCACCGCCCCGGCGGGAGGGCCAGTGGTTGACGAAGACGTGGGTGGTGTCGCCGGCCAGCACGCCAATGACGTGCAACACATCGCGGGTCTTCCCGCCTTTTTGCCCGAAGCCACTAATGTCCGTGTAGAGGGCCTCGGCCTGGAGCACCAGAAAGTATTTGGGATTGTACAAGAGCGCTACATCTATACCTCGGGAATCGGGGCTTTCGAAATGCACGAAACGGTAGTTACGGTCTTTAATTTCTGGTTGTGAAACCAGGTCACGCAACACACGGTCGTTTTCAATTTCGGCAGCGCCAATGAGTGCTGCTCCGTCTGGAGTCAGCTCGGTGCCTAGTTGCCGGATGACGGTGGCAAGGTTGTGGAGCTTCTCGTGATACACTTTGGAGGTGTAATGATTTTCGCCGCCAGGCGTAAACTCTTCATCGTATTTGTGGGCATCGTGCAGTGTGTCAAATAGATTCTCCATGTTGTAGAATGCTACAGCAGACACCTGGTAGCGGGCTTTGCCTTCCTGGGCATGTGCCTCAGAAACACAGAGTAGGGTCAGTAGAAAGAAGTAGAAGGGCCTTGCCATCTGAAATACATTTTTAATAAAAAAAGCCCGCAAAGAAACGGACATCCGAAGGCTGGATTCTTGCTTCTTTTTCGCAGGAAAAGGTGTTTGATTTTTTAAAAAAAATATCAGGTTTTTTCATGCCGGTTTCGGTGGGGCCGTAGCCTCCAGAAAAACAAAGCCTGCCAGAAACATAATACGACTACGAAGCCTGTGATGTAGGCGAAGGAAGACATGAGGTCGCCGCGCAACACATAAAACAACATGCCGATGGCGACATAGTAAAAGAGTCGAATCAACCGAAACTGAGTCATCCCTCCTTGTTGCCAGTACCAGGCATCATAACGAGCTATGATCAAAGCCAGCAGCACCGTGAAGATGAGACTGCCCCAAATGCCGAAGTTGATATAGCCTTCTGCGAGGAAGGTGCAGGCTACATTGTTGAAGCCCAGATGCAAGGCATCAAAGAGAAAAGCACCGCTGCCCACAGGCTTATCGGGCCACACGCTGCGTGGTACGAAAAACAATGCTACTCCCATGAGTTGCCTGCCGTTCGTGTTTCCTGCCCGGTCTGTGTATTGCATCACACGGCACAGCGAAGACCAGGCATCGTAATCAGTCAGGATAACCGCTTTTTGAAAAACTATATCCGGTCTTTTCATCCGTTCCCCCATGTCGTCGCCACCATAGCGGGTGATAGAGGAAAAAGGAGCTACAAACAGCAGCAGGGATAGTAATATGAGTGAGAAAGTATGCCTCTTTTTGAATACAGAAAGTCCGGCGGCCAGCGCAGCACCCAGATAGATAGTCAGTGTGAGGTAGCGCGGCAGGGCTAAGGGAAAGTTGAACACAAACACACCTGCAAGCAACAGCCACATATTTCCCTTTCCCAAACGGTGCTGCCGGTGCAGTACAATTGCTGCCAGGCAAACCCAAATCATGGTTCCGCGCAGGCATTTGTCGAACAATAGCTGAAAGGAGGTACTGTGTTTCCAGAGTTCATGTTCCAGATGGCCGCGGTAAATCAACCCCAGGGGAGAAACGACCGCCGTGAGGGCCACACCACAGCAGAGGATGATGGCCGGTGTGAGCTGAGAAAATTGCCGAACGAGGATGGTAGGAACCGGACGGCATGGCAGGTTGTGCGGTGCTGATACAAGCTTGCGGGCAGTGCCCAGCCGGATGATTTCGAATAAAGCCAGACATAGCAGAATGAGGCCATTGGCGCGAAGCATGGTAGCCGGCAAAATATCGCCGGAATGCCAGGGCGTGATATGTACGGCTACCTGCGCCGAAGGCACTGCACTGAGAAAGACGATGCTGAAGATCCACCAGACCTTATTGAGGGAGTATGGAACCTGATCAGCAAACAGCCGCCAGGAAGAAAAAGCCGTAATGGCTGCCTGTGTACCGAAGATGCCCCATTCTATGCCGGACGGATTGGCAAAAACTAAGATTGCCAGTATGTGCAGGGCGGGAATCAGCGTCCACCACCAGGGGGTGCTCCTATTCCGCTCCTCGGCTGAAAGGTTCATGAGTGGCGTTAAAAATAGCAGCGATTCTTAAAGACCGTGTCAGCGATTTCTATATCAGAGCGCATGGCTCATCTGTAACTTCAACTTCATTCCCAAGTCTCTTTACTGTCCCGTGAACGGTTTTCTTTTCTCTGCATTCCGCCCCGAAGATGATGGCAAGACAGCCTTTGAGCGTCTTCTGGATCTGTGGATGCAATTGTTGCACTTCACGGCTGGCGATGCCGCAGAAGCTCTTCGCTGGCTGAGTGCCTTAGACCGGGAGCATGGGTTGACGGATGAGGAATATGGAATCGGTGATTTTATCGAAGACCTAAAAAGCAATGGCTACCTGAATGAAGAAGAACAAGGTTTTCGCATTTCCGCAAAGGCGGAACAAAGTATCCGGAAGCGAGCTTTGGAAGAGATTTTTGGCAAGATGAAAAAGAGCCGTAATGGCCTTCACCGCAGCACACACACCGGCCAAGGAGACGAAATCAACCCGGAACTAAGGCCCTATGAATTTGGTGATCCGCTCGAAAGCATAGACTTCCCTGACTCCATCCGAAATGCCTATGTCAACCACGGCTTCGATACATTTTCTATTCGGGAACAGGACTTGTCTATTCACGAAACGGACTTCAAGGCACAGAGTGCGACGGTGATGATGATAGACATCTCTCACTCGATGATTTTATATGGGGAAGACCGTATTACACCCGCAAGGAAAGTGGCGTTGGCATTGGCGGAGTTAATTACGACCCGTTACCCAAAAGACACCCTCGACATCGTTGTGTTTGGCAATGATGCCTGGCAGGTGGAACTAAAAGAATTGCCCTATTTGCAAGTAGGCCCTTACCATACCAATACCGTTGCCGGACTGGAACTGGCCATGGACATTTTACGACGACGCAAAAACCCTAATAAGCAAATCTTCATGATTACGGACGGGAAGCCTACCTGTCTGAAACTGGGCAAACGGTATTACAAGAATGCCTTTGGCATAGATGCCAAAATCCTGAACCGGACGCTGAACCTTGCGGGGCAATTACGGCGATTAAAGACACCAGTAGTCACATTTATGATTGCCCGTGACCCTTATTTGCAGGCCTTTGTTCGCGAGTTTACGGAAGTGAATGGAGGCAAGGTATTCTATGCATCCTTAGATAACCTGGGAACCTTCGTCTTTGAAGATTATGAGCGCAACAAACGCAAGTCCCTGCGTTAGCTTGGCTTCTTTTTTTTTGAAAAAATATTAAGAGGGGCTGCGTTCCAGTGTGAAACCAAATGAGGAACCTACCCCAGGCTTGCTGCGCACGGTCAGCGTCTGGCCATGTGCCTCCACAATATGCTTGACGATGGCGAGGCCCAGACCGGTCCCGCCTATCTGCCTGCTGCGGCTTCGATCTGCGCGGTAAAATCGTTCAAAAATCCGGGGTAGATGTTCTTCAGGGATACCTGGCCCATCATCCGACACTTCCACATAGGCCCGGCCTTCGTCCATCACATAGCCGCAGGTGGTGATGGTATTTCCGATGCGCCCGTATTTCAGCGCATTGTCAATCAGGTTAGCCAGCACTTGACGGATTTTGGGTTTGTCAGCAAACACCATCAGGGAGCGTTCACTCCCTTTTTTTATTTCCATCCGGACGCCCTTTTCAGCAGCCCTGAGGGCAAATTCATCATACACTTCTGTAATCAATTCCTGCAAAGAAAAATGTTCCTGATGCAAGCCTGCCTCGCTGCCTTCCAGGCGGGAAATCTGGTCGAGGTCGTTCACCAGGTCCACCAGACGGTCCACACTTTTTGAGGTTGCAGCCAGGAATTTTTTATTGACCGTAGCGTCCTCCAGAGCGCCAGCAAGCAAGGTCTCTACATATCCCTGAATACCAAAAATGGGCGTGCGTAATTCATGAGCCAGGTTCATCAGAAACTCTTTCCGATAGGCTTCGTGCGCCCGCAGGTTTTCTATTTCAGAATTATGACGGTCCGCCCATTGGGCCACATCCTTGCTCACATCATTGAGGGATTTTTGGGGCAGAATATGATGGTTGAAAAACTCTTCGCGGGGTGTGGCCTTGGTTTGGTAAATGAACTTGTAGATGAGCTTAATCTTCCGGTAAATGAAGCGCTGCAGGGTGTAGTAATACAAGGTATAGGTGACGAGGAAGCTGGTTCCGGCCACGAGGCATACCTGCCACCATTCCGGGCGTAGCAGAAAGCTCAACAGTGTATTTGCAGTGGCTACTACGCTTGCCGTGATGAGTGAAAGCGAGACGGGCGAAGGGTTTTTTGTGTCGAGCATTTCCCCAAAAATCTAATGGTAGAAGGTAAACTGAATATAGCCGAAAGATTTGTGTCAAAGGCTCTGGTGCATTCCTTGATTCTTCCTTCAAAAGGTTTTAAGCTGCCTTTTTCAAGTGGGGTGAAGGACCGGTCATGATATACCCGATTTTACCTCAGTTCCTCTCGAATTTATAGCCGACACCCTTTACGGTTTTGATGAGTTCTAATCCGGTCTTTTGCCTGATTTTTCGGATGTGTACATCTATCGTTCGGTCGCCCACAATGACTTCATTTCCCCAAATCCGTTGCAATATTTCGCTCCGGGGAAAAACCTTTCCAGGCTGGGAAGCCAGCAGGGCCAAGAGCTCAAATTCTTTTCGCGCCAGCGAAATTTCAAGCCCCTGATACCGGACACAGTAGTCGGAACGGTCTATCTCTAAAGCGCCAAAGCTCATAAAGTCGGCGTCTGTTCTTTTCCTGCTTCGCCGAAGGGTGGCAGCAATTCGGGTGGCGAGCAGTTCGGGTTTGATTGGCTTGGCGATATAATCATCCGCCCCATTTTTCAAGCCTGAAATCTCGTGTTGTTCATCGCTCAGAGCAGTCAGCAAAATGACGGCGGTGGATTCGAATCCAGAGGTTTGCCGTAATTCTTTCAGCGCGGTGATGCCGTCCTTCCCGGGCATCATTACATCCATTAGGATTAAGTCCGGACGGAAGCTGCGCACCAGACGAAGTGCTTCAAAGCCATCTGTAGCCGTACAAGTTGAATAGCCTCTGGTGTTGAGGTTGTATTGAAGGAAAGCAAGAATATCCGGGTCGTCATCTACAATTAGAACCCGAGCGGAATGTTTTGCAGTTTGTTCCATGCTGCACAATGATAGGCACAATGGGGTGCCTCGCTACGAATCAATAATTCTAAAAAAGAAACAGCCTTCCCCGGCAAACGCTGCAGGGAAAGGCTGTCTGGAAGTCACCTTGGTGAAGCCAATCAACGAAGTGTGACACTGCCGCCACCAATGCGGAAGCCACCGCTGTACAAGTCAATTGTGTAGGTGCCTCGTGTGTAGTCGCTATCCTGATTCCAGTCGGCCTGCACATCTTTCACGGGTGTGTTTTGCTCCAGATTCACCTGTTTCACCATGGTATAGTCGAGTTGTTGGCCATTGTCCAGAGTAGTGACTCCGGAGCCATAGGCTGCATTGCTCAGCTTATGACCTTCCGGGTCGGTGATGCACATAAAAATTTCTTTGCTGCCGCTTTCTGTAATCCGGTTTTCATCAATGTCGAAGATGATTCGGATCATGTCGGCACGGCGAGCCTTAGATGTGGTTACTTCTTTTTTGCCGCCCCGTTTCAGGTGGATGGCTTCCATCCGGATATTAGAGGCATGCAATACAGCACCCAGCTTCACCTGACGTTGTAGGCCGGTGTTTGTTTCAGAGAGCGATGAGTTTGCTGCAGTCAGCTCCTTATTCTTCCCTTCCAATTCCGCTATACGCTGTTCGTAATTGCTGACTTTGGTGTTCAGTTCGGCAATCAGTTTACGAGCGCGAGCATTGTCTGCTTCGCTGCGATGCTGCTTTTTCATGATGCCCTGAAGCTCATTGCGCAGGTGTTGCAGCTCGCCGTCTTTGTCTTTTATTTCGTTGTTGAGTTGTGTGTTGGTTGTGTTGAGCTGGTCGAGGCGGGCAATGGCAGCCTGGTATTCAGTGTTCAGGCTTTCGTGTGCGGCAACAGCCGAATCTCGTTGTCCACTCACCACTTCCACTTGCTGGATGGTGGTCTTGCGCGACATGAAGAGGTAGATACAGGCGCCCAGCAATACGGCGATCACGCCGAGGTAAATCCAGGTATTATTCCGCTGCGGATTTTTGGGTGCCGCCCCTCCGGAAACAGGGTTGTAGGTGCTGGCCGGCTTTTGAGGCTGTTGGGGATTATCGCCCGTAGGCTGGTTCCATTCTTGACTCATGTAGAGAAGTGTGTTTATTTCGTGGCGGGCAAAGTTAAAATCGTCCTCAAGTGTTGGAAGCGTTAAAACATTTATTGTTTATAGACATAGAAACGGCCAGCGGCCATCACCGTTTTGAAGAACTGAGTGAGGGCCTCCAGCAGGAATGGCTGCGTAAGGCACAATTCAAATGGAATGTGCCCGAAGGGGATGCCGCCGCCCTGTTCGTTGATAAAGCTGCCATCCTTGCCGAGTTTGGGAAAATTGTCTGTATTTCCATCGGTTGCCTGCGCCCTGCAGGTAATGAGCTAAAACTGCTGATGCGTTCCTTCGCCCTCGAGGATGAACGCATCCTGTTGGAAGCCTTCTGTTCGAAACTGGAAGCCTTCAGTCATAGCCTGAATAAAGAACATGCGAAATCCCTGGCTTTTGTAGGGCACAATATCAAAGAGTTTGACCTGCCCTACATTTCCCGCCGCCTCATCATTCAGGGCCTTCCCTTGCCCGAATGCCTGAAACTTCATGGCAAAAAACCCTGGGAAGTCCCACATCTGGATACCATGCAACTCTGGGGTTTCGGAGATGTGAAAGCATACACCCGACTGGCCTTACTGGCCGAAGTACTCGGTATCCCATCTCCTAAGGATGATATCAATGGCGCGGACGTATCGAGAGTTTATTGGCAGGATCGAAACCTCCCGCGCATCGCCACCTATTGCCAGAAAGATGTGGAGACCACTGTCAAAGTATATCTGCGCCTGATGGGGCATCCGGAAATTAATTTCCGAACTGAAATCCTGAGCGACTGATTTTTTTAAAAAGAGCTACCGAATGCTTCCAGCTCTGTAGTCCTTTCGGAATATTGCAGACTCCTTTTTTTACTTTTTTTACTTAGGATGCCTGCTGTCACCTACGCTGCTCTCATGAAATCCCTGAAGCAGGGGAGTTATGCTCCGGTCTATCTGCTGGATGGCGAAGAACCTTTCTTTAATGACCAGATTACGGATTTTTTTGAGCAGCACATCCTTCCTCCGCAGGAACGTGATTTTAACCTGAGCATTTTTTACGGAAAGGATGCTGCCTGGGCCGATGTTGTGAACGCCTGCCGCCGCTTTCCCATGTTTGCTGAGCGCCAAGTGGTGATCTTGAAAGATGCCGCACAAATGAAGGAACTGGATCAGCTTGTAGGTTATGTCGAACAGCCGGCGCCGACTACCATTTTCCTCATCGAACATCGCTTCAAAAAGCTAGATGGGCGTTCAAAGCTGGCTAAAGTCATCACGAAGCAGGGCCAATATTTCAGCTCCGCGAAGCTGAAGGATGAAAGCTTGCCGGATTGGATTGTGCAGCACTGCGAAAGCTTGGGGCTGAAGCTGCATTTTCAGGAAGCCCAATTGCTAGCGGCCAACCTGGGCAATGATCTCGGCAAAGTGGCCAATGAAATCGAAAAGCTACGCCTGAACCTGAGCGAAGGGCAAAACGAACTGACCACACAGCTCATCGAAAAGCACATCGGTGTCTCCCGCGAATACAATGTCTTCAATTACCCCGAAGCACTGACCCGTGATGATGCCGCACAGGCAAATAAGATGCTGAGCTATTTCGTGGCCAGCCCCAAGTCTGCCCCTGCGCCCCTCATGCTGGCTGCGCTTTATAGCCACTTCGAAAAGCTCTACATGCAACACAGCGCTCAGGGCCGCTCGCTGGATGAAGTAGCCAGCGTCCTGGGCCTGACGGAAAAGATGGCCTGGAAGGCGAAAGAATACCTGCGCCGCCCGCAATACTCCCGGCAGCAGGTGGAGAACTGTCTGCTCATCCTGGCAGAGTGGAGCGGCAGGGCCGTAGGCATTGGTTCCGGCATCAGCGATGCAGGCTGGCTGAAAGAACTTTCTGCACGCCTGAAAATGACCTTACAACCCGAGGAATAACCAGAGGTCATTCATTTTATTAGAGCATTTTTTAGCCGGTTGCTTCCCGCCGTTCGGCATCCGAAGCCAGATCGAAACAATCAAGCGGAAATACAAAAATGGATTGCATAAAAAAAGCCTGCCCTACAGGCAAGCTCTTTTTCCATTTCAGTAAGTTTCGCTTCGGTGTAGGGCGGGGAGCATTTACCTATTGTAAGCCGGTTGCGTCCTTGAGGAACTGTGCCAGACCGAGGTCGGTGAGCGGGTGCTTGAGCAGGCCGGTGATGGAAGACAGCGGGCAGGTGCACACGTCGGCACCGGCTTCGGCACAACGCACAATATGCAAGGGGGTACGGATAGAGGCCGCGAGCACTTCGGTGGCAAAGCCCTGGGTATTGTAGATGCGGACAATCTGCTCGATGAGTGCTACTCCGTCCCAGTTGCTATCATCAATGCGGCCAATAAACGGGGAGACGAAGGAAGCGCCCGCTTTAGCAGCAAGGATAGCCTGGCCGGCCGAAAACACCAGCGTGCAATTGGTGGGAATATCATTATCCGAAAACCATTTGATGGCCTTTATGCCGTCCTTAATCATGGGCACTTTCACCACGATATTCTCATGGATTTCGGCCAGCTTTTTTCCTTCTTCGATGATGTCTTTAAAGCTCGTTCCGATTACCTCGGCGCTCACGGGGCCATCCACGATTTCGCAGATGTCGCGGTAGTGTTTCATCACGGCATTAGGGCCTTTGATGCCTTCCTTAGCCATGAGGGAAGGGTTGGTGGTGACGCCATCCAGGATACCCATTTCGTGGGCTTCGCGAATCTGGTCAAGGTTGGCTGTGTCTATGAAGAATTTCATGGGAAGTATGAGGGTTTTGGCGTTTTAGGTCTTTATTCTTTTATGGGGGGAATCCGCTGAACGTTTTAGTTGTGCTTTTGGCAAAAATTGTGGCATGACCTGCCTGAATAATTCCAAAAAAAGAACCGGCAAGCTACTTACATCGCGCCGCTTCAACCACACGCCTTTGCTGCATTCCTGCCCTGGAGGATTAGTGGGAGCTGGCCGTATAAGGCTTGCCGGGGCGCAAAAATAAGGTTTATTGGTGCCTGCTTACAAGAGTTTCTGGCTACTGAAAAAGCAAAAATTTGTTTGCTTCTAAATTTCCGGGACGGGCAGCCGATTCACTGCATCGGTTGGGGATAGTGGTCCAGTATATGGGTAGAATCTCCGGTGGAGTCATACGCATATTGGCTGACCACGTGTTCGCCCTTTCGATTGACTACAATGATGTTCACGCAAATCGGATATGCTTGCTCCAGGAGGACTTGTTTCACGGCCATCATGTTCAGATGCTGCTTCACCAGAGGATAAGCATGATTGTATATGGTGTCCATCACCACCAACGTGGCAGCCTTCTGGACGGGCGTGCTTTCTTGAATAAAATCGCTCAGCCACTCCTGCACACAACCGGCACACTGCGCCGAGGAAATAATCAGAAAATGCTGGTACTTGTTTAATGAATCCGATTGACCGACAGCCAGAGCTAATTTTTCATACTGCAAGTCTTTGGGAGCGGCATTCTGGCAAGACTCAAAGGCACACAGCACCAGCAAAGCGAGCAAGCTACTTTTCATGGACAATCGTGTATTGGGTTACCCAGCCCGTATAGAGGCTTCCTGAAAACAAGGTATCCTGTTGCATGAAGAAGATGTCTTGCATGAGTGGTTGCCCTTTTAGCCTGATTTCTTTTTTGGTATTGAGGTCTTTGCCCAAGACTATCAAATCCGTGTATGGTTTTTGGGCAGTAGTATCCCGGAGTTTCTTTACCAGGAAGAGCGTAGAGTCAACCGGATTGAACTTAAAAAATAGGTTTTGCTCCTCTGTCCTGTAGTATTGGCTCAGGTAATTTAAATTGCTCATTTCCTTAGGATCGCAATGGGCAAAGTAGCCTCCATATTTACTCTCAATTTTTCCCTGCCACTGCAAGTTGCCACGCGCATCAAAACAAAACAATGAGTCGCTACCGGCGAACCCGTAAACAACCTTTCCGTCGGGTAGTATAGTTCGCCTGGCGCTTCTTAAAATAACCCAGTCGTTTGTGTAGTTCGCAGGGTACCGGCCCTGGGTGAATGGCTCAGCCACCAGCGAATCGTCACGCTGTACGAGTATTCTGTCACAAAAGGAAGGAAGAAAATTGGGGGGTGCATCGTCCAATATTGTGCACAAAAAGAATTGCCCATGATAATAGGCCAACGGATCGGAGTATGGGTTCAATACTTCCCCTGCATTGTGACTAACCGGTAATGCAGCTAGTACCTGTCCTGTAGGATTTATTTTCAATAGTTGTGCTTCGTCTTTGTAGTACAGAAAGAAGGTGTCCCCTGCAGTGGTGAAAGAATTTGGGAATGCAGGCACGATTCCGAATGCCTCACGCAGAGGTATTTTCCGGTCATCGCCTGCATGATTCACGACCCGTAGCGTTATCGTAGAATCCGGACTGAGAAAGGCCAATAACACATCATTCCCGATGTGTATAATTTGCGTATTCGCAGTGGTCAGAATCGTTTCTTCGACACTGCCTTCCTGCGGTATGGGGGGGCTTGATGCGGAAACTATCCACGGCAAGAAGCGCCCATTGGCCTCCATCACTCCCAGTACTATGCTGGCAACTTGCCAATAGAAAATAGCAACAAGCCATTACTGCGTATAACATTGCCCGAAAGGAGCATCGTTTCATGGTGGTCAGCTGTAGGGAGAAGGTTATAGAAGCACGGCGTGAATAGTTGGGGTGGCGGTAACTGCTATTGGTCATCAATTCAGTTCAATGAGCGTATAGACTTCATCGGCTGTTACCGAATCACAATCGCAGGCGCTATCGACAACTGCATAAGAAACCGATCCATCAAAGGCCGAAATCTTACAAACCTTTAGTGTTCCGTTCTGTAATAAGTCTAAGTAATAGGGCTCAATCGTGCCAAAAATTGGAGTGTAGTCTACATGTTGGAAATAAACGGAGGTTGCATTGTTTTCAACATACGAGTCCAAGGTATCAAATGCGGCTTCTTTACCGGATTTAGAGTTGAGTTTACAGTTATTTCCGGGTGTTGGGCAGGAGAACTTAAAGTGATATATATCAGGACCTGAAAGTTGTGCATTCAGGTTGCAGGTGGGACATGCTGGATTACCGTTTCCATGCTGTTTACCGCCATTCTTTGTCATGCTGGTGATTGGCAACGCTTTTGGTTGCTCAATGCTCTTATTGCAAGCGATAACTATCGTTATCATCACTACCAATGAGCCAGGAATTTAGATTAAAATGCATTTTCATTTTTGCTTTTGGTTTAGAGGCATAATTTCCCCATTCTCACATCACCAACTCAGGTCAATAAACTCGGCATCCCCATTCGTGTTGGCCAAAACCATATAGCCAATCTGGCTGCCATAAAGCGTACGTGCCGGAATCTGGAATACCTGCACACCGTTGATGTAGCCAATCCAGTTGCTGCCATTAGCCTGAAGCTCCAGGTCATTCCAGTCGTCACGCACCGCACCGCTGCGGGTCCAATCCACAACAGCGCGCGCCGGCAGGGAGACATTGCCCTCATCGAACACGGCAAAGTAGCCCCGGCTGTCTATGAAAAAGGAGTAGCCATACTCGCTAGACGAGGCGCCCCAAACCAGCGCCATGGCATTGTTGCTATGGATTCGTGTCTGTAGGTCGAAGCGAGTGACAGCGCTGCTCATGCCCGTGGACACCGCGACCATGTTGGTGCCATTGTTGGCGGGATGATAGTCGTAGTGCAGTCGGCCATTAGAGAAATAGACCGAGGCATCATTTGCCCGGTCGGTGAAGCCCCAGCCATAGCGGTCGGTGTTGAAATCGTCGCTGAAGCTGTGGCTGTAGGCGGGTGTCGTATCGTAATAGTCGTCGGAATAGACCACACAGCCGGAAAAACTCAGGCTGGCGATGAGCGCAAGGGCAGGAAAGAGCAGCAGGCGTTTCATAAAAAATGGTTTGCTACCTGCCTGAAACCAAAAATGAGGCCGAACTATTCGGTAGCCCGCTCACACACGCTGGACATACCCTGCCGTTTGATGGTTCCCCTTTTACTTTGCCCTTCCCGCAGCAGACCCGGCAGGGTAAATCCGCACAGCCATGCGCATCATTTCATATAACGTCAACGGCATCCGGAGTGCCATCAGTAAAGGCTTTAATGATTGGCTGGAGACCCATCCCGCCGATGTGATTTGTCTTCAGGAGGTCAAGGCGTTGGAAAGTGACCTGGACCTGGAAGCGTTCAAAGCCCTGGGCTATCAGCCCTATTTCTTTTCCGCTCAAAAGAAAGGCTATAGCGGTGTGGCGATACTCAGCCGGCCGCAACCCGACCAGGTTCTTTATGGAAACGGCAATACCCAAAGCGATGCAGAAGGGCGCATCCTTCGGGCTGACTATGGTGCTGTCACACTGATTAATGCCTACTTCCCCAGCGGCTCCTCGGGCGATGAACGCCAGGCCTACAAATACATCTGGCTCGATGAATTTTTCGATTACCTGAATGCTTTGCGCCGCGAACGCCCGAATCTGATTGTATGCGGCGACTACAACATCTGCCACCGCGAAATTGACATTCACAGCCCCAAGACCAACAAGGATAGCAGCGGCTTTCTGCCCGAAGAACGTGCCTGGATGGACCGATATTTCGAATCAGGCTTTGTGGATAGCTTCCGGCATTTGCACCCCGACCAGGCGCACCAATATTCCTGGTGGTCTTTTCGCGCAGGTGCGCGAAAAAACAACAAGGGCTGGCGTATTGACTACATCTCGGTGAGTACGCCCTTGCAGGAGGCACTGAAGGAAGCTGCCATCTACCCTGATGTGCAGCATTCGGACCATTGCCCGGTTTTCGCCGCTCTGAATCTTAAGACGCAAAAGACTATTGTCCCCGCCCCTGTTTCTCAAAAGAAAGCTTCAGGCAAGAAACCCGTAAAATAGCCCTCACCGCACCATGCAATTTTCCGATGTCGTCGGCCAGGCTGCTGCCAAGCAAAACCTCATCCAGATGTGGCAGAGTGGGCGTATGCCTCATGCCCTCCTCATGCTGGGCCAGGAAGGTACCGGTGGGCTGCCCCTGGCTTTAGCTCTGGCACAGTACGCCTTTTGCGAAGCCAAAACCGAAACAGATTCCTGTGGCCGCTGCCCCGGTTGCCAGAAAGTGAGCCGCATGGAACATGCCGACCTCCATTTTTCATACCCTGCTTTTGGCCCGAAGGTGCTCAGCAAGCAATACATACAGGCCTTTCGGAACTTTGTCCTCGAACGGCCTTATGGCAGTAGCTACGACTGGCTTCAATCCATCGGTGCGGAAAACAAACAAGGAAATATCACTGCTGAAGAATGCCGGAGCATCATTGACATGCTGACGTTGAAAGCCTACGAGGGCGGGCCTAAAATCCAGATTATCTGGAGGCCTGAATACCTTGGCAAGGAAGGGAATATTTTACTCAAGCTCATTGAAGAGCCGCCCGATCAAACGACCCTCCTTTTTGTGGCCGAGAGCACGGAAGAAATCTTAGGCACTATCCTCTCACGCACCCAACTACTGCGCCTGAGGCCGATAAGTCCCACAGAGGTTGCTGCGGGCCTTCGACAACGGGGCCTGGCGGATGAGCGGCAGGCTGCACAAATCGGCCAGATCTGCGCAGGTTCCTTTAGCGAAGCCTTAAATCTGGTGGCACAGGGCGAAGGCGATATGTTGCCTGCCTTACGGGAATGGTTTAATGCCCTGGCGATGAACAACGGGTTTGGTATGATTCGATTCGTGAATCTATGGAGCAAGGCAGGCCGTGAGAGCATTATTAATCTGCTCAGCTTCACCCTGAGTGTGCTTGAAGCTGCCCTTCGCCTCAGCTACCTGCCGGAAACGCATCATTCCCTACCGCCTCAGGAAGCAAAATTTGCCCGCAAACTGGCCGACCGAAGGCTGCCTGCCGACACATACCGCGTCATGATTCAAGCCCTCACGAAAGCTTCTTTCCGCATCGAACGAAACGCCTATTCCAAAAGTGTACTCCTGGCCCTGAGCATTCAGATGCAACATGCCTTACAGACCGCCAGCATGCAGCCTCATTAGCCTTTATTCTCTGGCTGGGCCGTTGTTTTCATAAATATTTATTTCTTCCGGACAGATTTTGGCAAAGCCTTTGCTTAATCCCGAGCGGGTCTGGGGCTTCTAAGCCGTTTCGGCATCCTTTTTTAAAAGCAATCTTTCATCATGGCTTCCTTATTCTTGAAAAAATCATTCATGGCTGGCGCTTTGCTGGCGCTGGGCTGCTACACGGCCCAGGCACAGGACGAGCGCGATGCTGTGCGCTATTCGTTCCTGCAACCACAGGGCACGGCACGTTCCATTGGCTTTGGCAATGCCCTGGGTTCTATCGGTGGAGACTTCAGTTCCCTGGCTGTGAACCCTGCCGGCATTGGCATCTACCGCAGTTCGGAGATCACGTTCACTCCTTCACTCATGTTCAGCGGCACTACGGCCGATTATATGGGGCATGAAGATGAGGACCACGGCAGCCATTTTGCTATTAGCAATATTGGCCTCGTCACCACGCATGTCAATAATGGCCGTCGTGCCCGGCGCAGCGGTTGGTCATCGGTGTCTTTTGGTATAGGAATGACCCGGTTGGCCGATTTCACCCGTAACTATTCTTATTCCGGTGTCAACACCAGCTCGTCTGGTGCTTTTGTGTTTGAAGATGATGCCAATAAAAATGGCCTGCACAGTCAGAACACCTCGCTTGGAGACTTGGGGTATCAGAGCTATCTACTCAATTATGACTCGGCAAAAAACGTGTACTATTCCGTTGCTGACCCATCCTCCGCAGCGCCAGTAAAACAACTGAACACCGTCACGGAGCGGGGCGGTATTTCTGAATTAGGCATCACCCTGGGCGGCAGCTACGAAGACAGACTGATGCTTGGTGCCACAGTGGGCATCCCTATTCTGCGCTATCAGTACGACCGAACCTTCACCGAAACCGACCTGAGTGGTACCAACCCGAACTACGGGGGCTTCAGTTTCAATCAAAACCTCAAAACCAATGGTGCCGGCCTAAACTTAAAGCTGGGCCTGATTGTGAAACCGAATGACCAGTTTCGATTTGGTGTTGCCCTGCACACACCCACCTACTTGTCTTTGTCCGATGTATATAATGAAAGCCTGACGGCAAATACGGAATCCTGGCATGGCATCACGACAGCCAACATGCTCGAAAACCAATACGATTATCACCTGAGCACACCCTGGCGGGCGATAGTTTCCGGCACTGTCTTTTTGGGCCAGCACGGCTTCGTTACAGCCGACTATGAGTTTGTGGACTACAGTTCTGCCCGTTTTTCTTTTGCCCCTGCCGATAAGGATTATGAAAGCCAGGTCAACGAGGTTATTCGCCATTCCTTACGCCCTGCTTCCAACCTGCGTGCCGGTATAGAGCTACGCTTCGACAACTTCCAATTGCGCGGTGGTTTCGGGTACTATGGTAATGCCTTCAAGTCCGGCGACCCAGATGGTTCCGAGCGCCTCGACTTCTCCGCCGGCTTTGGCTTCCGTTTCTCAAGAACCTTCATTGACTTTGGCTTCGTTCACCACACCTACACCAGCAGCGAACAACCCTACACGCTGGCAGATACCAATAAACCTGGTTCCTGGTATTATGGCCTGGTCGTCCCAACGGCTGACCTGAACACCGGCAACAACAACGCCGTAGTGACCTTGGGCTTCAAGCTTTGAGCCTTTGCCGATAAGTTTCAGGCTGTGCCTATTTGGGCTTGATATAACAAACGGGTGCAAGCCCGGAACATTATTTTTGCGCCCGATTCAAATAATAACAGCAATCAACATCTATGAAAAAGTATGTCCCTCTCCTGCTGGCCGGCGCAATGCTCGCCGTAGCTTCTTGCGGCAATAACGCCAGCAACACGCCTACTCAGGCACAAATAGACTCCATGGCAGCAGCCCGTGCAGATTCTATTGCCACATCCATGAAGGCTCAAAACGATAGCCTCATCAATGCCTCGGCCAAACAGCGTGCTGACAGCACCCTTCGTGCCGATTCTATTGCCCGTGCTGCTCAAGCCGTCAAGACCCCTGCGCCCACACAACACACCGCTAAAAAAACAGTGACCCATACCAAGACGGAATCGGAAAAGGTGAACGATCTTTTCAAGCAAAACCAAAACGAACAAAAAACCAAGGCTAAGGCTAAGGAAGAAGAAAACAAGGTGAACGGTCTGTTCAAATAATCGGGCATTCTGCCCCATTAAAGCCGCTTCCATTCAGGGGGCGGCTTTCTTTTTTCAGTTATGAATCCGGTAGGAGGATTTTTCCCGGTATGATTCCGCTATTCGGCCTTGCCCGGATGACGCAATGTCTTCCATTTCCCTCAAGTTTTTCTTGGGATACAATGTGCCTAATGTCCCGTTTTTTCCCTTTTAGAAAGCACTAGGTTTCAGCTCGCCATCGCTCCCGTTAACTAAAAG
>JAFDYC010000108.1 GCA_018267625.1 Bacteroidota bacterium
AAGCGCTGTGTGTGTGTGTGTGTGTAGGAACCCTTAAGTTCCTGCTGCTGCCCCACTGGGCGGCTACATAAGCGGGTTGTGTTTGGCTCATGGTTTTTGGATTAAAGAGTGAAAGAAAGATGCTTGATGCCGGTACTAGGTACGGGCACATCATAAGACGGTCATTTAGCCGAAAGGGTTGGTGAAGCGAATGTTAATGGGGAAAAAACTTGTTGTGAAGCACCTTCATTGCTCAAGGGAGCAGATCATGATTTTCGTTCCATGAAAAGCCGAACAGGGAGATCCAGATGAACGGAGCGTCGCAACGGATGCCCGGTAGCGAGCATTAGCTGACTAAAAAATAAACCCCAAAAATCTAACGCGAGGCTAAGGGTTTGTATCGTTGATGCGCTTAAAAATAGTAGCTTAAAAACACAAGAGGCCGTCTGTAATGACGACCTCTTGTGGGGAGTCAGTTGCGGCTTAAGCCATGCCTCTGCCGTGGCATTGTTTGTATTTCTTGCCACTGCCACAGGGGCAGGGGTCATTCCGCCCAATCTTAGGTCCTGCCACAACGGGCTGGCGTTTTACGGCTACATCGGGTTCGGAGTAGTAGTCTTCTTCATCGGCTCCGTAGGATTCACCGGCGCGTTCGATGTCGGCACTGTTGGTGCGCATCTGGCTCATGTCTGTGCGTTGTTGCAGCTCGCGGGCATGTGCCTGATGTGGCTCTTCCTGCATGGGGATTCCGGCACGGAGCAGGAAGGAGATGATATTCCGGTTGGTTTCAAGGAGCATGAGCTTAAACAAATCGAAGGCTTCGAATTTGTAAATCAACAGAGGGTCTTTTTGCTCGTAGCTGGCCATCTGCACGGAGGAGCGCAGGTCGTCCATGGCGCGGAGGTGGTCTTTCCAGGCATCATCAATCATGGCTAGGGTCATGTTTTTCTCTAAGGCCTGAACCACGGGCCGGGCTTCCTGTTCGACGCTGTCGCGCAGGCGCACATAGATCTGGATGCCTTTGACGCCATCGGTGAAGGGGATGGCGATATGCTCCACGCGGTCACCTTGTTGTTGTTGAATCTGGCCAAGGGTGGGGAGCATGTGTTCGCGGAGGGCAGCCATCTTTCGCTGGTAGATGTCGTGCACCTGATGGAAGAGGCGGTCGCTGGTGAGGTTCACATCGCCCTTGGCAAACTCATCTTCACTCAAGTCGGGCTCTACGGCCAGATGCTGCATGGCATCCATGCGGAAGGCTGCGAAATCCGTGCTGCCATTGTGCTTCTGAGCTATGTCGGAAGCCACGTCGAACATGGCGTTTTCTAGGTCAATGCTGAGGCGGTCGCCAAAGAGTGCGTGGTTGCGACGTTTGTAAATCACATCCCGCTGGGAGTTCATCACATCGTCATAGTCGAGCAGGCGTTTCCGGATGCCGAAGTTGTTTTCTTCCACCTTGCGTTGCGCCCGTTCGATGCTGCGGGTGATCATAGAATGCTGCAGCACCTCACCTTCTTTATGCCCCATTTTATCCATGAGGCCAGAGATGCGTTCGGAGTTGAACAGACGCATGAGGTCATCTTCGAGGGAGACGAAGAACTGAGAGGTTCCGGGGTCGCCCTGGCGCCCGGCACGACCACGAAGCTGGCGGTCCACCCGGCGGCTTTCATGGCGTTCGGTACCGATGATGGCGAGGCCGCCTGCTTCTTTCACGCCGGGGCCGAGCTTGATGTCGGTACCGCGGCCGGCCATGTTTGTGGCAATGGTGATAGCGCCCTGGAGGCCGGCTTCGGCAACTATCTGCGCTTCCCGTGCATGCTGTTTTGCGTTGAGTACGTTATGGGCTACTTTCTTTTGCTGCAACATGCGGGAGAGCAGCTCACTCACTTCTACGGAGGTGGTGCCTACCAGCACGGGGCGGCCAATGCCCACCAGCGCTTCGATTTCATCAATGACTGCCTTATACTTTTCCCGTTTGGTTTTATAGACTAGGTCTTGCTGGTCTTTGCGGGAGATGGGTTTATTGGTTGGGATGCTGACCACATCCAGCTTATAGATTTCCCAGAATTCACCGGCTTCTGTCTCCGCCGTACCGGTCATGCCGCAGAGCTTGTGGTACATGCGGAAATAGTTCTGAAGTGTGATGGTGGCGAAGGTTTGGGTGGCTGCTTCCACGTCCACGTTTTCCTTGGCTTCAATTGCCTGATGGAGGCCATCGGAGTAGCGGCGGCCTTCGAGGATCCGGCCGGTTTGTTCGTCCACAATTTTCACTTTGCCTTCGAGCACTACATACTCCACGTCTTTCTCGAAGAGTGTATAGGCTTTCAGCAATTGCTGTATGGAGTGGATGCGGTCGGCCTTTACGGCATAGTCTGCCAGCATCGCATCCTTATTTTGCTGCTTTACTTCGGGTGTATCGCCCGAGTTGTCAATGTTGGCTAGTTCGGTAGCGATATCGGGTAGGAGGAAGAAGTTAGGATCTTCGGCTCCTTGTGAAATCAGTGCGAGGCCTTTGTCGGTGAGGTCCACTGAATGGTTCTTTTCATCAATGGAAAAGTAGAGTTCGGCATCCACCTTTGGCATGTGCCTGCCTTGTTCGGAGATGTAATAGTTCTCCGCTTTTTGCATAATCACCTTATTGCCTTCCTCCGACATGAACTTGATGATGGCGGTGTTTTTGGGCAGGCCCCGGTGAGCACGGTAGAGGGAGAGACCACCGGTTTCTTTATCGGTTTTGCCTTCGGCAATTAATTTCTTTGCATCATTCAGGGCGGCATTCACCACTTTTCGCTGAGCCTCCACCAAGCGTTCGATGCGGGGTTTGAGCAGGTGAAACTGTTGCTCTTCGCCGCGGGGCACTGGGCCGGAGATGATGAGGGGAGTCCGGGCATCGTCAATCAAAACGGAGTCCACTTCATCCACCATTGCGAAATGGTGTTTGCGTTGCACCATTTCTTCAGGCGAATGAACCATGTTGTCCCGCAGATAGTCGAAGCCAAACTCGTTGTTGGTGCCGTAGGTGATGTCAGCTAAATAGGCATTGCGGCGTTCGGCGGTGTTGGGCTGGTGCTTGTCAATGCAATCCACACGTAGGCCGAGCCATTCGAAGAGGGTGCCGTTCCATTCCTGGTCGCGGCGGGCGAGGTAGTCGTTCACCGTGACGATGTGAACCCCTTCTCCAGCTAGTGCATTGAGGTAGGCCGGCAGGGTAGATACCAGGGTCTTTCCCTCACCGGTGGCCATTTCTGCAATCTTTCCTTCGTGGAGTACCGAACCGCCGATGAGCTGCACATCGTAATGCACCATGTTCCATTTCACTTCGCTGCCGGCTGCGGGCCAGCTATTGTTGAAGATACTTTGCTCGCCTTCGATGCGGACATAGTTGCGGTCGGTAGCCAGCTCGCGGTCGTAGTCTGTAGCGGTGGCTGATAGTTCTTCCTGGGCCGTAAAGCGGCGGGCCGTTTCTTTAACTACGGCAAAGGCTTCGGGGAGGATGGCTTCGAGCACTTCTTCTATTTGCTCATCCCGGCGTTTTTTCAGCTTGTCCACTTCATCGAAGATGGCTTCGCGGCCATGACCTTCCAGCTCGAGGGCTTCAGCTTCTGATTTTTTGGCAGCGATTTGTGCATCTATGTCGGTCAGGTGCTCTCGGATACGTTGCTTAAATTCCTGAGTGCGGTGGCGAAGCTCATCGTTTGTGAGGGTACTCAGACGCTCAAATTCGGCATTAATGGATGAGACATGAGGCTGAAGGCGCTTTACATCTTTATCGCTCTTGGAGCCGCCGAACATTTTAGAGAGGAAACCAATCATGATTAAAATACTGCTGAATGATGCCGCTACGGAGCGGCCAGGCTATGCCTGATTTGTTGGTTTAGGTATGAAGTAGTAGTAACAAAAAGAGTGCGGCAGTCCTTGGTGTGACAGCCTGACACAAAAGGGCCTCAAAGCTACGGCAAAGAGAAAAGCGCCTTTGTGAAAGGAATGTAAGGGAAGCCATCTTGCGTAGCTTCTGCGCGTTTCAGTGCGGGGATGCTGGCTGTACCATTGCGCTCTATGTTGTATGAAATAAATTGAGCTTTTTGGGGAAACCGTTTGAGCGTACTATACAAAGGGCGACAATCCATAATAAAAAAAGTAGCGCCTGCATCATTTAAGAAGGCAGACGCTACTTAATAATTCTGATTTCCTACAGGTCAGGGACTAAGACCGATGGGTTGTTTTTATCTTCAGCAACAAGGGCCACTGCATAACATCCTGATCAAATTCCGTTTTGCCCACGAGGTGTATTCATTCATCGTTTTCGGGTACTCGAAAATCACGCCTTTAGTCACACCCGTAGTTTTTTTTGGGGGGATGAATTAAGAAAAGAACCTAGCTCCTTACTTAAAATATTTCTGTGCATTGGGGTTCCGATGAGGGCAACCTGGCCAACAACAAGGACGTTTTTTGCCCCCCAATATGTCATCCTTCAAGCGTTCGACATGTTCTTTCCGGGTCTGTTCCTGTTTTACGATTGTAGTCCAGCAAATCCATTCGTTTCTCGCGAGCGCGGTCAGCTTATTCCATTTTTCCAGAAGTTCAGGTTGAGCCTGTAAAACGGTTTTTATATCGTCCGGTACTTGATGCACGACCCCTTCTTCAATTGTTATTTGATTCATTTTGTCCTTGGTTTAAATAGATAAGATTCGGTTTCTGTTCTTCTGTTTTTTGGGTTCTTCATTTGGAAAGAAAATGGAATAGCATAGGGCCTTACAGAACGGTACAACCTGCAACCGGTTATACGGCAGCCACTATTCTGCAGATGATTCTTTTCTGGTTTCTTTCATTGGCTTACAATACCGGCTTTATATCAATTACTGGTGTCCCATCTAAGACTTCGATAGCGGAAAGGCGCCATTCAAGGGGTGAAATACACTTTTTTATTTCAACTTGATGCAGCCCAATGGGATTGGGCCTGTTGGGTGAACGAGTGGAGAAAACGCCCGTCATGAGCGCTTTCGGATTATTTCTGGGCCTCGTTTTTAGTTCTTCCCGCTTGCCCTGATGCAACCAGGTCAGCAGGATGAGCTTGTCGCCTGTGCGTAGATCGGTTGCTGCATCAGCAAATGATTCATGCAGCACCAAGGTCGCCTCTGGAGCTTGTTCCGATTCCTGCCTGGGGCAGTCTTCCAGCCTCTTGAGTTCGGAATGAATTTTCCCAATAATTGTGAATGAGGTATGCTCCATGTAGTTTTTGTGGGATGCACTTATAGTTAAAGGCTCTGCATGATATTCTGCAGTTGTTCATGGGCCCTGTTTAGACCATATTCAAAAGGCAATTGCAATTGCAGAGACCGGTGTTGCTCGGAGCGGTAAATCACTTGCATGTTCAACCTGCTCGTTTCTTCACTTAAAGCTTCAAACTCCAGAAACTCTAGCTGTGGGCCTATCTGAGTCTGCTCCATCTCAAAAGTCCGTACAATTTTTTGCTGTGGAATAAAAGCATGTATGGTTCCATGTGCCCGAAATACTACCTGATTCTGGTGTTTCGTTTCAAAAACAAAAGAACCATGCTGTTTGTTTTCCAATTTCAGCACGGTGGTTCCCATCCATTGCTCCAGCAATTTGGGCTCTGCATGGGCTTTGAACAGTAATTCCAAAGGCAAGTCAAATACCCGGGTGATGCGTAACTCCTGCATGCCTTCAGGGGCCTCAATTTTCGTTTTGTTTTCCATGAGTCATTTGTTTTTATAGTCCTTCATCAGGGTTTCCAACTTGTTGAACCGGTCTTCCCAGATCTGGCGAAAAGGCTCAATAAAGTCAGCCACCTCTTTCATTTTTTTAGCCTGTATCGTGTAATGGACTTCCCTCCCTATTTGCTCCTGCCGGAGCAAGGAACATTCCGTCAAAATCTGTAGGTGCTTGGAGATTGTTGGACGGGCCGTGTCAAAATGGGTGGCGATAGCACCTGCTGTCATGGATTGCGTGGCCACCAACAATAAGATGGCCCGGCGGCTGGGGTCTGCCAGGGCTTGAAATACATCGCGTCTCAGGTTCATTGCGTAGCCAAGTGGCTACAAATATATGCGTAGCTAAGTGACTTCGCAAAAATGATTCTGAGGGCTTTGATTTCACTTGTCTGCTTACTTTTTTTATGCCTATAAATGCACGGGCCGGAAGAGTTGCCATGTCCCCTCAACGCCACCAAACTTCATTCCGCTCCTTCGTCCGACTTTTGAACAAAGCACCACACCATGACCCATCGAAAAATCACCATCGCTATTGACGGGTATTCATCCTGTGGAAAGAGCACCCTGGCCCGTCAACTGGCACGCCACCTGGGCTATCGCTACATAGACAGCGGTGCCATGTACCGCGCCATCACCCTCTATTTTATCCGCAGCGGCATTGACCCGCAACAACCCCAACAAGTGCAGGAAGCATTGCCCCAAATTCACTTATCCTTTGCCTTAAATGAACAGAGTGGCGACAGTGAAATCCTGCTCAACGATGAACTGGTTTCTCATGCAATCCGCGAAATGCTCGTGGCTGAAAAAGTGAGTGAAGTGGCTGCCATCCGTGAAGTGCGCCACTTCGCCGTTGCGCAACAACAGGCCATGGGCAAAGGACGCGGCATCGTGATGGACGGCCGCGACATCGGCACCGTTGTCTTCCCTCATGCCGAACTTAAAATCTTCATGAACGCTGACCCAGAAATCCGTGTCAAACGCCGCTTTGAAGAACTATTCCCCAGCAACCCTGCCCTCTCCATCGAAGAAGTCCGCAAGAACCTGGAGCTCCGCGATTACATAGACACCAACCGAGATGAAAGCCCCTTACGCAAGGCCGATGATGCCCTCATTCTGGACAACTCCAGCCTGACCCGCGAAGAGCAATTAGAGAAAGTCCTCAAATGGGTTGCGCAGGCTGCTTCCTGAACCTCTTTTCCCCTCGCAACAATAATTTTCGTTCAGCCGGATTCCATCACCCGGCTGCCGTTGCAGCCTGTCTGAATTTGTAATAAGGATCGCAGCCTTCAGGGTCTGGTTTGCTGTTCGTCTTTCCCGGAAGATGCATCTACCCAAACCTGCCGGTATTGTTCGGGCTACCCAACAATTCGGCTACCCAATAACCACTGTCCTACCTTTGCCGCGCAAAAAAACCAAGCATACATGTCGCAGGAATTTCGCACGGAAAAAGACACGATGGGCGAAGTAAAAGTGCCCGCCACTGCCTACTACGGCGCTCAGACGCAGCGCTCCATTGACAACTTCAAAATTGCGCAGGACATCAACCGGATGCCCAAGGAAATCATCCGCGCATTTGCCTTTCTGAAAAAAGCTGCCGCCCTCACCAATACTGAGCTGGGCGTGCTCCCTGAAGAAAAATGCAAACTCATTGCTCAGGTCTGCGATGAAATCCTTGCCGGAAAACTCGATGCAGAATTTCCACTCGTGGTCTGGCAAACAGGCTCGGGCACTCAGAGCAATATGAACGTGAATGAAGTGGTTGCTTACCGCGGACATGTGCTTCAGGGTGGTCAGCTCCTTGATGAGAAAAAATTCCTCGCGCCCAACGATGATGTCAACAAAAGCCAGTCCTCAAACGACACCTTCCCGACGGCCATGCACATCGCCGCCTACCAGATGCTGATGCATACTACCATCCCGGGCATCCAAAAGCTGCGTAATACTCTGGCCGAAAAGAGTAAGGCCTTTATGCACGTTGTGAAAATTGGTCGTACCCACTTTATGGATGCGACCCCCCTCACGGTGGGGCAAGAACTGAGCGGCTATGTCAGCCAACTCGACCACGGACTTCGTGCCATTCAAAATTCCCTGGCTCACCTCAGCGAACTGGCCTTGGGCGGCACTGCTGTCGGCACGGGCATCAACACCCCGAAAGGCTATGCAAAAAAGGTGGCTGAGAAAATTGCAGAACTGACGGACCTGCCTTTCGTGACTGCCGAAAACAAGTTTGAATCTTTAGCCGCACATGATGCCATCGTTGAAGCCCACGGCGCACTGAAGACAGTAGCCGTAAGCCTGATGAAAATCGCCAACGACATCCGTATGTTAAGCTCGGGCCCTCGTGCCGGCATTGGCGAACTGCATATCCCGGATAATGAGCCGGGCTCATCTATTATGCCGGGCAAGGTGAACCCTACCCAATGCGAAGCCCTCACGATGATCGCCGCTCAGGTGCTGGGCAATGATGTGGCCATAAACATAGGCGGCGCCACAGGCCATTTTGAGTTGAACGTCTTTAAGCCGGTGATGATTTACAACTTCCTGCACAGTGCACGCCTGATTGGCGAAGGCTGCGTTTCGTTTAATGATAAATGCGCCCTTGGCCTGGAGCCGATTGAGAAAAACATCCGGGAACACGTCAGCAATTCCCTGATGCTGGTCACAGCACTCAACACGAAAATCGGCTACTACAATGCAGCCGCCATCGCTCAGGATGCTCACCATCGTGGCATAACCCTCAAACAGGCATCCCTCGAGTACAAACTCAAGGGCCTCGATTTCGAGCATATGACGGAAGCCCAGTTTGATGAATGGGTGAACCCTAAAAACATGGTTGGCGAACTATAAGAACGGCTTCCCTGCCCACACATTACCCGGTAGCTGCGCCCTGTAGCTCCGGGTTTTCTTTTTGCCTACTGCGGTTTGTTAGGATTCAGGCCACAGAAATACTTCTTAAAAATAGCTTGGCCCGGATGATAGGACTACAGCAGGGTAACCCTTCAAAACACCTGCGTTCGCTTTCGCTTTGCCGATACATTTACGCTTTAAAGTGTCTCTCGTCTTTATGTCAAAGGAAGTTCGCATAGGCCTGATGGTCGCGCTCTCCGTGCTGGTATTCTTTGCCGGCCTCTACTTCCTGAAAGGTTCCAGCCTGTTTTCAAACGAATATGAGTACTATGCCTTTTATGATAATGTACAGGGGCTACAACCCTCCGCAGCCGTCCAGATAAAAGGCTTGCAGGTTGGAAAGGTGAGTGACATCCTGCTCAACCGGGAACACTTTGATGCCCCCATAGAAGTGGTTATCAGCATCAACAAACGCACCCGGCTGCCCCGGGGTACAGTGGCCAAACTGACCGCCATGGACCTACTCGGCACGAAGGGGATTTCCCTGGAACTGGGCAATGCTCCAGACTTAGTTGAAGATGGTGGGAAGCTCCCTTCTACTGTGGAAGGAGGTATCGTGGACCAGCTTAGCGCTCAGGCCAGCCCGCTGCTGCAAGACCTGCGTAAGGTGGTCAACAATGTGGACTCTGTGCTGAGTAGCGTCAATGCAATTTTGAACACCCGTACCCGAAATGAATTGCAGATGAGCGTCACCGCCCTGCACCAAACAATGGACAATTTCAACCGCATCAGCCAGCAATTGAACGGTAAGAGTGTTGCCTTAGGGAAGGCTATTGACCATGCCGAATTGTTTACCCGCACGCTTGCCCACAACAGCGACAACCTGGATAAGACCTTGGGCAACCTCCGTAAGGCAAGCGACCAATTGGCTGCTGCGCCTTTGAAACAAACCATCGAACATATAGACAGCCTGGCTTCTGGTCTGCAACTCATCGCAGATAAGATGAACAGCCGTCAGGGCAGCCTGGGCCTTTTGGTGAATGACACCGCGCTGTACAGCAACCTCAGCAACACCGTTGCAGAGTTGGGCCGGCTTTCCGCCGACCTCAAGGCACATCCCAGCCGCTATATCAACCTGAGCATCTTCGGCAGAAAGAATAGAGACCGGTAGTGAGCAGAACTCCTTCCTCTTTCAACCAGCTCTGGAACAAGCTGGCAACATACTTGTGAAGCCTGGCGCGCAGCCCCGGTTATCTTTGCCTCCCTCTTAAATGCCCCCAGCGCACTTTGGCTTTCCCCCGTCTGAACCAGTCTTTGTTGCTTACGTTCTGGCTCTGCCTGCTCCTTGTCGTCTGTATGCAGCACGCCTGGGCAGCCCCTTCTGACACCGCCAACACCCGCACCGTCAACATCCTGTTTGCCCGCAGCTTTCAGGGAATCACTACGGATTCAGGCAGCATCCAAAAATTAATTGACAGCGTGGTATTACGCCAGGGAAATACCCTGATGCGCTGCGACAGTGCCTACCTCAACATGCGCAGCAACAACCTGGAAGCCTTCAGCAATGTGCACATCACCCAGCCGGGAGGAACTGAGGCCAACAGTGATTACCTGCGCTACACCGGCAACAATAAGCTTGCTTTCATGAAAGGAAACGTGATGTTGACTGACGGGAAAAGCCAACTCTGGAGCGAAGAACTGACCTACGATGTGGGCACCAAAACAGGTGTGTATAGCAATGGTGGAACCCTTCAAAACGATACGACAACCATAAGCAGCAATGAAGGCAGCTACAACCTGAACACACACGAGGCCCGCTTCATCGGAGATGTGTTCATCACCGACCCCAGCTATAATGTCCGCTCCGAAGACCTCGGCTATAACACCGCTACCAAACTGGTGCGCTTCTTCGCCCCAAGTGTCGTTTCTAACGAAAAAAGTGAATTGCGCAGCAGCAATGGTAGCTACGACAGCAAGCAGCAAATCGCGCATTTCTTTGCCCGTTCCTCCATCCGGAACGGCTCTCAATTCATCGAGGCCGATACTATTGACTATGATAAACCCAGCGGCTGGGGCATCGCCCGGGGAAATGTGGTGGTTCTTGACACGCAAAATCACAGCACCCTCTGGAGTGGTTATGCCTCCTACAACGACATCTCAAAAAAGCTCTTTGCACGCATCCACCCGGTGTTGCGCAACGCGCGCGAAAAAGACACACTCTACATCGCTGCCGATACTTTCTTCTCCGCACCGCAGCAGGCTTCGCCGAAACCCGTTTTGGATACGAGCCAGGTGAAGCCCACGGCCTCCGGCTCAGCTCGCCGTACAAAAAAGCCCCTTCCGCTCCTGAACGCTCCTGCAACGAGTAAAGCGGATACCACGGCCCCTCGCTTTTTCATCGGCTTTCATCAGGTGCGCATCTGGAGCGATTCCCTGCAAGGCATTTGCGACAGTATCGCTTATCTGCCTCGCGATTCGGTGATGAAGATGATGGGCCATCCGGTTGCCTGGAGCCGTGAGAGCCAGATCACCGGCGACACCTTATTGCTCTATTTCGACAGCAGCCGCATTCGTAGTTTATTCGTCCCGGGAAATGCTCTCCTGGTCTCGCGCAGCGGCCCGGAAAAAGCACAACTCTTTGATCAGGTACAGGGGAAAACGCTCCATGCCTATTTCAGGAATAACAAGCTGGACCATATGATTGTCTTCCCTGCGGCAGAAAGCATCTACTTCGCCAAAGACGAGCAGGGGGCATACCTCGGCGTCAATCAGGCGGAGAGTGAGCGGATGAAGGTCTTTTTTAAAGACGGCAATATCAGCCGCATCGTGTATGAGCAGGAGGTGAAGCAAAAGATGAGCCCACTCAGCAAGGTGTCCTTACCGGCGATGCGCCTGAGCCGCTTCCAATGGCTGGGCGACTTACGGCCTAAGAGCAAAGAAGAATTATTCCAGTAGCAAAAGCAACAAAGCTGTATTTGGTCACTCAGGCGGGCTCAAAAAATATCAACCGCATACCGAAGCCCTAAGCGCCGATGTAAAACCTTTACTTTGGCCCGATAGCACCATGTCGTCCCATTCCCGCCGAAAGATTTGGTTGCACCGGGCCCTATGGAGCCTGCTCGCACTGGCGATGATGTATGTTGCTGTTGGCTCGTTCGTTTCGAATTATTATAAGCGTCTTGTCCTGACGCACCTGCCTGCGCTGGCTGCCAAGGCTACAGATTCGTTGTATGATATCACGGTTCAGGACATTGATGTAAACATCCTGACTCGGGCAGTGACGGTGACGGGGCTTCGCATGAGTGTGAACCTGAAACAGGTGCAGCGGCTGCGGGCAGCGGGAAGGCCGCCCCGCGTGATTCTGGATGTAACAGTGCCCGAGGCTACTGTGCGTGGAGTGCATTGGCGCGACCTGAAAAATGAGCGGGAAATTGGCTGTAAGCAAGTTGTGTTTTTCGATCCTGAAATCCGAATTCAACTTATGCCCGGCTGGAACCGTGAGCGTCGGGTTTCTAAGGGCCGACCCGCGATGATCAGCCGGGTTTTTGCGAAGCAGATTCATGTCCAAAACCCACAATTCGATTTGCGCTACAGCTATGGCACGGATGGTTTCGTGTTACAAAGCCAGGGCGGAGATATTCAGGCGGACGATTGGGATTTTCATCCGCAACAGGCTTTCGACTCCAATAGGTTTTTTGCAGCTCGCCAAGCCCGGGTACAACTCGATCATATCAACTTTCAGGCTGCGGATGCCTTATATCGTTTCTACCTCGGCAGCCTGGGTTTCCGTACGAAGCAATCCTTACTGAGCTTCCGGGACTTTCGGATGGAACCAATAATGCCCGCGGATTCTGTGTATGCTCGCCTCGGCCACCGCAAGACACTGATTAACCTGACCATTCCCGCTTTGAGGCTGGAAGGTTTTCAATGGAAGGGCATGTTGTCGCATGAGCGTGCCCTACTGGCCGACCGCCTGTTGGTAGATACTCCCCAAATCAGTTGTTTCCTCAACAAACGCCCGCCTCCTAACATGGACAGCAGTGTTTCCTATTTCCCGCAGCATTGGCTGAAGGAATTAAAGATTCCGCTACGGATCCCTGTTTTGCAGGTGTGGGATGGCTCTTTGGATTATAACGAAGCCAATGCCCTGACCGGCGCTACCGGCAATCTTTCTTTCAGCTACCTGCGGGGCTATTTTTTCAACCTCAGTAACATGCCCCCTGTATGGGCAAAACAGCCGGAATGCTGGATGAGTATGAGTGGAAATTTCGCGAACCGGGGGCTCTTTACCGCTTTAGCCCGCTTCCGGCTCAATAGCCCGAAAGATGCCTTTTCCTGCTCAGTACTACTTCGGGATTTAGATGCAGGGGATATCCGCGACCCGGTGAATGCGCTGGCAATGGCCGATTTGAAATCGCTGAAACTATCCAGTGCCCGGGTGGATCTGGCCGGAAATACGGATAGCTTATGGGGCGATGCGCGTATCCGCTATGCTCAATTGCGCCTGCGGCTTAAAAAATGGATTGCTTCGGATAGCACTATGCGTGGCAGGCCTCTGCTCAATTTCATAGCAAACAACCTCCTGCTCTATGAAGCCAACCCGATGCCGGGCGAGCCGCTGCGTCAGGTGGATATTGGCCTGTCGCGGGGAGCATATCGTTCGTTCTTTCAGTTCGTATGGAAGGGAATGGCACAGGCTTGTGTGCGCACAGCTATCCGGGAAGGAGGCGCCTACGATTTGGCCATGCGCCGGAAAGAAGCCAAAGGCAAGCCGAGGCAAAAATTCTTCAAAGACTTATTCCCGAAACGGGCAGACAGCATACACAAGAGGCTTAAAAAGTAAGGCCTAGATGAAGCTGCACATTGCGCTGCTTCCAGCTATCCGACACACTGCTCTTGTTGAGGTCGCTCCAGCCAACCACATATCGGGCGCCGGCATTGACATGCTTCGTGATGTTGATCCATAACCCGGCTACGCCCGACATGGTGCCGGTATTGAAAAGAGATTCGGCATCTTTCACAAACGCATCCATATCCTGCACCGAAACGATGCCGCTGTATTGTACGCCGGCCTGTAGCCAGGTTCTGCCCAGTATCCGCAGTTGCAGCATCACAGGGATGTTGAAGTATGAAAGCCGAAAGCGACCATGAAGTAATGAATCCTTCCCTGCCTCCAGATAGGTATGGTAAAGCGTGTTGAAATCTTTACTCGTGACATAGGTTGTTTGCGAAAACAGCCCTTCTATCTGAATGCCCAGGCGCCCTCCATGCACACTCATAAACAGACCGCCCAGCAGGTTCGACTTGTATCCTCCCTGCCAGCTATCGCTATACATCTCGCTCAGGTTGACGCCCAGCTTTGGGCCAATATCAAAACGGGTGCGTTCACCGTTATCGGCTCGGGCAAGGGGGCTGAACAAGAGGCAGCAGCAAGCTGCGATCAGGAATCGTTTCATACAGAAAAACACAGGCTTCAAAGCTACAAAGCGCTAAGAGCCGGCAGCCGTAAAGGAGCCGTTATTCACAGCCTGTGCATAGTTCATTTTTTAAAGAGAAAATGACAAAAGAACTGCTGTGCGAAGCAAAGTACATTGTCGGAAGCAGGGCTTAATACCCGCGTCCTTCCTTCTGCTCCATCCAGTTCATGAAGGCGCGATTGGCGACCCGGGCGCCCCCAGGAGTGGGGTAGTTGCCGGTGAAATACCAGTCGCCGGTATGGCCCGGGCAGGCAGCACGCAGCCCTTCGAGGCTTTGGTAGATGATTTCCACTTCCGCCTGTACATCACCTGGGTGCAGCAGCTCGGTAATCTTGTGGCTGATTTCTTCCGCGCTGAAGGGCTCGTAGATGCGCTTGACGAAATTTTCTTTCTCCAAACCGCCGCTGTCAATCGCCTGCTTGCAGTCGTAATACACCTGCTTGATGATGCTGTCCAGGCCCCGGTCGTGGAGCAGGGCCACAGCAGCCTGAAAGGCGATGAAGTCGCCCATTCGGCTCATGTCTATCCCATAGCAGTCGGGATATCGGATTTGCGGACAGGAAGAAACGATGACGATTTTCTTTGGGCCCAGGCGGTCCAGCATTTTGATAATGCTTTCGCGCAAGGTTGTCCCACGGACGATGGAATCATCAATCACTACCAGCGAGTCAATCCCCGCACGGAGGGTGCCGTAGGTGATGTCGTACACGTGTTGCACCATTTCCTTGCGGCTGGCATCCTCAGTGATGAAGGTGCGCATCTTCACATCCTTGATGGCAATCTTTTCAATGCGCACCCGGCGGGAAATGAGCTGCAATACCTCGTCATCCGTCATCGTATCCCTGCGTACTTTAAGGCGCTCCAGTTTCACTTCATTCAGCCAGGTTTCCATGCCTTTTATCAAGCCATAGAAAGCAGTTTCTGCTGTATTCGGGATAAACGAAACAATCGTGTTTTTGAGGTCATAGTCCACCGCTTTCAGTACCGTCGGTGCCAGGCTATTGCCTAATTGTTGCCGCTCGCGGTAGATGTCGGCATCAGAGCCCCGGCTGAAATAGATGCGTTCAAATGAGCAGGAGGTCTTTGCTAAGGGTTCCAAAATCTGAGGGTTGCTGCATTCACCGCGGCCATTCACAATAAGGGCACTGCCTCGCTGCAACTCCTGCACCTCTTCGATGGAAACATGAAAGGCGGTCATAATGGCCGGACGCTCCGAGGCGGCCACCAGCACTTCCTCATCCTGATACCAAAAGGCGGGGCGAATGCCTGAGGGGTCGCGCAGCACAAATGAATCTCCGTTTCCAATCAGGCCGGCACAGACATAACCCCCATCAAAATGGCTTGCAGCCTGCTTTAAGGCACCTTCTACATCCAGGGATTCGGGATGAGCCGCATCTGCCTGGCTGAGGTAGTAATGCACCATCTCAATCATCGCACCGAGGTCGCTTTCCCGCATCGTGGTCGTGGGATGTTCGTCCAATAGGCGAAACAATTCGTCCGTGTTGACTAAGTTGAAATTGCCTGCCATCGTCAGGTTGCGGGCGGGTACTATGTTGGGCTTGAAAAACGGATGACAGAACTCCACGTTATTCCTGCCTTGAGTGCCGTATCGTAAGTGGCCCAGCAACACCTCGCCCATGAAGCGCATGTAGCCTTTGAGCAAGCCCGGGTGGTTGCGGATATCCGGGTACATCTTTTCCAGTTCTGCCACTTCCGAGGTTAGGTTCTGGAAGATGCTGCCAATCGCACCGGCTCCACTATGGCGCTGGCGATACATGAATTGATGCCCCGGCGTGATATTGAGCTTTACGGTGGCAATGCCAGCCCCGTCCTGCCCCCGGTTGTGCTGCTTCTCCATCAGGAGGTAGAGCTTGTTCAGGCCCCAAAAGGCAGTGCCGTATTTCTGATGGTAATAAGAAAAAGGCTTGCGCAGGCGGATGTAGGCAAGTCCGCATTCGTGACGGATGGCGTCGCTCATAAGGAAGGCGCGAAATTACGGGCTCCCGGGGAGCAGTAAGATTCTCAAAATGCAAAAATGCCGGCGTCATCCTGCCCAACTTTTGGGGCTTTTTTGTGGTTTTTTTTGGTTGCCGGCAGCATCGCCCTGATGCAGCTTTGGTTGCGTCCTTTAGGTTTGCTGCGGCTCATATTTAGATAACAGCTATTGCCATTA
>JAFDYC010000109.1 GCA_018267625.1 Bacteroidota bacterium
CGGCCGTGTACTCCAGCTATCAGTGGTACAAAAACGGAGTCATCATCAATGGGGCGACGAGCAATACCTACACGGCGACGAGCAATGGGCTGTATTCGATATGGGTAATGATGCGGGCTGCCGAATGCCAGGACAGTGCCTCCTACGACCTGAAGAACCTGGGCATAGCAGGCACCGCAGGCGGTAATGTGGAAAACGTGCAAGTGATCCCCAACCCTGCAAATGAATTTTTGCAAGCTACCTGGGGCAGTACTCTTCGAAGCGAAGACCTTACCGGGCTGCGCCTACAGGATATGACCGGCAGAGCGGTGTTTACCGCCACAGCCCACCCGGTAGGAAACAGTGCCGGTTTTACACTGCCGCATCTGGCGAATGGACTCTATATGGCTACGTTTACAGTAAACGGCCTGTCGGCTAAAACGGTAAAACTGAACATCCAACAATAACCTCAAAATTTAACTACTGATACGGCTTTATTACTAAAGCCGTATCAGTAACACATTTTATATGCGTTACATAAGCACTTTTCTGATGAGCCTACTGCTTTTTGCAGGCTCCCTTACAGGCCAGGCACGGATACGTTATGTTAAGGCTAACGCTACTGGCCTGAATAACGGAACCTCTTGGGCAAATGCATTTACATCAATAGATTTTCTTGCTACATTATATGCTCCTGACAGTAATTTTATAGATACCTTTTGGGTAGCTAATGGAATCTATCGTCCTTCAAATGCATATGGCCTTGGATTTCTTTTACGACCAATAATGTATGGTGGATTTACCGGTACAGAAACAGCATTGTCACAGCGAAACTGGCAAACTTTTCAAACAATTATAGATGGAGAAACAAGCCCGGGCATTAAAGTACACTACTATTTAGTAAGATTAAGCTTACCTCATAATATTAATTCTAGTGTTTATGTTGGCTTTGAAAATGTTTTTGATGGTTTTAAGCTGATCAATTGTTATGGAGGACCTTCATTTCAGCTAGAATGCGGAGATTCCGCAAAAGTGACAATTGCTAATTGCTTATTTGAAAATGACACCGCAATTGGTTCAATGTATGCAGGTGGTCTTTTTACTTCTGCAATTTGTATTATTAACCGACGCGCAACTTCATTTAATTCAAGTGTAACAAATACAAATTGCTATGTGGATATTATCAATTGTCGTTTTGTGAACAATCTTGGGCTTTTTGGAAGCTCAATTAGCACAATTAATGGTTTTCCCAATTACATGGGCAGCAATGAAAATATTACTGATGTCAGAATAAGCGATTGTATTTTTGCCAATAATACGGCTACTTATGGTGGGGCTATAGCGAACATGGATTCTTTAGTTAAAATGTCTATTTCCCGTTGCACATTCATAGGCAATACCGCAACAGCAGCCGGAGGTGTCCTTTATGATAGTATTACGTGCAAAACTGCTGTTTATAATTCATTATTAATTGGCAACAGCGCCCCTCAAAGCAGTGTATGGTATTGTAAGAATGTTGTTATGCCCATCAATAATAATCAACATAAGCTCATCCAATGCACCATCGCCAGTAATAAGAGTAGTTCTACCTCACCCACGGATTATGCTATTTCCATGCAGGGCAAAGACAGCATTGAAAACTGCATTATCTGGGATAACGCCACCGGCTCCGGCCAGCAAATCAGCCCAAGCTCCGGCAGCTACATCAACAACAACATCATCCAGGGAGGAGCCAGCGGCAGCACCAGCACCTACACGGTAAATCCGCTGTTCGTGTCGCCCGGTTCCAGCAGTTCCGCACCGTTCTCTGCCACTTCCAGCTACGACTACCACCTCACAG
>JAFDYC010000010.1 GCA_018267625.1 Bacteroidota bacterium
ATATGACCTGCTGGGTAGGGCTTTGATGCAGACACACATTCAAAGCGACAGGCAGGTACTAGATCTCGGCGCATTGCCCGAAGGCATTTATCTGCTGCGCCTCACGGACCAGGATGGTGCCAGCCAAAGCATCAAATTCAGCAAGGAGTAGGATACGAAAGGCAGCGTTGTAAAAAAGGAAAATGACTTAATTAATTTCCATCAAAAGCCGGCACCGATTCCAAACTCAACCAGCTCGGCATTCGACAAATGCGTCTTAAGCATCATAGAAAGACATAGTTCTTTCAATGGGCCTTGCTCGCGTTGCACGAGATAAATGTTGTAGCCCAATTTCTCATAATAAGGATCGAGGCGAAGCGCAGCCTCGTGAATATACAAACCCACCTGAGCTACAAAACCCAAGCGGCCAATCAGCCATTCATGTCCCACAAAAACTGCACTCTTCCAAGAGTGCTCCCTTTCATGCCCCACATTGATTTCATTGTTCCTCTGAAAGGCATAAATGCGTGTATGGTAGGAATAGTCAATACCTAGAAACACCTTATTCCGGCTCTTGTACCTGCGGCTGAGAAAGAGGGAAGCCAGGTATGTGGGGTAAATAGGGCCATCCGCATTCCCGCTTTCATTGATGGCATAACCCAAACGGGTCTGTAACAGAAACCGGTTTTTAAGTCTGGGGCGCGGGTGGGAGATGAGGCCGGGTAAATCACTGGAAGGCCAATAGCGAATACCGAAATGTGCCCCACCCATGTTTACACCCAAGTTTGGCTGCTTCATGGCACCATTGCTAAGGTGTGAAAAATTCAACCCTGCCTGTAAGCTCCAGTGTTCGTCAAGACGGTAACGGAGGTCTGTTGTAAACAGACTAAAATTGTTGATGGCACTGCCAATAGCATTGTTCAGAGTGTCCCACACGGGCACGCGTTCGTAATGGCGTGTAGCATAGCCCAGGCCCAGGCCCGCCCGGAAAGTCCAGGAAAGACGTTTGCCTTGAAGGATGTTGAATTGAATAAAAGGATACAAACTGACTGCTACCCCATATATCGAGTCAATTCCATAGCGGGTGATTGTGCTCCCGAAACCCCAAAGCGGATAACGCCTGCGTTCTTCCCAGTCGTAGCGGCCATTGGTTTGCTTTAGGAACGCCAGCTCCACAGCCGTACTTAATTCTGGTACCGGCGCACGGAATTTGGGGGTGTGTTTAATCACTTTCCCAGCCATCAGATTGGCTTCGATGCCTAAGGCCGGCTGCGCAAAAAGTATTCGCGAAGCGCAAAAGAAAAAGAAGGTCAGAAAAAGCGGCCGGCACATAGCACAAGCATCAAAAATACTAGGCTCAGAGCTGCACTTTCATGAGAATCTCCTTGCCCGCACGCTGCACTACCAGATCGGCGATGTTGCCCGTCTTCTGATGGCTCAAGGCTTCCATATAGCTCTGCATCCCACGCACCTCATCCTTGCCCAGTCGCGTAATAATATCGCCAGTCTGAACGCCTGCATGAGCGGCTGGCCTGCCATCTATCACGCCATCCACACGCAGGCCTACACCCTGGAAGGCATAGTCGGGCATGATGCCCAGCGTCACCTTAAAACGAACCCGTGCCAGGCTACTTTCTTTGGTAGGTGTAAAGTGCGGGCGGGGAGCATTATCCAGGGACGTTACTACCTGTTCAATGGCTTTAATGACGCGTAGCATACCGGGGTAATTAATCTTATCGGCATCATCCGTAGGCTTGTGATAATCGGGATGGGTGCCGGTGAAAAAAAAGAGTACGGGGATGCCTTTGTGGTAAAAAGAAGTGTGGTCGGAAGGGCCTACTCCGGAAGAGTCGCGCACCAACCGAAAGCCGTCTTCGCTCATGATGGGCGGGATGATGTTCCAGGAAGGCGACGTGCCTAAGCCGCCCACAGTCAGTGCCGAACTGCTGTCCACCAGGCGGCCCACCATATCCATGTTGATCATGTATGCGATGTGGCTACTGTCTATTCCGCTTTCCTGTGCAAAAGCTTTTGAACCAAACAAGCCCAACTCTTCTCCGGAAAAATGAACGAGGAGGTAGTTGTAATGATTCAGCTTGCTGCGATGGGTATTCAGCCATGCTCCGATTTGCATCAGGGCTGCCGTACCGCTGGCATTGTCATCCGCGCCATTGTGGATTTCTGGCACATGGCCTGCATAGAGTGAACCTCCATCTTCGCCATGCCCCAGGTGGTCGTAATGGGCACCGATGACTACCGTTTGCTTTGCGCCATTGTTGATAAAGGCAGCAACATTATCTGCCTGGAGTTGCGGCTTTTTGATGTGAATATTCAGGCTGACTTCCACGCTAATAGCATCCCCGTTTTTTATCCGGTTCCATTCTTCATTTCCTACAAACACAGCAGGAATTTTCAAGGTTTCAAAGTCGGAATGCGGGTTGAATTCGGGCGGGTATTTTGCGCCGTAGGCATCATAAAAAATAACGCCCGAAGCACCGGCATTGGCTGCCTCTCTTGTCTTGTCCCAGGCTGTTTTTTCAACTTCGAAATGCGGGTCATTGGCTTCTTCTGCATTGGCATATAAAGGCAGGGTCCAAATACTACCCTGCTCTTGCACGTCAATCAACACATTTCCAGAAAGCTCCCTGTTGGCGCTGAATGCAAAAGGGAATGCCTGATCCCCCGATTTCATTGTACGGCCATTGAGCGTGATGCTGCTCTTACCCAGGTCATAGCCACGGCTGAAAAGATATGGATGACGATACGCTTTGCCGTAGGCCGGAATCCCGAGCTTCTGATAACGTGCAATAATATATTCAGCAGCGAGATGAGCTCCTTCAGTACCTGTGCGTCGTCCTTGTAATGCATCCGAAGCCAGATAACCTACATCAGCACGTAAGTCGCGGAGCACGGCACGGTCTCCCTTTGAGCGGGCCTGACTGAGTGGGGCAAAAAAAGAAAGAACGAGAACGAAAAAAAGAATGCGAAACAAGAACTCAGATTTAGAAGCACAAAATTAGGCCCGGCCGTTTCTATGACAGGTTGACTCTTGTCAGAATAAGGAATAGAACTCTCTAAGTTGATATTTCTTGTCAAAAAAAGAGGATTAAAAGAAAAATGAACCCCTCTGGAATGGCGTAAATGACAACTGCCTTCAATACCAGCCTGAAATAAAAGAGGGTGTCTCGTACTTCTGAGACACCCTCTTGGAAACGGATAGTGATAGAGTAGTAAGGAAAGTATTTAACGGACACGCTGACCGAGGATGTTATATCGTCCAAGGCGAGGATCAAGTGCATTTTGCTGCTCTTCCTGAGGTAACACTTTCACAATGGTGCTGTATGATACTTCACCACTGAGCGCTACTTCCTTGATGCGGTAGAAACCGGCAGGACAATAGTAATAAGCTTGCTCCCAAGTATTAAGTTGTGCTTCGGAGTAATAATCCCAATGTTGGCCATCTTTACTGTATTGTAGCGAGATATTGGCCACATTTTGAAAGCTGGCAAGTTGAAAAGACACTGTGTTGCCTACAGCCCGGATGTAGTCCAGGTTAATAGGCAATGCCACAAAATTGCCGCAAGTAGTAACCGAGATGGTATGACCGGTTGTGGCAATGCTCGTGGTAGCCGATTTGTAATCGGAACCACTAATGCGGACGGAAGCAAAAGAAGCAATGGTGATATCTGTGGAACTGCTCTTGGCATTCGTATTGTCGAGAATCAGATAGGCGTGCTCCTGAACGAAGGTGGAGGAATTAGCCTGAATGCTGATATTCTTGATGCGAACCGTGTCATAAACTACCAGCTCTTGGGCGGTGCTGAACGAATTGTTGCTGACGAAGATGCCCGGGTCTGAGTAACCTGTATTTACATCTAGGACTATATTTCCGTAGATAGTCAATACCCCAATGTTGTCGAGCGTTCCTGTAAGGAAGGCAGTGTCACCGGGTGTGGTAGGGCCAACGAGACAAACATCTGTGACCGTTGAGGGATTGATGTTGATACTGCTGCTACCGGCAGAGAATGTGTAGGGTGCAGTGCAGGATCCGGTGGGACAGGATGTACTCTGAGCAAAAAGGGAAGAGGCTGCAAACAGAGACAGGGATAAGGATAAGAGAATCTGCTTCATACCATTTGTTTTTTGGGGTTTGAGTTTGGGTGTTTCTTCTAGATGTTTCGCATTAGTTTTTCTGTGCAAAGAATATTGATTCGATGTTTTTGCTAACAAGCGCTTAACAAAGATATTCAGATTGTTGCCGGGTTGTTAACGGAAACATATATAAATGATTATTTGATTTATATGTTGCGGTTAATTCATCTAAAGGAAGAACCGGTCTCATTCACTGAAACGGTTCGCAGCATCTTTGCGTTATGAATCTTCATGCTCCCGATCGCATTCTAAATTTCTTGGGTGGCTCGTTTCGTGAGCCTATCTCTGGAATGTGGATGGATAATATGAACCCGGCAACCGGGGATGTTTATAGCCAGACTCCGGACAGCGATGCTCAGGATGTAGATTTCGCCGTAGGCGCAGCTCAGGCGGCATTTCCGAAATGGAGCAACACTCCTGCAGAGGAACGATTCCGCATCCTCAACCACATTGCGGAGCTTATTGAAAACAACCTGGAAGCACTGGCTTTAGCCGAAACCAACGACAACGGCAAGCCACTCTGGTTATCAAAACGGGTGGACATTCCCCGTGCGGCTTCCAACTTCCGCTTTTTTGCAACGGGCATCTTGCATAGCAGCACCGAAAGCCATAGCATGGAAGGCCGCGCCATCAACTACACCCTGCGTCAACCCATCGGTGTGGTAGGCTGCATCTCCCCCTGGAACCTGCCACTCTATCTCTTTACCTGGAAGATTGCACCTGCCCTCGCTGCAGGCAATTGTGTGGTGGCCAAGCCCAGCGAGGTAACACCCATGACCGCCTATTTGCTCTCTATCATCTGCAAGGAAGCTGGCCTGCCTGCCGGAGTGCTGAATATCCTACATGGAGGTGGGCCGAAATGTGGGAGCGCTATAGTTGCACATCCGGGCATCAAGGCTATTTCATTCACAGGCTCCACACGCGCAGGCCGTGAAATCGCTGCTGTGGCTGCCCCTCAATTCAAAAAAATCTCCCTGGAGTTGGGCGGTAAGAATCCGAACCTCATTTTCAGTGATTGTGATTGGGACAAAATGATGCGCACTACTCTGCAATCTTCTTTTTCCAATCAAGGGCAAATCTGCCTTTGTGGTTCGCGCATTTTGGTGGAAGAAAGTATCTATGAAAAATTCAAAGAAGAGTTTGTCGCACGCGCTTCCAAGCTGACCGTAGGCGATCCTTTGGACGAAAACAGCCGCCAGGGAGCCGTGGTGAGTCGCCTGCATTTCGAGAAAGTGATGAGCATGATTGCACAGGCAAAGCAAGAGGGTGGTAAGCTGCTTCTGGGTGGCGAGGCCGTACATCCTGCAGGTCGTTGTGCTGGGGGCTTGTTTATCCAGCCCACCATTTTTGAAGGCTTGAACGAACACTGCCGCACCAATATGGAAGAGATATTCGGACCCGTGGTCACCCTTCAATCTTTCCGAACCGAAGAAGAAGCCCTGATGCTGGCCAATACCTCGTACTATGGCCTCTCTGCCACCATCTGGACGCAGGATGTGAGCCGCGCCCACCGCATGGCAGCACAAGTGCATAGTGGCATCATCTGGGTGAATTGCTGGCTCCTCCGCGACCTCCGGACACCTTTCGGTGGGTTTAAAAATTCCGGTATCGGACGCGAAGGTGGATGGGATGCACTTCGCTTTTTTACTGAGCCTAAAAATGTTTGTGTCGAGCTTTAAATCCCATGAAGACGAGTGCCGGTACTTCATCTCTTTGACCGATGATTATCCTACCCTCTTTTAATAAAAAATTTCTGTCTTGAATAAAAAAATTGAAGTTGCTGCAGCCCCAAAACCAATGGGACTATACCCACATGCGCGCCGTGTGGACAACCTGCTTTTCCTATCCGGCATTGGCCCGCGCAATCCCGAAGACGATAGCATCCCGGGTCTGGAGCTCGACAAGCATGGTCAGTTCAAAAGTTTCGACTTCGAAGCACAATGCCATTCGGTTTTCAAGAATGTGCGTACGGTGCTCGAAGCCAGCGGCGCTCATTGGGAAGACCTGGTGGATGTAACAACTTTCCTGGTGGATATGAAGCGGGACTTCCATACCTACAACCGCATTTACGCGGAATACTTTAAGGACGCACAGCCCTGCCGCACTACTGTGGGCGTCTCATCACTGCCCAGCGCTATAGCCATCGAGCTGAAATGCATTGCGGTTTTGAAAGAAAAGGAATAGCCCCTTACATCATTGTAATCCGCGAGCGCAGCGTGAAGGGATAATGAGAATGGGCTGCAAAGCAAACGGGAAATGGGTCTCCCACTTCGAGTCGTTCATAATCGGCCTACGCCACTTCATGATGCAGATATTGCACATCCGAAAGACTAAGGAAATACTGGCCTGTGTAGGCAAAATATTGCTTGCCTACTATCTGCTCCTGCACCACGTATTTGATGCCGGCCTTTATGTCGCGCCGAAATACCCAGACTTTTTTCCAGAAAAAAAGAGCCGCAGGAATAAGGACAAACAGGCTGATGCCCGCAATGGAACCTGCAATCTGATAGCCGTCATGGCTGGTGAACAAATAGGGATACGCGAGTAAACAGATGAAGAGGAACATCCCGCCAAACACCCAAAACCAGGTGCGCAACCGGGACTGGAACAGGACATCCAACACAAACAATTCGTCCTCGGTTAAGGTTTCGCGAGTTGCCTGGTTCCACTTTTCCTTCAAAGCATTCATGGCAGCGGCACATCCATACGCAAGTCTTTCTGAAATCCAGAACCTTCAATGCGCCACATCACGGCCCTCAGCACCACCACTGCCGGAGGCTGCTTTGCCGAACGGAGCCGGCGTATGGCATCGAGCCAATCTTGAGTGTCGCGGCGATTGAGCCTTGCTCTGCGTGCAGCATGTTGTACGGCATTTCTCAAGGCGCGTTCTGAAGGCATCTCATAATCCAGTTCATTTTGACTGAGCCCCGTGATGGCATACACACCACCTGTGCCTTTGAGTGGCACCCAATCGGAGCTCTTTCTGGGTAAGGATTCCAGCAGCAGTTCATCGCTTCCGTCTTTCAGCATTAGCATCGTCTGATACCGCTGCGAAACGGCAGTGACCGTAGCTCCACTCAGGCGCAATTGACTACCCTCAAGCCGGCCTGCTGTCAGTTCAAAACTGGCACCATATGCTTTCTGCAAATTTGGCTTCCCATAGCTGCGGGTTTGAATACCCGGGATATTGACCGTTATTTCTTTGAAAGGCACCACAAGCCCGTCTTGCGGCAAAGCCTGAGTAGTAGCCGGGCTCGCTTGGGCTGTTATCGTGTCTTTACTCGTACTTGAGCTAAGGGTGTCTCCTGCTTCTTTAAAAACAGGTTTTAAGTCGGGAATTTCATCGCGCAGCAAGTCCGGGTCGTTCACGGTGACGATGGTACTGGAATCGCCCAGCATGATGGGGCCGTGGCTTTTCGGGTTGTGTTCGCCGGCGCAGGATACGAGCAACAGAAAAGCGGGGATGAACAAAATGCGCAACGCCATGAGCAAATTTTTAGTCAGCGAAAATAGGGCGGGCAAGTCCCAGCCGATAATAGACTTCCAGGTAAAGGAGATGCTCTAATACGCGAGCAGTTTACTGGCCGTTTCTTCCAGCCTGGCCTTGGCCAGGAATTGCTGCTCCAATTCGGAAGCAAAGGGAACGGGGGTATCTAAACTTGCACACCGCATAATGGGGGCATCTAAACATTCGAAACAATGCTCCGAAACCCAGGCACTGATTTCTCCGCCCAGCCCGCCGAAGAGCGTGTCTTCATGCAGCAGCAACAGCTTGCCCGTGGCAACTACTGCTTCACGAATGGCTGCGTAATCGAGCGGTTGCAAACTGCGCAGGTCGAGGATATAGCAGGAAACTTCAGGGTGATTTTTTGCATAGTCCAAGGCCCAATGCACTCCGGCGCCATAGGTAATGATGCTGAGTTCTTCGCCCTTTTGCACCACACGAGCTTTACCAATTTCAACGGTGTACCATTCGTCTGGTACGGGCCCATGGATGCTACGGTAAAGAGCCTTATGCTCAAAAAACAGTACTGGGTTGGGGTCTTCCAGAGCTGCACAAAGCAAGCCTTTCGCGTCTTCAGGAGTCGAAGGATAGAGCACTTTCAGGCCTGGGGTGTGGGTAAACCAGGCTTCATTGCTTTGCGAATGAAAAGGGCCCGCAGCCACTCCGCCACCGGTTGGCATCCGGATAACGACATCGGCATGTTGGCCCCAGCGGTAATAAATCTTTGCGAGGTTGTTGACGATTTGGTTGAAGCCAACCGTCACGAAGTCGGCAAACTGCATTTCCATCATGCTCTTAAAACCCTTTATTGAAAGGCCCAAAGCTGCACCTACGATTGCACTTTCGCAAAGTGGCGTGTTGCGTACCCGATCCTTGCCGAATTGCTGCACAAAACCTTCTGTCACTTTAAAGGCGCCTCCATATTCGGCAATATCCTGCCCCATGAGGATGAGGTTCGGAAAGCGTTCCATGCTTTGGCGCAGACCGTCAGAAATAGCCTGAATGAATTTCTTTTCTGAAGTGGGTCCCTGAGCAAACTGACGGGAAGGCGTGGCAGGTGCATAGACATCCGCAAGCTCTTCCTGCAGCACCGGCTTCACCGGCTCAGCAGCAAAGCCCGTTGCCAGTCCGGCTTCGATTTCCTGATGAATACTTTCGCGAATGGAGGCAATATGATCTTCGGAAAGCACTTCTTTTTTCAGCAGCCATTTTTCAAAATTGGCAACCGGGTCTTTCTTGCCCCATTCTTCAAAAAGCTCTTTGGGCACATACTTCACACCGCTGGCTTCTTCATGCCCACGCATCCGGAATGTGAGGCATTCCACCATGATGGGCTTCTGCTCGTGGATGCAATATTCCCTAGCTTCTTTGATATTCTGAAAGACTTCAAGGATGTTGTTTCCATCAATGGTCATACCCTTCATGCCATAGCCTTTGGCGCGAACCGATAGATGCTCCACCAGGAATTGCTCCCTGCTGGGTGTGCTGAGGCCATAGCCGTTATTCTCGATAATGAAGATGACAGGCAACTCCCAGACAGCCGCCACATTCATCGCTTCATGAAAATCGCCTTCGCTGGTAGCGCCATCACCACTGAAGGCCAGGCTGACCTTATTTTCCTGGCGCAGTTTATGAGCCAAGGCCACGCCATCGGCAATAGCCAGTTGGGGGCCTAAGTGGGAGATCATTCCACAGATATGATGATCATTCACTCCGAAATGAAAACTCCGTTCGCGGCCTTTAGAATAGCCTTTTTTCCGGCCCTGCCATTGCATAAACAGCCGGTCGAAGGGCACCTTGCGCGCTGTGAAAACCCCCAGGTTCCGGTGCATGGGCATAATGTATTCGTCGGCGTCCAACGCCAGGGTTGCCCCTACGGCAATCGCTTCCTGACCAATGCCCGAAAACCATTTGGAAATCCGCCCCTGGCGCAGCAACACCAGCATCTTCTCCTCAATCAGCCTTGGGCGGAGCAGCTCTGTGTAGATATGAATTAGCTCTTCATCGGATAGGCCGGAACGCTCGAAATGCATGGCGCAAAGTTGCCGGGGATTTTTGGGTTTTGCCGACTTTTTGGCCCAGCTAAATCTTATGATCTACTAGAAACTTTGTGAGGGAAGATTTCGGGTTTACAATTATTTTTTATCAGCGGATCTCTTAACCGGCCATCCGTTGCGTCCACACTTCAGCAGGATTTCGCTGTTCGTCAGTTCTAGGAAGACGGGGGACATGAGGCATGGTAAGAAGCCACAAAGGAAGCTCCATAGTAGCACTGGCCCCTCAGTGTGTGACGCAACGGGAGTTTCATCAGGGCACATCGGCTAGCCAACAAAAGGAAACTGAAACGAACCATCTTCCGGGAATTAATGTTGAGCCCCGGGCACAAAAAAGGAAGCACATCAGCGCTTCCTTTTTTGAATGTAAAAAGATTGACTCACGCTTCGGCCTTCATCATCTTTTGGTATTTCACACGGTCATTTTCGTCCAGTAAAATCTTACGCAGGCGGATGCTTTTGGGCGTCAGTTCGATGCACTCATCCTGCTGGATATATTCCATGCATTCCTCTAAAGACATCTGTGTTTTCGGGGTGATTTGCGCGGCACCATCGGAACCGGAAGCCCGCATGTTGGTGAGTTTTTTGCCTTCGATGGCATTCACGTTCAGATCGCCCGGTTTGATATGTTCGGCGAGGATTTGGCCTGCATATACTTCTTCACCCGGGTCCACGAAAAAGCGTCCGCGGTCTTGAAGTTTGTCAATAGAGTAGGCGGTGGTAGTGCCCGTGAATTTGGAAATCAGTACGCCATTATTGCGGCCTGGGATGGGGCCTTTCCAGGGTTTGTATTCGCGGAAGCGGTGCGCCATGACTGCTTCGCCTGCGGTGGCGGTGAGCATGGATGAGCGTAGGCCAATCATGCCGCGGCTGGGGATGTCGAACTCGAGGTGTTGCATTTCTCCTTTTGTTTCCATAACCAGCATTTCTCCTTTGCGTTGGGTCACGAGGTCAATCACACGACCAGAAGACTCGGAAGGCACATCTACGACTAAGGTTTCGTAAGGCTCGCATTTGTGTCCGTCAATAGTCTTAACGATAACCTGTGGTTGGCCTACGGTCAGTTCGTAGCCTTCGCGGCGCATGGTTTCGACGAGTACGGAAAGGTGTAGGATACCGCGTCCGAAGACGAGAAATTTATCTGCGTCATCTGTGTCCTGAACGCGAAGGGCCAGGTTTTTTTCAAGCTCTTTATATAGGCGGTCTCGGATGTTTCGGGAGGTGACGAACTTTCCTTCCCGGCCATAGAAGGGAGCATTATTGATGGAAAACTGCATGTTCATCGTCGGCTCGTCTATGGCCATTATGGGCAGGGCTTCGGGGTTTTCGAAGTCGGCAATGGTTTCGCCAATCTGGAAATCTTCAATGCCCACAACGGCGCAGATATCACCAGCAGAGACTTCGGTTACTTTCTTTTTGCCCATGCCTTCGAAGACATAAAGCTCTTTCACCTTGTTACGAACCATAGAGCCATCGAGCTTGCAGAGTTGGATGTTCTGGCCTTCACGAATGAGGCCGCGAGTCACCTTTCCAATCGCAATCCGACCGAGGAATGAAGAGTAGTCCAGGGAAGTGATTTGGAGCTGAAGGTTTCCTTCTGGCTGAGCGGGAGCGGGCACCTTTTCCAGGATCATATCCAAGACGGCGTTGATGTTATCGGTAGGCTCCAAGGAAGTGTTGTACCAGCCTTGTTTGGCAGAGCCATAGAGGGTAGGGAAGTCTAATTGTTCTTCGGTAGCATCAAGCTGGAAGAACAATTCGAATACAGCATCGTGAACTTCATCGGGGCGGCAATTGGGTTTGTCCACTTTATTGATGACTACGATAGGTCGCAAACCAAGGTTGAGTGCCTTTTGAAGTACAAATCTGGTTTGGGGCATGGGGCCTTCGAATGCATCCACGAGTAGCAAAACACCATCTGCCATTTTCAGGACTCGTTCGACTTCGCCACCAAAGTCAGCGTGCCCAGGGGTGTCAATTACATTAATCTTGACGTCCTTGTAGGTGACAGAAATATTTTTTGCAAGGATGGTAATTCCTCGTTCGCGTTCGAGGTCATTGTTGTCCATGATAAGCTCACCGGTCTCCTGATTATCACGGAAGACTTTGGTAGCATGAATGATTTTGTCGACCAGGGTTGTTTTTCCGTGGTCGACGTGCGCGATAATGGCGATGTTTCTAAGATTCATATCCTGTATCCCTGCAAGAAAAACGCCCACACAGGGCGATTTTTTTTGGGAGCGCGAAGGTACGGATAATGAAACTTATACTGTGCGGAAGCAATAAGATTTAAGCTACTGTCAGTTTTGCTTAAATGGAGCTACCATTTGAAATTCCGGGATGGCTACTTTAAAGAGTCGTTTGTTGTACAGATTTTCCATCAGGTAACTTCCCCGCATCTTACCGATTTCGCTTCGCAAGCTACAAGCTGATATGTATTGATGGTTTGCTCCTGGTTCAATTACAGGCTGCTGGCCAACCACCCCGTCACCTTCCACCTCTCTGAAACTACCATTGCTATCCACAATATGCCAATGCCTACGCAACAGCTTAATGGGCATGGTACTTAAGTTTTCGATGGTAATGCGATAAGCGAAAAGGAATTCTGCAGCGATGGGGTTGCTCTGTTTGGGCTGATAAAAAGCCTCTACAGTAACGCTTACACCATCAGTTACTTGTTGCACCGAATCTGTCACGCGGCAAAAATATTAAGGGCTAAATGTAGCAATTAGCTTGAAGCATCCGTCAGGATGATTGTCAACAATTCGCGAATGAGGGTTGATTCGTATCCTTTCTGTAGCAAATAACTTCTCAGTTTTTGCTGTGCGGGAAGGGGCCTATTTAATGAGCCTTCAATTTGTTCCCATTTTTTAGTTGCAAGGTGTAGGGCAGTTGCAAAATATTCATTCAGGTCAATTTCCTGTAATGCTTTTTTTTGGAGGTATTCTGAAATACGGTGTCGTTTTAGGCCCTGAATAATTTTCTGTTTGCCCCAATGTTTGATCCTGAATTTACCTCTTGCATAAGCCAAGGCAAATCGTTGCTCATTAATCAAATCAAGTTTGATAAGTTCTGAAATTAAATATTCTACGGAATCCTGATGAAAACCAAGTAGATAAAGACGGTCCCTAACTTCTTGCTGAGAACGTTCCTGATACTGGCAAAAGCGGATGATTGCAGTCGGGAGTCCCATGCTAGCGTCCCAAGAGTAGCATGAGTATTTGGATATCCGAAGGGTTAACACCGCTAATGCGGCTGGCTTGGCCTAAGGTTGCAGGACGTACGGTAGATAGTTTTTGGCGAGCTTCAATACTGATAGAGGATATAGAATTATAGTCGAGACTTGAAGGTAAACCAAGATCTTCTAATTGGTTCATTCTTAATGCCATAGAATGTTCTTTCTGGATGTAAACCTCGTATTTTATCTGGATTTCCGCCTGTTCAATAATTTCTGAATCAAGGTCTTGAAACGCATTCATTTCTTCAGGAAGATGGGCAATTAACTCCTCTAAATGAATCCCGGGGCGTAAAAGAAGCTTTTGAAATGAAGTTCGCTCAGAAATAGGAGTACTAGCCTTTTGAAATAAATAGCTGTTCACTAGTTCTGGGCTCAATTTATGTTGGGACAAAGTAGATTTTATTTCCTGAAGAGCAATTTCCTTCCTATCCAGAATTTCAAGGCGTTCAGAAGATGCAAGGCCAATTTGGGCAGACCTTCTGGTGAGCCTTAAATCTGCATTATCCTGTCTGAGTAAGGTACGATATTCAGCCCTACTTGTAAACATACGATAGGGCTCATCGGTACCTTTACTTATCAAATCATCAATTAATACTCCAATATAAGCTTCATTTCTCCTTAGCACAAACGGTTCTTTGTTGTGAATGAGGTTGTGTGCGTTGATTCCAGCAATCAAACCTTGACAAGCAGCCTCTTCATAACCCGTGGTGCCATTAATTTGTCCAGCGAAGAAAAGATTATCAATCGCTTTGGTTCTAAGGGTGTTGTTTAGTTGAGTGGGGGGGAAATAATCATATTCAATGGCATAGCCCGGCCTAAATAAAACACAATTCTCAAATCCATTAACTTGTCGTAAAGCATCAAATTGTACTCTGGCTGGCAATGAGGTACTAAATCCATTAACATACACCTCTACAGTGTTCCATCCTTCGGGTTCTACAAAGAGCTGATGCTGCAGTTTATCGGCAAATCGATTGATTTTGTCTTCTATACTGGGGCAATATCTAGGTCCTGTGCCTTGAATATCTCCCTGAAACATTGGTGACTCATCAAAACCAGATTTTAAGATTTCGTGAACGTTCCTATTTGTGTATGTAATCCAGCAACATCGTTGCTGAGTTGATTTGATTTTTTCGATGGGTAGAAATGAAAAACCGGAGACCTGATCATCACCTTGTTGTTCTTCCATTTTTGAATAGTCAATAGAGCGCCCATCCACACGTGGCGGTGTTCCTGTCTTCAGTCTTTCAGAATGGAAACCCAAGCTGCATAATTGCTCTGTTAACCCACGAGCACTTTGTTCCCCAATTCTACCGCCACTTTGATTATTTCTACCAATATGAATCGTTCCATTTAGGAATGTTCCAGTCGTAAGAACTACCGATTTCCCGAAGATTTTTTGACCTGAAGCGGTAAGGACCCCTTCCACTGTTCCACGTGAAACAATAATTTCCCGAACCGTGTCTTGCCAAAAAAACACATTATTGTTTGCCTCTAAATACTGGCGCCAAGAACTTGAAAATAGGGAACGGTCACACTGAGCTCTCGGACTCCACATGCCCGGTCCTTTGCTCCTATTCAGCATCCTAAATTGAATGGTACTATTGTCTGTAACTATACCACTCAATCCACCCAAAGCATCTATCTCCCTGACAATCTGTCCCTTAGCTATACCTCCCATAGCAGGGTTACAACTCATTGCACCTAGGTGTTGCAAATTCATTGAAATCAATAAAACACGTGAACCCATACTGGCAGCGGCATGTGCAGCTTCACAACCCGCATGTCCACCACCAACCACAATAACGTCGTAAACTTCAAACACTTGAAAAAAAAATAGCCACGCAAAGGTGGCTATTTTTTTGTTAGTAAACTAGTCTGATTAATGCTGAATACTAAACTTAATGGCCTGAGAGCCCTTATCAGTAGCTACAATAAGATAATAATTTCCAGAGGAAAACTTTGATGTATTTACTGATAGTTGCCCTTCACGGAAGTTCTTATATGTGTCAAAGCTTAGAGACTGCCCTAATGTATTCACTACACTGACCACAACAGTGCCTTGCTGTTTCATGGATAATGCAACATGTACCTGGTCATTTGCAGGGTTGGGAAAAACTAATAGTCTGTCAAAGGCACTAGAACCTGAGGTACGGACTGAAACTGGAATTTCCTTGGTGATGTGTAATGCCATTGCTGGTACCAATCCAGTTAAAGATTTAAACTGAACTTGTTCCGCAGAAGTTATTGATTTATTGTAGAATGAAATATTGGACAATGTATCGTCTGGCACTGAATAAGGTGACCGAATATTTCCAGAAAAATTGGGAGCCCAATATTCTGTTCGGGTGTTAGCATTTGAATCTACATGGGTTGAAAGTACACTTCTCGTATAGAAATTAGAGTAATTATCTGCACCCAAAGAGAAATTGTTTTCTAATTCTGCAGCTAAGAAATACCAACTATTGTCGTCCAGTTTTGGCAACATGTTCGGCTTTGTTGGGTGGACCAGATTAACGAAGAATGGTTTATTACTTGAATCCGTTGATGCAAATGTTGAACGTAATCCAATGGCTACTATGCTCAATTCATCCCCGTTTACCAAGCCATCATTACTATTGTCATTCCATTTATATAGGTAAACTAGTACAGAAGGACTAACGGGATTAAGCGCGAAAAGGTCACTATCTGCTGCGATTGCTAGTTGTGCTTTCACTACGCCATATCCACCCTTACGAACATAAAATAAGGGACCCCAAACCAACGGCTGATTTGCAGAATAACGATAAGCTACGGATACTAAGGGTGCTTGCCTAATATCATCCCAACGGCCTTTACAAAATACTGAATCTGTAATATTCAGTTTGTAATCTAAAGTATTATCTTCAATATTATCATCCGGTTGCGCTGCACTCAATTCATACTTCATGTCTACAACTCCATTGCTTGTAAAACTTTGTCTGGATACATTTTGAGAAAAGAGTTCATGTAATGAGTCTGCAACCGGGAAACTGGGATCCAATACCGAATCTGCATAAACTACGCTACTACTACCTCCTGTTGGAGTAAAGCTGATTGTCTGCTTAAGCTTCACGTTTGATTGAGTTGTAGTTCCAAAGTTGGCTACATAAGCCCCATTATAGAAGTTATAAGCACGAGGAACACTACCAGGGGTATTTACCTGTGATAATGGCAAGCAAAATGCGTGTGGAACAGCAGGAGAATAAGGCACTATTCCTAAATCATTTGCAAAGCCAAATCCCCAGGTACTGAGGTTAATTTTTACAGTCTGACCCGCTTTAATAGCATCATTAATAGGGAAGCCATCTTCTCTAGAAATGATCAATACAGGAATCGTAGTATTGGTGGAAAACGGTGTAGTTGGCGCCATACCTATAGTTCCTCCATTCTTATGATTGACAATGATGACTCCAATAGCACCCGCCTGCTGGCAATAAAATGCCTTTTGGCTGAAAGAAATACCTCCTCCTCGCATGATTAATGCAAACTTCCCATGAAGGTCTGGATAACCACCTGTACCATTCAATAAAGGATTCTCACCAAGCGTGTCATAAGCCTTTTCAAGAGGTACCTGAAAATACTGTGTATCTATTGCACGGGCCCATGGTGTAGTGTTATTTGGATTCTGGCTCCAATTAAATTTTTTATTTCCATTGATAGTACTAGAACCAACAATTTCTAAGCGTGGTTCCACATAATATCCAGCCATTACCTGAGCTACAACGGTTGCGGCCTGAAACAGGAGAACAGATAAAGTAAGGAACAGAACTTTTGTAGAGATTCGTGTCATTTTTTTATTTCAATAAAGGGCTAAAATACTGATTTATGCTCAATGATTTACCTCAATTTTTTGAAGCTATCAATCCGGCATTTCTACTGATTTCCAACATGCGGTCAATAGGCACTTTTGCTGCCCGTCGAAGTGATTCATCCATTGTAATTTCAGGTAGCTCATACTTTAAACCGAGATACACTTTCTCAAGTGTATTCAACTTCATGTGCGGGCAATCGTTACAAGCACAAGTATTATCAGGAGGGGCGGAGATGAATGTTTTATTAGGAGATAATTGCTGCATCCTATGAAGAATTCCAGCTTCCGTAGCCACTATAAATGTATCTGCCGAATCATTTTGTGTGTATTTCAGCAATTGGGCTGTTGATCCAATGAAATCTGCAGTTTTCAATACCGATTCTTCACATTCGGGGTGCGCAATAACCTTAGCTTTCGGGTTACGGGTTTTCAAGCGTACAATCTTTTCTAAGGAAAACATTTCATGAACCATACAGGCACCATTCCAAAGAAGCATTTTTCTTCCTGTCTCCTTATTTATATATGCACCAAGATTCCGGTCGGGTGCAAAAATAATTTCCTGATTTTCTGGCAAGCTATCTATAATAGCACGTGCGTTAGATGAAGTACAAATTATGTCGCTGAGTGCCTTTATCCCGGCAGAACAGTTGATGTATGAGATCACAATATGGTTTGGATACTTCTTCCGGAATGCCTTAAATAAGGGCGGTGGACAACTATCACTTAGTGAACAGCCGGCATTCAAATCTGGTAACAATACCTTTTTATCTGGATTTAAAATCTTGGCTGTTTCTGCCATAAAATGTACGCCTGCAAAGAGAATAATCTTAGCATTTGTACGCTCTGCTTCCTGAGCCAAACCTAAGCTGTCACCTATATAATCGGCCACATCCTGGATGTCGGGTTCCTGATAATAATGCGCCAGGATAACAGCATCCTTTTCTTGCTTCAGTTTGGCTATTTCTTCAAACAGATCCAATGCTGGATTAATTGTCAAATCCAGGTAGCCTAAGCGAGGTAATTTGGCTTGTGCAGCCGCTAAATCCACAACCATATTAATGACTCAATTTTTTTTTAAAAAAGAAAGCTATTACCATTAGCCTCAGGGAATCGTGGAAAGAAAAAATGATTCCACAGTCCGAAATTACCGAAAGCGATTCATCCACAGGAAACAGGTATTTTTTCCGCAAAAATCTTCCTGAATTTGTAAGTATTTCCACAGGAAATTGTGGGGATGTGAACAGCTCAAACTCGGATAAATAATTGCCGTGGAAAAGTTCAGGGCATGTTAAAAATCGGAGGTGCTCCGGGTAAAAACTTTGGAACATCTGGCCGATCAAAAAATATCTTCCTCCAGACGTGGAAAGCAACCGGTTTATCCCGAGATTTTCCACGCAAATCCACATTGTCACGTCTCAAAAAAGCCTCTTAAATCATATCTGAACCATGCAAGCCAAACATAAATTTTCCATTGCTCTTCATGGAGGGGCCGGTACCATATTAAAGCATTTGATGTCTCCAGCATTAGAGCAGGAACATATTCTGGCTCTGAAAGTCGCTCTGGATAGTGGTTCCAGATTATTAAAAGAGGGAGCATCTGCATTAGATGCAGTAGAAGCCAGTGTTCGTAGCCTCGAAGATTGTCCCCTATTCAATGCCGGCCGGGGATCCGTATTTAATCATGAAGGCAAGCATGAAATGGATGCCGCCATCATGGAGGGTACTTTGGGAAAAGCAGGTGCTGTTTGTGGCGTATCGGGGGTGAAAAATCCGGTGTCGCTGGCGCGAAATGTGATGGAAAAAAGTCCGCATGTACTGCTTTGCGGTGAAGGCGCCATTCGATTTGCCCTTGAACAAAATTTACCCTTGGAAAGTGAAGAATATTTCTTCAATCAAGTTCGTTATGATCAATGGAAAGAAGCAAAGGCGGAACAGAATATCCTGCTTGACCATTCGTCCTCTAATTCGGATAAAAAGTTCGGAACAGTGGGCGCAGTTGCGCTTGATATGAATGGGAACCTGGCCGCTGCTACATCCACGGGAGGCATGACCAACAAACAGTGGGGCCGTATAGGCGACTCACCCATTATCGGTGCCGGAACCTGGGCTAGTCAGGAAAGTTGCGCAGTCAGTTGCACCGGTCATGGAGAATACTTTATGCGTGCAGTAGTAGCACACGACATCCATTGCCTCATGTACTATAAAGGCCTGACCCTACATGCTGCAACGGGTTTACTGGTTCACGATAAATTGAAACGTTCTGGCGGTGAAGGCGGCCTGATCGCCATTGATAAATTAGGGAATATCGCCATGCCCTTTAACTCCGAAGGCATGTATCGCGCCTGTTGTAGCCAAGATGGGCAGGAACAAATTTTGATCTACAAAAGCTAAATAAATTACTGCTGAATCCGTGCATTAAAGAAGCTTGAAAAGTAAAAAGGTTGGATGCAGGTTTCCGGGCAGAAACAACAGATAATAACCCTCCAAAAAACAACTCCGCCAGAACTTTGCTGCTTGTTCTTTTACTCCCTTCATGCACGCTACTATACTCTATATTCAGGATGCACTCTGCGGCTGGTGCTATAGTTTTTCAATGGTCATCGAACAAATCCGCAGCAAATACGAATCCATCTTAGCCTTCGAAGCGATTTCCGGAGGAATGATTCCACCAGACTTTGCACGTCCTATTGCTGATAAAGCGAACTATATAGCAGAGGCCATAAAACAGGCAACGGAACTTAGTGGTGTCGCTTTTGGTGAGGCCTATCTGCATCATATCCAACATCCGGAAACCTGCTTCTGGAAGGAAGAATCGCTCACTCCTGCTACGGCACTTTGCCTGCTCAAGGCGGCAGCACCAAAGCAGTCCGTTCAAATGGCTATCTCTATCCAAAGACTGCATATGTGGCAGGGAAAAGATCTTTCCGATGGCGATTCATATCATGAGTTGGCAGATAACTTAGGTTTGGATGCCGAAGATTTTAAGCGACGCCTGGCCAGTGAAGAATGGCAGGAAGAAGCCCGATACGAATTTGCCTTAGTGAAACAGCTTGGTATTACCGGCTTTCCGGCGTTGTTGCTGCAAAGTGCCCCCGATAAGTTTTACCTCATCGCACGGGGCTACACACCCTTCAATGTTGTGGATGCAACCTTGCAACGTGTGCTTTTGGAACTGGAACGATAATTCAGCTCAGCCTACAACGCCAAAGGAGGCGCCTTCTATCAATGATTCCATCTTTCCAGCTTTATCTTCAAAAAACTGAACGCCGATACCTGCCATAAGTATGAGGCCTTCCTCCTGAGGCAAAGGACATTCCAGCGTCTTACTTATAGTCACGTTACTCTTCATCAAAAGCCCTGTTGTCGCTACTGCACTGCTCACCTTCTTGTTGGGAAAATCAGCAGCAATACCCACCACCTTGATCTCGGCATGTGTTGCCTGGAGTGGCCAGCCTAAGTCCCGTTTGGGTTGTAGATTGGGCATAGTAATAGTCAACACTCCGTCAGCCCCGAGACTACCCCCACATTGTACCCATAAAGAACGACTGAGCGGATACTCTCTAACCCATTCAAATGTCTTTAGAGGTCCAATATTTTCAGCCAAGATTAGTCGTTCCCCTTTGGCATGTTTCGTGTCAGCTCGGATGATATCTCCCAATAACTTGCTGAGGCGGGCATGAGTTTCGCCATCACCTGCATAAGGACAATGCTTTTTGAATTCGTTGCGGAGCAGACCAGAAGCGGAGGCTGCACGCCCGAACTCGGAGCTGGCTTTTCGGGAGCCTTCAAATACGGCTTCTGTGGATACACGTTCCTTATTCAGGTTACCTTTCCGGCGCACTAAATTGCCGTGCTTGGTTTTGTAAAACACGAAGTCGCCGAATGAGCCAATAAGCGGGAAATCACCAGTTTGTTTGGGCATAAATGAAAACTAGACGACGAATGTAGAATAAGCTCCCCTAATACTCCCACTATAGGCCCAATTGTGGACAAATTTTTCAGTTTGGGGATTTCATTTTTCTCAAACTAAAAAATGAACCGCCTAATCGTTTCGCTACTTGTTGACTCCTTCCTTGGAAAGGGCTGATAAAAAGACCATTAACCACAAAAAAACCACTCATCACTGAGTGGCTTTTATAGTAGTCGGGACGACTAGATTCGAACTAGCGACCCCTTGCACCCCATGCAAGTGCGCTACCGGGCTGCGCTACGTCCCGAACTCGGGAGGGCAAAAGTAAGGATTGACAGCCTTCCTCAATTCAATTTGCCAGAAATAAGCCTTAAAAACTCGGAACGGGTGACATGGTTCATAAACTCTCCACTAAAGGCAGAAGTAGTCGTTACGCTGTTTTGTTTTTGCACCCCACGCATCATCATACAGAGGTGTTGCGCTTCGATAACTACCGCCACTCCTAATGGATTGAGGCTGCTTTGTATTGAGTCTAAAATTTGGTGGGTTAGCCGTTCCTGCACCTGCAAGCGGCGGGAAAACACTTCTACTACCCGTCCAATTTTCGATAGCCCGGTGATCCAGCCATTGGGGATATAGGCAATATGCGCTTTCCCGAAGAAAGGCAACATATGATGCTCGCAAAGTGAATACAGTTCGATGTCTTTCACAAGAACCATTTCACTATAGCTCTCTTGAAAACGGGCACTCTCCAAGATGGCCTTGGCATCCATCTTGTATCCCTGAGTGAGAAATTGCATGGCCTTGGCAACCCGTTCCGGAGTCTTGATCAGACCTTCGCGGCCTGGGTCTTCTCCCAACCCTCCTAGAACGGATTTGTAGCAGTTCATCATCTGCTGGAGTGTGTCTTCACAATATTCTTCGGTGCGTTTGTAAGACAAGTTTTTCGGTTTTAATATTTGAAAAATCGGTTTAATGCTCAGCCAAAATACTCTACATATATCCGGGGTGTTTCGTACAGCTTTACGCAATGCAACTGCGCCCCAGCGGCATGGACAGCGGGTTCTAACTGATTCCAGATGCCGATGGCAAATTGCTCGGCAGTAGTAAACTGGCCCTGCATCCAGGGCACGTCTATATTCAGGTTCTTGTGGTCCACGGGTTCTTCAATCAGTTTCTCAATCAGCTCAGCCAGCGTTTTAGCGTTGAATACGAATCCTGTGTCGGGATGGGGTTCGCCTTTTACGGTTACGTGTAATTCGTAATTATGGCCGTGCCAGTTTTCATTGGCGCATTTGCCAAACACCTCTTGATTTTTTTGAGCATCCCAGGCGGGATTCACAAGCTTGTGGGCTGCATTGAAATGGGCTACCCGACTTACATACACCATGATGAAAATTCTGTTTCCGAGCTACGTTCTTTTTATATAAAAAAATAAAGCCGGTCAGAAGCAACCTCTGAGCATAATAGCAGAAGCGTGCCTGACCCAACGATAGCTTCCAAAGATACCTTTAACAGCAGCCCCTTTTTAAATGCCGGAACTTTACTTCCTCTATGAGGGTATTATTGGTAGCAGCTACGGAGGCAGAAATTGCACCCACTTATCAGGCATTGAGTGAGTATCCGGAACGAACCGAAAATCGGAACCATGTCAGAGTTTGCATCACCGGAGTCGGCATGATGGCTACTGCCTACGAACTCGGCAAAACATTAGCAGCAAATCATTGGGATTACGTGATTGGGGCCGGTATTGCGGGCAGCTTTTCCCGCGCACTGAAGCCAGGCGATTGTGTAATCGTAGAGTCGGAGCAATTAGCAGACCTTGGTGCGGAAGACGGAGATGAGTTTCTGGACATTTTTTCGCTGGGGCAACTGAGGGAAAACGAAGCACCCTTTCATCAGGGCCTTTTGCGCAATCCCTTGCAGCATCCGCCATTTTCGATTCATCATCTGCCCCGGGTACCAGGCCTTACCGTAAATACCGTTTCAGGCTGCGAAGCCACCATCGCACGACGTATGGCTCGTTGTGCCGCCTCGGTGGAAAGCATGGAAGGGGCAGCCCTGCATTATGTCTGCCTGCGTGAAAAAGTGCCCTTCATCCAATTGCGCAGCATCTCCAATTACGTCACCCGCCGCGACCGTAGCTCCTGGCGCATTGCCGAGGCAATAGCAGCACTCAATGCTCAGCTTGCTTCCTGGCTACTATAAGAAATCGGACATCACTTCACTTCAGATCATACCTATGACTCTTAGCCTCGGCTTTTCACCTTGCCCCAACGACACCTTTATTTTCGATGCCCTGGTACATGGGAAGATTGATACGCAGGGCCTCCGCTTTGAATATGTGCTCGAAGATGTGGAGACCCTCAACCAATGGGCCTTTGAAGGCAGACTGCAACTCACGAAACTATCCTACAACAGCTTCCTAAGGACGGTATCACAGTATGCCCTGATGCATAGTGGCAGCGCCTTGGGTAAAGGTGTCGGCCCCTTGCTGATTCAAAAGGCCGGACAAGTCATGCCCGAAATGAGCCAGGCCCGGATTGCCATCCCGGGCAAAAACACCACAGCCAACTTACTGTTTAGCCTCGCTTATCCGAAGGCCGTTCACAAGACCGAAGTTCTTTTTTCAGAGATTGAAGCGGCTGTGTTAAAAGGCGACTTCGATGCCGGGTTGGTAATTCATGAAAGCCGGTTCACCTACGCAGAAAAAGGCTTGGCTCTGATTCGGGATATGGGCGACTGGTGGGAGGAAACTGCGGGTGCTGCTATCCCCCTGGGCGGCATTGTGGCCCGCCGGGATTTGCCGGTTCCGCTCATCCGGCAGGTGGATAAGCTGATTGTTGAAAGCCTGCAGTTCAGTTGGAAAAATTACCCCGACCTGGCACCTTTTGTTCGGGATCATGCGCAGGAAATGGATGAGCGCGTGATGCGTCAGCACATCGGGCTCTACGTGAATGAATACTCAGAAGACTTGGGTATTGAAGGCGAAAAGGCAATTCAAACCTTGTTTCAAAAGGCAGAGGAAGCCGGTCTGATTCCGGCACAGGAGCGTTCCATTTTTTATTGAAAATTCAGCCTGCATCTTGGGCACACAGCTTCGTCCTTGCTATGCTGGAAACAGCGGAAGCTGACTCAAAGAAAATCAGGACAGAAAAGGGCTATATTTTTATTAAAGAAAGGGCTTTGGGCTGTTGAGGCTGATATGGAGCACAGGCTGCGATTACCTTTGCGCCCCCCATGAATTACGATTTGATGCGCCGCTTAGCCGGCGAATTTGGAACGCCTCTGTATGTATATGACGCGGAGGTTATCAGCCGCCAATGGCAGAAGCTGAATGAGTCGTTTGCCGGCCATCCAACACGTTTTTTCTATGCAGTGAAGGCCCTGTCGAATGTTCAGATCCTACGGCTGCTGCGCCAGCTTGGGGCGGGGCTTGATTGTGTCAGCATTAATGAAGTGAAGCTGGGATTGCATGCAGGTTTTCAGACAGAGCAAATCCTGTTTACGCCGAACAGTGTCTCCTTTTCTGAGTTTATGGAGGCGCGGGAGCTGGGGGTGCATATCAACATTGACAACCTCTCCATTCTAGAGCAATTCGGCAACCATTTCGGGGGGGATTATCCCATTCTGATTCGCATTAATCCGCATATCGAAGCGGGCGGCAATTACAAGATTTCAACCGGCCATATTGACTCCAAATTTGGTATTTCCATCCATCAGCTCCGGCATGTGGAGCGTATTGTAAAGGCCACAGGCCTGCATGTGCAGGGCCTGCATATGCACACAGGTTCCGAAATCAAAGATGTGGGTGTGTTTATGCAGGGCTTAGAGATTTTGCTGGATGTGGCCGAGCGCTTTCCCCAGCTTGAGTTTGTGGATTTAGGCTCCGGCTTTAAGGTGCCTTACCGCCCTGCGGATGCCGGCACAGACGTGGCAGAGTTGGGCCAACAGGTGGCGGAGCGGTTCAAGACTTATGAACAGGAGCAAGGCCGTTCGCTACAGGTCTGGTTTGAGCCGGGGAAATATTTAGTGAGCGAGAGTGGCAGCTTCCTGGTTTCTGTGAATGTGGTGAAGCATACCACAGCTACCGTGTTTGCCGGAGTGGATTCTGGATTCAACCACCTCATCCGCCCCATGTTTTATGATGCATACCACCACATCACCAATATCTCCAACCCACAGGGCCCGGAGCGGATCTACACGGTAGTGGGGAATATCTGCGAGACAGACACCTTCGCCTGGGACCGGGTCATTGCTGAAATCCGCGAAGGCGATGTGCTGGCCTTTCATAATGCCGGGGCCTATGGTTTTGAGATGAGCAGCCGCTTCAATTCGCGTCCTCGGCCCGCTGAACTGTTGTTGGAAAACGGGCAGGCACGGCTCATCCGACGCCGTGAGCGATTCGAAGATTTGCTGCAAGGCCAGATGGAGGAGTAAGCATTCAATTCGAAAACACAGGTCGGTATTAACGCAGGCTTCTGCCCGTCTTTGGAGCATTTTGCCTGCAGAAAATTTCCCTTTCCCCAATAAGCGCACCATAAACCTGAAATCCCATTCAGGGGCCTTATACCGCCACCGGAGCTTTGATATGCGGATGGGCCTGGTAGTTTTCTAAAATAAAATCTTCGAACCGAAAGCCTAAGATGTCCTGTACATCCGGGTTCAGGCGCAAGACAGGCAGCGGAAACGGCTTGCGGGTAAGCTGAAGCTGTGCCTGTTCCAAATGGTTACTGTAAAGGTGAGCATCGCCGAAAGTGTGAATAAAATCACCCGGCTTCAGGCCGCATACCTGTGCCACCATCATCGTCAGCAAGGCATAAGATGCGATGTTGAAAGGCACACCCAGAAACACATCAGCACTGCGCTGATAGAGCTGGCAGCTCAGCCGTGCGGGTTCCGTCCCCAGAGCAGGAGTCACATAAAACTGAAACAGCGCATGGCAGGGACTGAGGGCCATCTTCGGAAGGTCGCCCACATTCCAGGCCGATACGATTAAGCGCCGGCTGTCCGGGTTCTTCCGTATCTGGTCTATCAGCTCAATTATCTGGTCGTGGGTCTGTCCGTCAGCGCCGGTCCAGCTTCGCCACTGATGCCCATACACAGGGCCAAGGTTGCCCTGTTCATCTGCCCATTCATCCCAAATACCTACGCCATGCTCCTTCAGGTACGCAATGTTCGTGTCGCCTTTCAGGAACCAAAGCAGCTCATAGATGATGCTTTTCAGATGCAGTTTTTTCGTCGTCACCATGGGAAACCCTTGTGCCAAATCAAAGCGCATCTGGTAGCCAAACACAGAGCGGGTGCCCGTGCCGGTACGGTCTGTTTTCACCACTCCTTCATCCAAGATGTGTTGCAGGAGGTTCAGGTATTGCTGCATGCCCTCAAAATTAGGCAAGCCCATAGCCCATTACCGGTATGTGGAAATTTTTGGGGGTTAAGCTTTCGTGCTGCTATGAAGCTTTCGTGGCGTTGGCACCGTTCATCTAATGGCTTCTATTAAGCTTTTCCCTTAGGGTGCCGTTGAAGTAGCCTGGGCGCTCTTTTCATAAATAATATTCCCAGTCCGGATTCCACAACAGAGCCTAACCAATAAACATTAATTTTTTGGAACCTTGCAGCCGCAAATGGCATCACTGAAAAGCCTCGCAGGGCAGACGATCTGGTACGGCATGAGCAATATCGCCGCACGCCTGCTCAATTACCTGCTCACCCCGCTGCTCACCTACCTGCTCCACACGCCCAGGGGCCAGGCCGACTATGGCGATTTCTCGGTTTTGTACGCGGCCATTTCCTTCGCCAATATCATCTTCACCTATGGCATGGAGACGGCCTATTTCCGCTTCGCAGCCACCCAGGAAGACAAACGAAAACTTTTTGAAACCAGCTTCGGCTCCCTCATCATCAGCACCCTGCTCCTCAGTGGCATCGTGCTGCTTTTCCGCCAGCCGCTGAGCGAGCTGCTGGGCACTGCCGGCCACCCGGAATACATCACCATCTCTGTCTCCATCATCGCAGCAGATACGTTGGCTGTGATACCCTTCGCTAAGCTGCGCCAGGTGGGCCGGCCCCGTAAGTATGCCTTCATCCGCGTGCTGGGCATCACGGTGAATGTAGCCCTCACTGTGTTGTTCATAGCCTGGTCGCCCGGCTGGGTTGCACAACACCCTGACAGCCGCTATGCACTTTGGTTTGCGGGCTACACCAAGCCGGCCCTGCTGCTCCTTGCCAACCTCGCCGGTTCGGTAGCCACCCTGTTGTTGCTGGCGCAGGAGTGGGCCAGCTTCCGCTTCCGCTTTGATGCTGCATTATGGCGTCGGATCCTTGCATACAGCGCTCCGTTTATCATCATTGGGCTGGGCGGTATGGTCAACGAAACCATGGACCGCATCATGCTGCGCCAGCTCCTGCCCACGGATGCTGAAACCGCCAAGCGGGCTGTAGCCATCTATTCTGCGAATTACAAACTAGCCATTTTCATCACACTCTTTATTCAGGCTTTTCGCCTTGCTGCCGAACCTTTTTTCTTCAACCAAAGCAAAGAGCGGAATGCACCGCAGACCTATGCCCGTGTGATGAAATGGTTCGTCATCACGCTCTGCTTTGCCTTTCTGTTTACCGCCTTGTTTCTGGATGTCTGGCAATACATGGTGGGTGCTGAATACCGCGTGGGTCTGGGTGTCGTGCCCATCTTACTGTATGCCAACCTTGCCCTGGGCATCTACTACAACTTGTCGGTGTGGTATAAAATCAAAGACCACCTGGGCTGGGGAATGGCCATCACGCTAATGGGAACAGCCATCACGCTCATCATCAACTTCGCCTTCATCCCCAAATGGGGTATGTGGGCCTGCGCCTGGGCTACAGCCATTTGCTACATCAGCATGATGGTGGCCTCTTATTTCGCCGGCCAGCGGTATTTCCCCGTGCCGTATGCAGTGGGGCGCTTATTGGGTTATATCGGCATCATCAGTCTGCTCTTTTTTATTCAGGAAGGCATAGCCTGGCTGAACCCTTCCTTCCTGCTTCGCTTATCCAGCGGCCTGGCGTTGATGTTCGTTTTCATAATTAGCGTCTGGAAGCTGGAACGAGCGGAACTGGGAGCACTCTTGCGCCGGAGGGCATAGCTTATTTACGCGCCAGTGCGGCCTCTGCTTTTACTACGATTTGCTCTTTCGTGAGTCCGTACTTAGCCAGCAATTGCAGGGGCGTTCCGCTTTCTCCGAAGCTGTCCTGTACCGCGACCATTTCAAGCGGGGTGGGCAGTTTGCGGGCCAGTACACCGGCCACACTTTCGCCCAGGCCTCCGTTTTGCTGATGTTCTTCAGCGGTCACTACACAGCGCGTTTTGGCCGCCGATTTCAGTAGGGCTTCTTCGTCCAGGGGCTTGATGGTGTGCATATTGATCACCTCGGCAGAAATACCTTTTTCAGCCAGTATCTGGGCTGCCTGCACAGCCAACCAGACGAGGTGGCCGCAAGCGATGATGCTGAGGTCACGGCCTTCAGCTAAGAGTTGCGCCTTGCCAATCTGAAAATCACTTCCGTCTTCGGCGGTGAAATTCGCCCATTTGGGGCGGCCAAAACGGAGGTATACAGGGCCTTGGTAATCGGCAATGGCGATGGCAGCGGCTTTAGTCTGGTTGAAATCGCAGGGCACAATCACCGTCATGCCCGGTAGCATCTTCATCATGCCAATGTCTTCGAGCACCTGATGCGTGGCGCCGTCTTCGCCCAGAGTGAGGCCGGCATGGCTGGCGCAAATCTTTACGTTCTTTCCGCTGTAGGCAATGCTTTGGCGGATTTGGTCATAGACACGGGAGGTAGAGAAGTTGGCGAAGGTGGTTGTGTAGGGAATCTTCCCGCCGATTGCCAGTCCGGCGGCCACGCCCATCATGTTGGCCTCGGCAATGCCGCATTGCACAAAACGCTCAGGAAATTCTTTCATGAAAGGCCCCAGCTTGAGGGAGCCGGCAAGGTCTGCCGTGAGTGCAATTACCCGGGGGTTGCGGCGGCCTGCTTCGAGAATGCCCTCGCCAAAGCCGGCGCGGGTTTCTTTTTCGTTGAGGAGTTTAATGTCAGAAAGTTGCGGCATGGGCCGCAAAGGTAGGATGTAGGGCAGGCTGAATCGGGTAACTTTCCGATGGGCATGAAGTATTCTGGTTACTGACGATTTGGGCAATCATTTGGGCCGCACTTATTTTTTCCCGGTTGAAGACTTCCACGGTCATCTGTTGTGGCCTCTGCCTTGAATTTGTATTAAGATCGAACCTATCAACAGGGTCTAAATTTTCGTCTTTGCCCGAAAAACAGATGTTTCGGGAATAGCTTCATAGCAACAATGGCCCCGTAACGTACGATCCTGAATCAGGTTTAGGGCAAGCAGTAAAGAAGCTGCATCAGGGTATAGAAGCTAACATAAAATTCACAGATATTAAGAAAGGCTGCCCTTTTGGACAGCCTTTCTTCAGGTTTATGATAGCCGGAAGGACTATGCGTTGTTTTCGTTGTTGTCGCTGTTCTTGTCGCTGGAGTCGCTGTTGACGAGCTCGCTGACGAACTGAGCGATGTCGGCGATACGCTTGTGGTTCAAGCTGTAGTGGATGAACTTGCCTTCACGCTGCGTGATCACGATGTTGGCGCGGCGCAGGATAGCAAGGTGCTGAGAGGCAACACTTTGCTCTAGGCGGAGTTTTACATAAATGTCCGTAACATTCATGCGTTTGTGTTCTTCCAGCAGGCGAACGATTTGCTGACGCAGCTTGTGGTTGATGGCGCGGAGCGTCATAGCGGCGGTCTTCACGGCTACGTAGTCCAACTTGATGTGCTCGCTGTTGGCTTCGTCTTTACGGATTACCAGAGTGTTCCCGGTCATGGTGGTTTCCATGTGCTTGTAACTTGAAAAGGTGATTAAAGAAAATATTTGTTGCTATAAAGCGGTGCAAACATACGGCTTCTAATTATATCGGCAAAGTTGTGATACCGATTAGCTGTTAATCCAGCGTTAAACGTTGCCTTAGAACTGATTTTTTGCGCATCTATTTTTCCCTTTTTAAGGGATTTACATACGCAGCTTTTAAATATTCTGGAATTGCGTAAGCTATATTGGCAAATTCTTGTTCAGAAAAAGACAGGAAAGTCCTTTTGGCCCAGGTATTTAAGTCCAATTTTTCATGGGGTATAAGGTTTTTCACATTAGGGATAGAAAAGTCCTCTTCCAAGTGTCCGATTATGCTTGCCGGCTGAGTCCAGAATCGGGTATTTTCTACTAATTCATTTTGTAGAATATGCATCGGTGCTGCTTCCCATTCGCCTTGCGCGGCGATATAATATTCGCCGGCACGTGCCGGTAAGATGGCCAGACGATTCAGGTTGGAAACTTCTAATTGGGAATCGAGTTCTTCCAACATGAGTGTCAGCCGGTTGTGCATCAGCAACGGCTTATCCAAGGCATAGCAGAACCCCTTTGCGGCTGCCATACCTAAGCGAAGCCCAGTGTATGAACCGGGCCCGCTGCACACAGCAAATGCATCCATATCATTTAAGCTATATCCTACCTCAAGGAGCAAGGCAGCTATCATCGGGTTTAATTGGGAAGCATGGTCGCGAGCTTCCGCGCTTTGTTTCACGGCTTGAGGAATGCTATCTATTGCCAGCATCAGCGAGGCGAAGGGGCCGGAACAATCTATGTGGAGCACGCGTACAGACATGGGTCGCAAAATTACCCGCAGCTACCTTTGCCTTCATGGAAAAGAATATCATCATCACTTCTGCGGCGCCCGCTCCCATAGGCCCTTATAGCCAGGCCGTTCTTGCTAATGGAATGCTCTATATCTCCGGCCAGATTCCTCTGGACGCCCAGGATGGGACCTTGCATACCGCTGATATCATCACCGAAACGGACAAAGTGATGCAAAACTTGAAGGGCATTCTACAGGCTGCCGGACTTGATTTTTCAGATGTAGTAAAAAGCTCCATTTTTCTTACCGATATGGGGCAGTTTTCCGCAGTCAATGAGGTGTACGGTGCCTATTTTGAGTCGGGCAATGCGCCGGCGCGGGAGACCATTCAGGTTGCGGCGCTGCCTCGTGGTGTGCACGTGGAAATCAGCATGATTGCCTTAACTCGAACTCAGGAATAAGGCCCTTAGTTCAGGCTTTTTTTTGCTCCTTAGCCCAGGCATCTTTTAGTCCAACCGTACTGTTGAACACAGGCTGCCCGGCTTGGCTATCCCTATCAGCACAGAAATATCCTTTCCGTAAGGCTTGAAATGTAGTGCCTGAGGGTATTGCAGCCAGTGAAGGCTCTATGTATGCCTTGCTGTGGTGCAAAGAATCAGGATTGAGATATTCCTTGAAATCCCCGGATTCATCTGAAGGATTCTCGACCCGAAAGAGCCGGTCATAGAGGCGTAAGTCTGCTTCCTGAGCATGTGGAGCGCTCAGCCAATGAATCGTGCCTTTCACATGAATACCGCTCGTGTCAGAACCACTGCGGCTTTCGGGGATATAGCGGCAATAAATTTCCTGAACCGTTCCTTCCGCATCTTTTTTGAAATCGGTACACTCAATGATGTATGCATGCTTCAGCCGGACCATAAGCTTGGGACCTAAGCGGAAAAATTTCTTCGGTGGTGCTTCCATGAAATCTTCCCGTTCAATCCATAATGTATTGCTGAAGGGCAATTCCCGGGAGCCTGCATGGGTATCTTCAGGATTGTATTCTGCTTCTAAAGATTCTGTCTGCCCTTCCGGATAGTTGGTGATGATCAGCTTCACAGGGTTAAGCACCATCATATAGCGGTTTGCCGTCTTGTTGAGTTGCTCGCGTACACAAAACTCCAATAGGCCCAAGTCCACCACATTTTCACGTTTCGCAATGCCAACGGTTTCGCAAAACTGACGGATAGCCGCCGCCGGATAGCCGCGCCGGCGCATACCGGATATCGTGGGCATTCGGGGATCATCCCAGCCAGCCACATGCCCTTCCTGGACGAGCTGCAGCAGCTTGCGTTTGCTCATTACGGTATAGCTCAGGTTACGACGGGCAAACTCGTATTGATGGGAAGGAAAAATACCGAGCTGCTCAATAAACCAGTCGTAGAGCGGGCGGTGATGGATAAACTCCAGTGTGCAGATGGAGTGGGTCACCTGCTCTATACTGTCGCTCTGGCCATGTGCAAAATCGTACATAGGATAGATGCACCAGGTATCGCCTGTGCGGTGGTGATGCGCCTTTTTGATACGATACATGATGGGGTCACGCAGCAGCAAGTTGGGGTGTGCCATATCCACTTTCGCACGCAAAACTTTTTCGCCATCGGCAAACTGCCCGGCACGCATCGCCTGAAAGAGTTTCAGGTTATCTTCTACACTACGGTTACGGTAAGGAGATTCTTTGCCGGGTTCGGTGAGCGAGCCTTTGGTAGCAGCTATCTCTTCCGCCGAACTATCGTCCACATATGCCTTCCCGGCCCGGATTAATTGCTGCGCAAATTGGAATAACTGTTCGAAATAATCGGAAGCAAAGTGCCGGGAGTCCCACTGATAACCCAGCCACTGAATATCCTGCTGAATGTTTTCTACATATTCGGTTTCTTCGGTGGAAGGGTTGGTGTCGTCAAAGCGCAGGTTGCAGCGACCGCCATACTTTTTGGCCAGTCCGAAATTGAGCACAATGGAAGAGGCATGGCCAATGTGGAGGTAGCCATTAGGTTCCGGTGGAAAACGGGTCTGGATTCCGTCCGGGCATTTGCCTGTAGCCAAATCGGCTTCGATGATTTCTTCTAAAAAATTCAGTGACTTTTCTTCAGCCATAGCGTGCAAAGGTAGGCGGGCCCTCGCTGGCGAATGGGACGGGAAAAAGACCGAATCCCGAATCAGGCATTTCCTCCTGACAGCTTGCGGAGTTCCGGCGCTACCCGGGTAGCAAACAGCTCCATACTCTTCATTGCCTTTTCATGTGGCAAACTGCCGATGCTGGTCTGTACTAAAAAGCGGGTATTTCCAAACACTTCATATTCCTTACTGAGCTTGTCAAGTACCTGCTGAGGGCTGCCCACGAGGAAGTGCCCTTCCGGGCCACAACCCGCGTCAAAATCTGCCCGTCCTCCAGGTGCCCATCCTCGTTCCCGGCCAATCCGACTAAACACCTCATGATGCACCGGGAAAAACTCATCCCGGGCCTGTTGTGCATCTTCAGAAATATAACAATGCTGGTTGATGCAGAGGGCTGCCGTGTGAACCGTATCCGCTGTGGCATGGCCTGCCTGAACCAGTGATTCGCGGTAAAGCCGGGCAAAGGGTTCGAACCGCCGCCATTGGCCTCCAATGATGGCTAAGGTCATGGGTAAATGATGATGTGCCGCGCGCACCACCGATTGTGGCGTGCCGCCAACTGCAATCCAAATAGGAATTGGCTGTTGCACCGGTTTGGGATAAATATGGGCCTGCGACAGTGACTGTGTCAGGCTTCCTTTCCAGCTAATCGCTCCGCCGTTTACCAGCCTCACCAGCAGCTCCAGCTTCTCTGAAAACAGGGCTTCATAGTCGTTCAGGCTGTAGCCAAAAAGCGGGAAGCTTTCAATGAAGGAACCTCTGCCAGCCATGATTTCTGCCCGGCCTGCAGAGAGTAAATCAAGGCTGGAGAATTGCTCCATGACCCGTACCGGATCCTCGCTGCTGAGCACGGTGACACCACTGGAAAGGCGGATATTTTTTGTTTGAACAGCAATAGCTGCCAAAGCAACCGGAGGGGCACTCACCACATAATCGGGGCGATGATGCTCGCCAAGGGCAAACACATCCAGGCCCAGTGCATCTGCTTGCACAGCTTCTTCCAGCAGGTTGAGCATGCGCTGTTGCGGGGACAGCAAGCCCAAATCGGCGAAGGTGCAAAGCCCTAACTGCAACATAGATTTCCTTATTGATTTGTGGCAAAGCTCGAGGAAGCCCTTGAAGCCGACTATTGCTTTTGCTTACTCCACATTCAGGTGCTGACCCTCACTATGCGCTGCAAATTCTGGCGCATACATACACTGAATGGTGGCAAGCCCGGCACTGAAACTGCCCGCATGAGTGACGTACAGGGGATATTCAAACACATACTTGCCTTTCGGCAGATAGTCGAAAAAGAAGTTTGTGCTGGCATCCCGAGTGCTTTCATAATAGCCCAACCCGGATTGCCAGCGATATCCGCTCAGCACATTCAATGGCTCAAAACAGGCTGCACGACTGTCTTTCAAATGCACGTACTCCATGTCGCGGTCCACTATGATTTCCATCCGTACCCGCACCTTATCTCCGACCTTAAGGGATGCTGCAGGGCCGTTTGTATTGGCGGAAGTAATAGGCAGGAGCACGGCTCCCCGGTCTGAATTTTTTTCAATAAACCATTCTTTTTTCAGCACCAGAGGTGTGGCTGCAGCACTGATTTTGTCCATGTCTTCGAAATATTGCCAATAGACAGCTCCCCAGGATGGCCGGTTGTCGGGATGCTTATGGCCGTTTGATCCTGCAGCTTCCAGCTTTAGGCTTATGATTCCCATTTCCGGGCGGACTTCTGCCCCCGGGATTTTAAACTTGAAATATCCACTGCCTGCTTCTTGCGGTAAGTCGGATGATTGTATGCTGGTATCCCCGAGGGTGATGCTCACCTTCCAGTCATCCTGCAGCCCGAATGATTCGCCGGAAGGTGTCAGGAGCAAGGCATAGCAGGCATCTGCCGTTGCGGTAGTGGTTCCCCAGTTTTGCGTTTGCTTTTGCTTCAATAGCCAGCGTTTCATCTGCTCTACCTGTGGCTGGTTCCGCGCGATTTCTGAAAAACACTCGATGAGCAGGCTCTGCGTTTCGATGGGTGCATCATACCACCACCCACTACGCTTTGGTTGCATCCAGTACATGCCGGTTTCTTCTTTTTGGATGCTCGTCTCCCGCAAGGATTGTAGAATGTCTGCGCTCGTCTCCAGATCGCCATTTCGGAATAATGCCAGCGCCAACATGCCTTTAATATTGGGGTTGAAATCGGGCCAGTAATGCTGTGCCTGTTTTCTATAGAAAGCCAATGCTGTGGCGGAACATTCTTTATTCGGGATCTCTTTGAAGAAGGAGCGCATGTAGAGGTATTGTGCCTCGGTATAGCCAATTTGCCGGGACTTCAAATCAGCATGTTGCTTGAGCAGTTCCTGATATGAGTGTTCCATTTCCCGGTCGAGATACTGCAGTGCTGTCCCTAGCATTCGGTTCAGAATATCCTTGCCCGGAGGTTGGTTGTTGGTCGGGCTGTTCCTGTATATCGCCTGCAAATGCCCGATACCCGTCAAGATGTATTGTGTGATGTAGCGATTGGGCTTTGGGTTGCCTTTAAACCAGGGCCATCCTCCTTCCGGCAATTCCATTTCTTCCAGCTTGCGCAAAGTCTGTTCTAAATCCTGGCTCTGTTTTGAAGCCTCAAAGAGCAGGGCCAGATGGGCGCGTTGTTGCGCCTCGCTTTGTGCATCCAGCACCCAGGGTGTTTCTTCCAGCAAAGCAGACTTTAACTCCTGATTGTTTTCTAAGGGTGATTTCAGAGCTGGTTGTCCCGCTTCTTCCTGCCATTTTTTGAAAATGGATTTCACACGAGGCGCTGCATCCAGGATGTGTGCCGCCAGGGCATTTGCATAATAACGGTTAAACGTCTGCTCCGAACATTCGTATGGATACTCCATCAGGTAGGGCAATGCTTTGACCACATACCAGATAGGATGGGTGGTGTATTCTACCGTCAGCCCCTGCTGCGACATTGTTTTGCTGGTGCTGGTGGCCAGTTTTTTAAAAGAAAAATTCTTTGTTCCGCTACCGTTCATCCACATGGGCATCGCCTCAGTCACCAACATTCGGTTGCTCAAAACGGGCAAGGTATTTTCCTCTCCATCCGTGAAGGAACCGGCTTTTGCCGAGACACGAATGATCACAGGCTCGTAGCGGCTTTCAGGCACATGCAACAGCCAGGAAACGGCACTGCTTTCATCCTTTCCAAGCCGGAAAGGAAGTTCGGAGCTTGCTAGCCTAAAAGAAGTATTGATCAGCTTCCCGTTTTGTGCATCTACGATCTCCAGCCGTGCTGTTCCCTGAAGGTCGGCTCCGGATAGGTTGACGACTTTCGTGCTGATGCGTATTGCATCGCCCTGGCGCAAAAAGCGGGGTAAGCCTGGCTGCACCATCAGCTCTTTCCGGGTTTTGACTTCGCCGCTAAGAAAGCCGGTGCTCATGCCTTTCGTATGGGCAAACGCCAGCATCTTCCACTCCGTTAGTGCTTCGGGAATGGTGAAGCTAAGTCGGAAGGCTCCCGTTGAATCAGCTTGCATTTGCGGAAAGAAAAAGGCAGTTTCCTGTAGGTTCTTTCGTATCGGGATTTCATCCGATGGTACATCTGTTTTGGCGGCCTGGGCTTCCCCTTCATCACGATCACCTTGCGTCAACTCTTCGTCTTTTTTCATCACCGGAGCATTTACTATACTCCGAACCATCAGGGCCTTTCCGCCGGAAGGCATGGGATTGCTGTCGTATAAAAGCATCCCCCTCCCCTGAACGATTTCATCCAGCCAGGCAATCTGATCGTAGCTCTTGTCATAGCTGCGTATTTCTGGCACAGTGAAAGAAGCAATTCCGGATGCACTTACCGGGCTAAAGCCAATTTTCGCGTCCCAGGAAGGCAGGGAATAAAGTGTCGGAAATAAGGAGCTGATTTGCCAATAATGCGGCTTGAAGGCATCCAGAGAGGCATCGTATAAAGTAGCGGCCAACTCAGCGGCAACCTGCTCCTTTTTTGAGCCCCGAACCACCATCGTCCATTGCTCCTGCTGGCCGGGCTTTAGCAGGTCCCGGTGTGTTTCCCATTCTATATGTAGCTCTTTATTTGTCCAGGGTATATGGAATAGCCTGCTGGCCTGATAGACCCGATTATTCCGGATGCCGATGTAGGAAACGGCGATGCCGCCCCGGTCTGCCTCAGTCACGCGCTGTTGCCAATCATCCGGTTTGCCCGCAGCCAGGCTTTGGAATGAAGTTTCGGTGCGGTCTATGGTTTGCACCTGTCGAATCAGATGAAGCCCGTTCAAATCAGAGACTACCTTACAAGAGGCATTTTCACCCGGTTCCCATTCATCCTTTTCAGGCCAAAGGCTCAGGGCAGTGTAGGCTTTTCCGGGTGCTGTTGCATCCCATACCTGCACAAATTTTTTCTCTTCCACAGGTTTGCCGTGCTTGTCTGTAGCCCGAAACGTGATACAATACCAGCCATTTTGCGGGAAGGCTGATGCAGGCAAGGCAACCTTACCATTCGGGCGGGTGATGATACTTTGTTTGTTGGTAACAAGCTGTAGGGGCCATTGGCGATAATCATCTTCATCCTGGTAAGGGTCCTCCGGAAATGCTTGCCGGAAGCTTGCCTCAGACAGCACAAATTGATCCGGTACGGGCCAGTTTCGTTTCCGGAAAAGATGATCCGGCTGTTTTAGTTGGGCTACTTCGATGTGCAGGTTGGCGGACACAAAATTTCCATTCAGATCCTCTGTGCTTACCCGCAGTCCTTCTAAGTCTTCCCGGGATGCCTGTTCCGGTATCTCCGCCTCTATTTGCAGGGAACGATACCCAAATGAAACTTGTGTTTCGCCCGAGCGGGTCTCTCCGTTCAGGTCTGTAACCTCGGCAGAAATGGAGTAGCTGAATACTGGCAGGGAGCGCTCATCAATACCCCGGTCTGGAAGTGCATCGAAGGTGATTTTGAATGCTCCAGAGGCATCCGTCTGGGTAGTTCCTGCCACCAGTTGTTGTTCTTCGCTATGCGGGGAAGGGTAGCGCCAGGCAAACCACCAAAAGGGCCATCGTACCCTGCGAACTACACGATATCGTACCTGTGCTGCATCAATTGGCTGGCCGGCATAAGCTTCCGCTCGCCCCACAATCGTAACCGCATCCCCCAGTGCATAATCTACTTTTAGGCTATCCCATCCCACCCGGAATTTGGGACGCTTGTATTCCTCTACTGTAGGGCTTGTATTGCCGAGCTCCTGCTGGCCCTGATTATCGAATGCCGCAATCCGCAGGACTCCGGTAAGCCCGTTTTTCGGTGCCTGAAAAGAGCCGGAGACGGAACCCCATTCATTGGTGCGCAGGCTTTGACGGGCCAACTCCTGGCCATGAACATCAAAGAATTTCAAAACGATTGTTGTTCCCGCCAGCACCGCAGCGCTTCGTTGCTCCTGTGACTGCCGCAATAAGATGGCTTTGAAAAAAATACTTTGCCCGGGGCGGTAGATGCTGCGGTCGGTGAAGAAAAAGACACGTTGCCGGTCCTGCTCCTGTGGCGAGTAACGGTAGAAATTGAGATAGCCTTTGGAGTAAAAAGCATCCTCTCCATTTTTCATTGAAAGGGCGGAAAAACTACTTGTGCCGTCCCTCAGCCTGAAGGCTCCAGCGGCATCCGTCTTCAGAATTTCGGCTGGGGTCATTCCATATCCCTGATGGTTGCCCCGCCATTCCTGTTTATAAAACATTATCGCCACGCCGGGAACGGGCCCCCCGCTCTCCCGATTCAAGACAAAACCGTTCGCTGCATTCCGGGGTGAAGACGCTGGGGCTGAAGCCTCACGTTGCATCAACACAGCAAGCCTGGTGCTCTGAAAGAGGGCAAAAGACAAAGCATTGTCCGTATCCGAAAAGGAAGGTTTTGCTGAGATCAGGAGCGCATACATACCCAATGGCAAGGGCTCTATTTTGATTTCTGTGCTGTGCGCCTTCAGGTCTTCTGTAGCCGGCAGGGCTACCTGAAATGCTTGTATAGGTTGTCCTTGCAGCAGCTTACGGATAATTGGATCATTCCCCTGTTGCCCGTTTAGCTTGAAGAAATCGGCTGCATCCAGCCTCACAACCCGGAAATAAACGTTGGGAACATTCTTATAGCGCAGCAGCACTTTCGAAGGCTTTCCAGGAAGTATGGCTTCTTCGGCTTCGAGGCCGAGGGAAGGAACCAGAATATTTTGTCGTAGTTGCTGAGCCGCTACGCCTCCTTCTGAGTTTGGATATTTTACGATGATGGCGTCCAGCCTTGCCATGACTTTACGCAAATCAACTTGTGGCTTTTCGGGTGAGCCTTCATTTTCTTCAAAATGTTCCCTCTTACCCATCATGAGTACAGCCAGCCGGTACGAGGCCATCGCAGCCAGGGGATGCGCGGAATATCTCGTTTCTATTAGCTCCAGAGCCTGGCGATAAAGAGCCTGTTTTTCTGGGTGCACCGAGTGTTGAAAAACAAATTCCAGACGTTGTAAATCGGCATCCAAAAAGGCAGCCTTGCTGGTGTCGGTAAGATGCAGGGCCAGCACTTGCTGATAGAGCCTGAGTGCATGCCAGGTATGGGAAAGTGTATCCTGCGTATTGAATTCATGCCGGATAAATTCTGCTGCCGGTGCGAATGCTGCTGCATCATCCAGCATGAATTCATAGGCCGGTTTCGTCAGGTCTTGTTCATCAAGTTCAAAAAAATCAAGGGCCCGGAATGCAAGCAGGTCGAAGAGGCTTGGCCTGAGTAATCGGGTGTTTCGGCCCCGCTGCAATACGGGATCAAAAGCAGCAATCGAGACGGACTTCAGGCGCCCGGCTTCTTCCAGCGAACGGAGATATAAGGTAGAGCAATGCCTGAAAAATTGGTTGGCATCCCATTGTTCAAAGTCGGTGTTTGCCGCATCCGGCTCCTGCTCCTCTGCCTGGTTCGTCCGGTCGAGGATGAGGTACCGGTTGTTCTGATAATAATCCAAGTAAAGCTGGGCGGCAATGCTGCGCCACACAGCCTGAAAGGGGAAGTCGGTAGTTTTTATTTGCGCTTCCGCAAAAGCAATATTGATGGAGTCTGCAGCTTCCTGGTTCAGATGATGAATGCGCATCAGGAAGAGCTGCGCCTGGAGCATGTGCACCTGATCTCCTTCCGCTTTTGCTACAGCATATAAGCCCTTCACAATCTGCTCTGCCTGCACCGGAAGGTTCCGTTTGATAAGTGAATCAGCTTCACCCCATGATCGGTGTTGCGGATTTGGCTTCATTTGAGATAGGGCATGGAATGACAATAGCAGGCTGCCAAGCAATAGCAGGACGCTTCGCTTCATATTGGATCCGGTTTGGTTGAAAATACAGAGACGCAACAAGCCTTCCATTTCACAGATGCTCGCTACATTTTAACACGTAGTCTTCGAACAGTGTACCGGGGAAGCATTTCCCACGCTCAGCCAGCAAGACACTACCATTCTTTTTGGTTTTTTGCAGGATTTCATTGTAAAAAAATATGGCGCAGACGGCTGCTTCAATACCCGACTAAGATTTATTTAAGAAACGCCTGCAAGGCATCGGCTTACCTTCGCCCGGCTACCATGAAAAGCTGTTGCAAAGAGGCGCTCAGCAACCCCGAAACCGAACAAGAACCGCAGAAAAAAAAGCGGGGAATCATCCCCTGGCTCAAAAGGCTGGGCGTAGTCGGTTTTCTCTTTTTCCTTTTTAAAGGCATCGCCTGGCTGGTCGTCTTCTGGGGCGGTGCCCGTTTTTTGGGATGCTGAATTTTCCCTTTATCCTATAAGTCAGGCCTCTGGTAACGCATAAAGGGCACAAGTGGAGGCTGCCCTAAGTAATTTTTTAAAGTCTGCTTCAATGAAAATTCCAATAGGGCACAAAAGTGGATTACCAAAAAAACATCCGGGACGGACAGGCTCTTGCAAAGGCATCCTGGATTAATCCGGCTGGCGGAAATCATGCAGGATGGTTGTCAGAATTTTCAGTGATTTTAAGGGACGCATGTGCCCGGTGTGGCGCTGCAAAAATGCCAGGTACCATTCCAGCAACCGGTTTCTTGTGGCCCCGTTCAGGTTCAGCTCCGGCAGGGAGTCGAAGCCGCCACACTGAATCAGTTGGTCCATAGCCACCGCATCGCCGGCCTGCAACACCGTGCTTTGTGCAGGCAAAAAGGGCACAAAGGCACCTTCTTCTAAACTGATGTATGGGTTCTGTTCTGTGCAGCGGCCCGCAATTTCAAAACCCAGTGCCCGCCCGCATTGCAGCGCGAAAAAAAGTGGAAAGTTTGCTACTTCATCCACTGTCCTCCAGTCCAATTCTTCGAGGTATTGTTTTGAAAAATCAAAGAGGGGCGGCATCGGAACTGCTTCGGGTAAGAGACAGAGCAGCAGCTCTGCCGAAAACAAGGCAATACTGTTTTTTACTACTTCTTCCTGCAGGCTTTTGTAGAAGACGATGGGCGCAAATTCTTTCAGGTTTTGCAGGTTTCCCTGTGGGCGATGGTAGGCTTCAAGCTCTAAAATCATAGCCGGTTGTAACAGCCCGGCCCGGCTGCTGCGCCCTTTTGCAGCAAGGCTGCGTATTCCTTTCAGCAGATAGCTCTGCACGCCGAATGCCCGGGTGAACTGAGTGGATATAAGGCTCGTCTCACCATACTTCAACGAGCGCAGCACGATGGAGGGCGTAGCAGAAATCATGGCTTGATGAAACGAAGACGTACTAATGCAGGAACAGCATTTTGCCTACTGCTTTCTCAACGCCATCGCGGCTGGAAGCAAAGATGAGCAGCACACCACTCTGAGGCCGATGGCCTGTGTAGTCCACCCCATTCCATACGAGGCTTCCGCCGGTTGCCTTAGCACGGTAAATGAGTTGACCGGCAATGTCTGTGATGCGCACATCGGCATCGGTGGTGAAGCCTGTCATCGTGATTGGGCCTCGATAGTCGGAGCTGATGGGGTGAGGGAAGATGTGGATGCTTTGTGCGCTTTCGCTGCCGGCAGTGGCGGTGCCGTGGTACGAAACGAGGCCATCCTGAGTGCCGAAATACACATCGCCCGTGACGTCATCCACTGCGATGGACTGGATGACATTGGAAGGCAAGGGGGCGTTATCAACGGTGAAGCGTTCGAGAATTTTAGAAGCATCGGGCGAGAGCAGCCATACGCCGTTATTTGTGCCCACCCACTTACGGTTGGCGCCATCTACGGCAATGGCATTCACGCTTTCGTTGGCAAACAGAATACCGGCAAACTGGTCATATTGCACCACCCGCAGCTCCACATCGCTGGTCTTGTCTTGAAGCAGCAGGCCTGGGCTACCGGCAATCCCAATGCCGGCATCGGTGCCAATCCAGATTGCGCCATCGCGGTCTTTGGCCAGGCAAAGCACATTGTTGGAAGGCAGGCCGCCATTGCCTTTCCCTTGGGTCAGGTTGCGATAATCATCGTCGCTTTGGATTTCGGGAGTGCCGCCATCATTATAAATAATGACACCGCCGAGTGGGGCGAGGTACCATTTCTGGTTCAGGTCGTCCACCAGCATTTCCGAACCGGTGTTCGCAAGTGGACGGCTAAATCTGGGAACGGAATAATAATACCAGTGGCCCTCTGCGGTACGTACTGCCAGCTCCTGGCTGAGGCCGTATTGATTCACCCAAAGTGCACCGTTCTGGTCGAAGGCCAGGCCACGAGCCGGATAATTACCATTCTGCCCCTGTAGTTCGCCTTGCTTGATCATGCGCTCCGTGCCGTCGGTCTTACGTTCATAGATGCCGCTTTCAGCGGTGCCGGCATAGAGTGTGCCGTCAGTGGGGTTTACGGCCAGCACCAGGAAGTCCAGCACACTGTCTTTAAAAAGCAGATGATTGTAGGCATTGAAATATTTCCAGTGGTCGTCGGTAAAATGCGAGATACCGGTACCCCTCAGGCGGGGCAGGTAGCTGCCCGGATAGACACCGCCATGAGCGACCCACACTTCGTCATTATGGGCATAGAGTGCGGTGTTATCTGCATCGCCGGGCCCATCCGGAATTACATAATGCAGTCCGGAAGTATCGTGCAGAATCAGGCCCAGGTAAGCATCAGCAACCCAAAGCCGGCCATCGGCAGCTTCCACGGTGCCGCCCGGGTAGGCTGTTGCCGTAGAGTCTACCACTGCATTGTTTGTTGCGAAATGCAGGCTACGGCCCTGGCCTTTATCATCGAAGATGCCTGTGTAGAGCAGGCTGTCACCGGCATCTAAGCGAAGGATGTGGGTGCTGTCGCGGTACCAGATGCGTTGCTTCAAGCCGGGCCCGCTAAACCGGAAAAGCGAATCGCTGATGCCGGAGCTGGAAGCATACAGTACCTGTTTCATAAAGCTCAGGTGGCTGAAAGCCCGGCTGGTATCGTAAGGCTGCCAGTTGCCAAAAACCTGGGGTGCCGGATTGCTTTTTGCAATGCGATAAATGCCGGCATCAGAAGCTGCATAGAGGAAGGTGTCGTCTGAAGTCACGGCATTCACCGGTATGGTCTGGCCCATGCTGCTGAAGACATAGGTTTCTTTCACTTCCTGGCGATCGAGGTCTATGACCAGGATGCCCAGGCCGGTGCTGAGGTAGGCCAGGCCATGGTCTGTATAAATATCCCGGATGTTCTTGTCTCCTGAAACGCTTTTGTTTTTCAAGTCGGGTAGCACCGTGAAATTGTGGTAGCGGAAGAGGTCTATGTTGCTGTTTTGATAACAGATGATGACACTGTTGGTTGCTGCATCATAAGCCAGGCCTATGGGGTTTGAATCATGCATCCCCTCCACCTTGCTGTATGTTTCGATTGCCTGGTCGGAGGTGTTGAAGCTGAAAAAGCCCTTGGCGCTGGTGACGTATAGTGTAATCCCGTCTGTGGCGATTCCGGTGGCCTGGTTGTAAGGAAGGTGAGCCCTCCATTTCCCGACCGGGCGAAACTGTGCAAACACAGGAGCAGCCGCTATCAAAAAAAGCAGAAGCAAACCGAAGGTTCGGGTCATCATGGGCAATCAGCGAAATGTAGCTTTCAAAAGTATCCTAATAACGAGCCGGGATGCTGCATATTGCTGCAGGCTATTTGGCTTTTTACGTCACTTTTGAAGCGGAAGAATTTTTTTCTTTCTGAATAGGCATTGCCGATACTTGCCTGAAAAACTTGCATCATTCTTTGAATCGTCTATGAGCATTCAAAACAACTATGTGGCCATTATGGCCGGAGGCATTGGCAGCCGATTCTGGCCTGAGAGTCGCGCCGCGAAACCAAAACAATTTCTCGACCTGTTGGGAACCGGCCGCTCCCTGATTCAATGGACCTACCTCCGCTTCCGAACTATCTGCCCCAAGGAGAACATCTATTTCATCACCAATCAGCATTACATCGGGATGCTCAAAGAGCAAATCCCGGAAATCTCAGACGACAATATCATCTCCGAGCCCTCCCGAAAAAACACAGCGCCCTGTGCGGCCTATTTCGCGCATAAGATGATAGCGAAAAATCCGAATGCCAACATCATCATGTCGCCCGCAGACCATTTGATCATGGACGAGCGGGCCTTCGAACGAGCTATGTATGAAGCCCTCGATTATGTGGCCCACCACAGTGCACTGCTTACTTTAGGCATTAAGCCGACCCGCCCGGACACGGGTTATGGCTACATCCAGATTGAAACCGAAAACACCTTAGACCACGGCGTGGCCCGGGTGAAAACCTTTACAGAAAAACCTTCCTTAGACCTCGCCCGCACCTTCTTGAAAAGTGGGGATTTCCTTTGGAATTCGGGCATCTTCATCTGGAATGTGCGCAGCATCCTTGAAGCCTTTGAGAAATTTCTGCCGGAGCTTAATGAAGTGTTTACTCAGGCAGAAGGGGCGTACAACACCGAACGGGAAGCCGGCATCATCGCCGAACTCTACCCGCAATGCACCAATATCTCCATTGATTACGGCATCATGGAAAAGGCAAAAAATGTGTTCAGCATTCCGGCTTATTTCGGCTGGTGCGACCTCGGCACCTGGGACAGTGCTTACGACAATTCCCAAAAGGATTATCTCGGCAATGCCGTCTATGGCAAAAACGTCATGGTGATTGATGCCAACGAGTGCATGATTAAAGCTCCGGATGATAAGCTGGTCGTAGTGCAGGGGCTCGACCAATTCGTACTCATTGACACCCCCGATGTGCTGCTCGTCTGCGAACGCGCCCGCGAACAACAAATCAAAGATTATGTGGCCGAAGTGAAAAGAAACAAAGGTGATAAATATTTATAAAGCGCAACCAGAAGCAAAACACCATGACGCGTAGGCTAATTACTTAACTTGGGCTCTTTCCCTATCTGTAATCCGATTGCTTCCCTTTTGCCGTGCATCAGTCCAAAGTTTCCATATTCAGCATCATGTCTGCCCTTGCAGCGCAGCATGGGGCCATCAACCTCTCCCAGGGTTTCCCGGACTTTGATATGGATGAACGCCTGATAGAGCTTGTGCATCAGGCCATGCAAAAAGGATTCAACCAATATGCGCCTATGGCGGGCCTCTCCCTGCTGCGGTATGCCATCGCCGACGACTTCCTGAAACGCTACGAGCTGGATATTGACAGCGAATTAGAAATTACCATCACCCCAGGAGCCACTTATGCCATCTACACGGCTTTGGCCTGCATCCTGCAAGCCGGCGATGAAGTAATCGTACTCGAACCAGCTTACGACAGCTACATTCCCAATATCCTTCAATGTGGAGCTCGGCCTGTTTGTGTCCCATTAAAAGCACCAGATTTCCGGCCCGACTGGGACGAAATTCGCGGTGCCGTTAGCCCAAACACCCGGGCCATCATCATCAACGCTCCCCATAACCCTACCGGCTCCATTTTCGAACCCGAAGACTTAGAGGAATTAGCTAAAATAGCCGAGCGCTACCAGCTCTATGTGGTTTCGGATGAGGTGTACGAACAACTCGTGTTCGATGGGCGCCGCCACCAAAGTGTACTGGCACATCCGGGTTTACGCAGCCGTTCCTTTGCCGTCTTTTCTTTCGGGAAATCCTTCCATTGCACCGGCTGGAAAATAGGCTATTGTATTGCCCCGGCAGCACTGAGCAATAAGTTCCGAAACCTGCATCAATTCTTAGGATTTTCGGTCAGTACGCCCATGCAGAAAGGCCTCGCCGACTACCTGACCCTGCCCCAACGGGAAGTGCCGGGCATCCAGATGCAGGCACGCCGCGATTTGTTTTTAAGGCAGATGAAAAAAACACCTTTCCGGCTGCTCCGGCCCGCCGCCGGCTCCTATTTTCAAATCCTTTCCTACGAAGGTATTTCCCCGATGGATGACCACAGTTTTGCCACCTGGCTTACCAAAACCTATGGTGTGGCTACCATTCCTGTTTCCGCCTTTTACAGCGATGGCCGCGATGACCACCTGCTGCGTTTCTGCTTCGCCAAGAAAAATGAAACACTCGAGGCTGCGGCAGCCCGCCTGTCGTCCATCGTGATGTAACCACTTAGTTCAGACATTTGAACTATGGCAAAAAACCGGCAGGGCCAGGGGGGCTTCGTCTATTCCACAAACCCTGATTTCAAACCCATAGACGAAGAGCAGGAAAGCCCGATAGAAAGCTTGCCCAAAGCAGCGCAAAAGTTGCGGGTGGTGCTGGATAAAAAGCAACGTGCCGGTAAGGTTGTCACCCTGGTGACCGGCTTTGTGGGGAAGCCTGAAGACCTGCAGGCTCTGGGCAAAGATCTAAAGACCAAATGCGGCAGTGGCGGCAGCGTAAAAGAGGCGGAAATCCTGATTCAGGGCGACTATCGGGAGAAAATCATTGGCTGGCTGAAAGCCTGGGGATATTCCAACGTGAAGTAGATCTTTTTGATTGCTGGTGTTGGAGCCTGGATATGCAGGATGCCGGGCAGAGAAAATTTTGCCGACAGACCCCTCCGGAATTACTAGAAATGATAGAGCAATAAACCGGCTGCAGATTATTTCATGCCACGCTTGATGTCTTCCCAGGTCTGGTAGAGGCTTTCCTGGGCCGGGCGGTTTGCAGGCAGTTCATTCAGGGGCGCACAGGCAATCAGTGTTTCATGACAGTCAGCGGGGAGCTGCTGATACAGGCGTGTGCCAGCCGTTTTCCAGGCTATCATTTCATCACTCACTTCCTTAATCACCTTCCCCGGATTACCAACGACCAAAGAGCGCCGGGGCACCTGCATTTTGGCAGGTATAAAACTGAGCGCTCCGATGATGCTTTCATCGCCGATGATGGCCTCATCCATCAGCACGGAATTCATGCCTACTAAACAATTCTTCCCGATTTGCGCCCCATGAACGATGGCTCCATGCCCGATATGTGCTCCTGACTGAAGTAAGACCGTTACGCCAGGAAACATATGAATCGTACAATGCTCCTGCACGTTACAGCCCTCTTCGAGCACGATGCCGCCCCAGTCGCCACGGAGCGCTGCACCAGGGCCAATGTAGCAGTCTTTCCCAATGATGACATTGCCGGTGACAACAGCCTGTGGATGCACAAAGGCAGAAGGGTGCACCACGGGAATAAAGGATTTGAAGGCGTAAAACATGAAATGAGTACTTGGAGAATTAAAGCCGCGCCAGCCAGTCCTGAACAGCGGGCTCAAGCAGAGTGTTGTCTGAGGGAAGGCCGGTAGGTTGAAGAAGGGGTTTTAATCGGGCCTTTGCCAGTAGTTTTTTAAGGTCAAGATTCCGCTGGGATGCCTCGTAAAATAAGCCTCGTTTCGAAAGAGCTTTTGCGAGGTAAGCTTGTTCTGTCTGGCCCGGAGTGGGAATCAAAATTGCCGGTTTCCCAAACGGGGCGAGGTCCATCAGTGTGGAATATCCACTGCGGCAAACCACCAGCGCAGCATCCCGGATAAATGCCTGAATTTGCCCGGCATCGGCTAAAGCATAGTGTTGGATATGAGCCGGAGCAGCCCGTGTAAATCCTTCTTTCCCTTCTACAAACACGATGGGCACATCGAGGATGCAGGCTTGATACCAGAGCTGTTCAGACAGCAGGCTTCGCTGCGGTTCCGGCCCGGAAAGCAGAATGAGCAGATGCTGCTGCTTTAAGGGCTGACGGACGGGTTCCAATTGGGACAACCAGCCGATATAGCGCGCCTGCAGGGGCAATTTTTTTGGGTGCGAAAGCCGTCCTCCCAGGTTTTCAGGCCCTGGCAGGTCCGGTATCCAGACGCTTCCGAAACGTTGAAGAAAGGAATAATGAAGCCGCCGGACGGGAGCATCAGCCAAGGAGCCTAAACCCGTGAGGATATTCAGTTGGTGCGTCAGGATTACTGAGGGTTTCTCAGGATGCCAGAGGCCATAGCGGTTGTCGGAAATGATGGCGTCAATATGCTCTCGTTCCACAAAATTGGCGAGCCAGCGATGTTCTTCACGAATACGATGAAACAGTCCCGGTACCTGGCGCAGGATGTGCAGTATCAAAGCCTGCCGGCCATAGCGTACATCGTAACCCATAAGCGGATGCAGGGCCAAATCCGGGAACTGCCCGCCAACTATTGCCTGCTGAATGTCATTTCCTGCAAAGACCACCGTATGCCCAAACTGCCTCAAGCATTTAATAATCGGGACACAACGTGTGGTATGTCCGAGGCCCCAGTCTAATGGAGCCACCAGAATTCTTTTGGCTGATAATGGCATTTGCCGAAGTATGCCCGGTAAAATTACCTTTGAGGAAGACCCGGCCTGAAAGAATACGATGATTCAAAGAATATGGAATTGCCGCCCGCTCTACATCTTGCTTTTGGTTGCAGGATTGTTGCTGGCACAGAGTTGTAGTACGACTAAAAAGTGTGGCTGTGGTGCCGACCTTAACCGTGTAAACCTACCCAGACGCTATCGCTAATATCTTCACCCAGAAACGAACCGATTATGTGGAGCGACCAAGACAAAGAATGGATGCATTACCTGAACGACATCATCGCTGCCGATGTAGCATCCGCCGTGTTTTTATCCACCTATATGCGCCATGCACTCCGTGGCCGCACCTTATCTGCCTACCATGAGGTAGCCGACTTGCAGCGCTATCGCCTCTACCGGAAAAGCAATAAGGTACTTTATGCTCTGAACCATCGGGCGCACCTGCCTTTTGTCTTTGTGCTGGGTAAAAACTAAACCCGGCTCCCCACTCGATTCAACCACCCACGGGGTGGTTTTTTTGCGCTTAGAGGGTAGAAAGGTTCTTGCTTTTTAAAATCGCAATCCTTTGCTTTGCAATCAACCCGTATCTTTCACGGCCTCTGCGGCAATGCCGCCCTTACCAAATATTTTCCTTACAACATGATAGAGCAAACGACATCAGCGGCCGCCGATACTCAAAACGTATCTCGCCGCCGCTTCCTCGGTTATGCCGGCGCTTTGGCCGGTGCCGGACTGCTCGCAGGCAGCCTCGCTTCTTGCAAGAAAAAAGATGACCCCTGGGAAGGCTCCGTAGATCTCGGTTCCGGAGACAATGGGCTGTTGAATATCGTCTTCATCATCACCCAACTGCAAGCGGCCTTCTATGCTCAGGTGCTCCTGACTCCTTACATCGGTATGAACGCTCAGGAAGCAAAGCTGATTACCGACATGCGCAACCACGAAATCGCTAAACGTGAATTACTGCGTAAAGTGCTCAGTGGTGCTGCTGTTGCCGACATCAGCCCTGATTTCACCGGTATTGATTTCGCGAAGAGAACCGCTGCTTTAGATACCGCCAAACAATTGGAAGACCTCAGCGTGAGCAACCATAACGGCATTGCCAATATGCTCGGTTCTGCCGCTTATGTGGTGCTGAATGCCAAGATGGCTTCGGTCGAAGCCCGCCACTCCGCTGCCATACGCGACATGAGCGTCATGGGCAGCTTTGCCGATGCTTCCATGACGGCGGATAACGGCCTGGACTTTATCCGCGACCCCCAGGGCGTACTCTCCCTGGCTAATGCCTACATGAAAGACCGTTTCAACCCATCCAACCTTTCCAAGAGCTAATCTTAATCGCATTCCTGCCTCATGAATTTTTCAAGCATACTCTCAGAAATCGAGCGGATAGATCCCGAAATCTATGAGCGTACCAGCCCACGCCGCACCCTCATCAAAAACTGGACGCGCAAGGCCTCACTGGTAGCGCTTCCTTTCGCCATCGGCTCGCTGTTCAATAAGGCCTATGGCAAGACGAACAATGCAGTCTCAGATACCCTCCAGGCTGCTCTCATCTTTGAATTGCTGGAAGTTTCCCTCTACGGAAAAGCCATCCAGGCCACAAAGGTGAACCCGCCCGCTGCTCAGCTTATCCCCAGCACCACGGGGATGGAATACCAGGCCATTGAAATGATCTGGAATCAGGAACAGGCACATGTAAATTTCCTGGCCAGCATCCTGCGTCAAATGGGTGTGACCCCAAACCTGCAACAAAATTTCGACCTTACCGGCGGCAGCGGTAGTGGCAGTGGCCAATTTGCCCAAGTACTCACCGACTATGGAACTTTCTTAGCCGTAGCGCAAATGCTGGAAGATACCGGGGTGCGCGCCTATAAAGGCCAAATGGCCAGCTTGCAGGAAGACCACGATATTCTGGCTTCCGCTATGCGCATCCACAGCATGGAAGCACGCCACGCCGCACACATCCGCATGATGCGCAGCCAGACTCCCGGCCCCTTAGCCGACGGACAGGACATTCGCCCCTGGATTACCCTCAAGCAAAGCGGCATCAACTCTGGCGCCACACAAAGCGCCTACGATGGGGAAGAAAACACTTCCCAGATGAACATCGAAGTGGTCAACATTGCCGGCTTCGACATCCCGGATGTGTCCGCCAGCCAGGCTTTTGATGAGCCCCTCGATATGACCGCTGCACTCTCCGTCATCAACCCCTTCCTCGCACCCTGATCTTTTTAGAATCCTTGAAGCGGCACTCTTTTCGGGTGCCGCTTTTTTTTGAATGAGCTTATTTTTTTGTCAGCTACAGCTAACTACCCGGCATCCGTTGCGACGCTCCGTTCATCTAGATTTCGCTAATCAGCTTTTCCCGGAAGATGCAGCGTATGGTTCTTTGCATGGAACCAGAACGGCCACCTAAAAAAAGCCGCCTCCAAAAACTCCGGAGGCGGCTTCCTAAATGTGCTCTTGCATTCTCTTCCTACTCCACACTCAGCCTTCGCGTGAAGGCCTCCCCATCCGCCGTGATGCGCACGAAGTAGATGCCCGGGGCTGCGCCCCCCAGATTCAGCTCCTCAAAGAAGCTTTTGCCGGGGTTTGAAAACTGCTTGCTCAGCACCGGCCGGCCAGTAATATCGGTGAGGGAGATGCTCACCTCTTTCATGGTTTGCCTGGCATCAAGCGAGACGTGGAAACGCCCGTCCCGTGCGGGGTTGGGCATTATCTGCAGCAACTCGATGCCGCCGCCACCTGCCTGCGCTCCTACACCCAGATTCTTCAGGTTGTAGGAAGCACTATCACTGCATTCGGCAGCCCGAATCGTGACCCACACCGCATACAGGCCATTGGAGCTAACCGTGTAGCTATTGGATGTGGCGCCGGGTATTAAGACCCCATTCTGATACCACTTATAGGTTGCGTACACCGCCGGCACGCTGAGCGTACTACCCGTTATCGTAATCACCGGTTTCAGTTTCGGCACCACCCGCACATACACGGAGCCTTGGGCGCGGCAGCCGCTGGCGCTGTCATAGCTCATCACCTGATACCAGCCGCTGTCTTTGGCCCATATCGTGCTGTCTTTAATGGCGCCGCCGCCTTTGCTGCCCTGGCCAATCCAGGTGTAGGTGCCCGCACCGCCACCGCCCGAGGCGGTGAGCAATATCGAATCTTCGCTGGACAGGCAGATAGACACCGGCATGGGCCTTATCCTTACCGCAGGCAGCAGACAATAGCTCTGCTCATAGGCGCCGAGGTCGGGTGCGGGGCCGTAAGTACGGGCGTTCTTGTCGAGGTCGAAGTTGTTGAGGCCGGTGGGTGCTACGATGCCGTTGAGGCCCAGGTCTATGGCGGGCGAGGGCGCTGTGAGGTGGTAGTCGTAGCTGGAAGTG
>JAFDYC010000110.1 GCA_018267625.1 Bacteroidota bacterium
CGGCCGTGTACTCCAGCTATCAGTGGTACAAAAACGGAGTCATCATCAATGGGGCTACGAGCAATACCTACACGGCTACGAGCAATGGGCTGTATTCGATATGGGTGATGATGCGGGCTGCCGAATGCCAGGACAGCGTCTCCTACGACCTGAAGAACCTGGGCATAGCAGGCGCCGCAGGTGGTAATGTGGAAAGCGTGCAGGTGATGCCCAACCCCGCGCCGGGCGGGCGATTCCACATCTCGTTAGATGCCAGTAAGCCAATGAAAGACCTGCGCGTCAGCATCAGCGACATCACCGGCCGGGAGCTGTGGCAGCATCAATATACCCACCCAGGCAAGCGCTACATTGAAGAAGTCAATCTGGGTGAAGCTGCTAAGGGCATGTACTTCGTGCGCATCACGGCAGATGGCGAGACCTTCAGCCGAAGGGTGGTGCTGGAGTAGGCTTTTTCACTCGCTGCAAGAAGGCACGGAAGGCTGCTTCGTTATGGAGGCGGCCTTTCGTTTTTCCGGGCAAAGCCGAATAGCGAAATATGGCTGAAACGTGCGACGCAACGGATGCTCCATCGGGCTGCAAATGCCGGCTAAAAAAAGCTGTCTCAAACCCATGAGACAGCTTTTCAAGTATTGATAACAGGGCTGGATTAATACCGGTAGAAATCGGCTTTGAACGGCCCGTTTTTCGGGATGCCGAGGTAAGCAGCCTGCTCATCGCTGAGCACTTCTAAAACCGCGCCGACCTTGGCCAGGTGCAGCCGGGCTACTTTTTCATCCAGATGCTTGGGCAGCACATAGACGCGGTTTTCGTACTGGCTGTGGTTCGTCCACAGTTCAATTTGTGCGAGGGTCTGGTTGGTGAATGAATTAGACATCACAAACGAAGGGTGCCCGGTGGCGCAACCGAGGTTTACCAGGCGGCCTTCTGCCAGTATGATCACTTCTTTGCCTTCAATATTGTAAAGGTCCACTTGTGGCTTGATGGTGTCTTTCGTGTGGCCATAGTTCTTATTGAGCCAGGCCATGTCTATTTCGATATCGAAGTGGCCGATGTTGCAGACGATGGCTTTGTCTTTCATCTTACGGAAATGCTTTTCGGTGATGAGGTCGCGGCAGCCAGAGGCGGTGACGATGATGTCGGCTTCCTGCACAGCATCCTCCATTTTCTTCACTTCAAAACCGTCCATAGCAGCCTGTAAGGCACAGATGGGGTCAATTTCGGTAACGAGTACGCGGGCACCGGCGCCCCTCAGGCTTTCGGCAGAGCCTTTGCCCACATCGCCATAGCCGCCTACGACAGCCACCTTACCGGCCAGCATCACATCCGTAGCACGGCGGATGGCATCCACCAGCGATTCTTTGCAGCCATACTTGTTGTCGAATTTGCTCTTTGTCACGGAGTCATTGACGTTGATGGCCGGAATGGGCAGGCTGCCTTTGGCCATGCGCTCATAAAGGCGATGTACGCCGGTGGTCGTCTCTTCAGACAGGCCGCGGACGTGCTGAACCAGCTCGGGGTATTTGTCGAATACCATGTTGGTCAGGTCGCCGCCATCGTCCAGAATCATATTCAGGGGACGGTCTTCAGCACCAAAGAATAGGGTTTGTTCGATGCACCAATCGGCTTCCTGCTGGCTTTGGCCTTTCCAGGCATAGACCCCAATTCCTGCGGCGGCAATGGCTGCGGCAGCATGGTCTTGCGTCGAGAAGATGTTGCAGGAACTCCACTTCACTTCGGCACCCAAGGCTACGAGGGTTTCTATCAGCACGGCAGTCTGAATGGTCATGTGCAGGCAGCCGGCAATGCGGGCACCTTTGAGAGGTTGTTGACCGGCATACTCGGCACGTAGCGCCATCAGTCCGGGCATTTCTGCTTCAGCGAGGCGGATTTCCTTACGGCCCCAATCGGCCAGGGAGAGGTCTTTTACTTTATGGGCCAACTTAAAATCAAGCCGCTCGGTGAGGGAATTGCTCATAGGGAGAAAATTTTGGAAGCGCAAATTTACCAGCTCAGGAAGTTCTGCTCTGCCTTTGTAAAACTTTGGGAGGACCTTCTGTAATTGCCGGTGTTTTAGCGAAAGGAAATTTGAAATTTTCCTATCCCGTTATGCTTCTGGGAGCTCAGAGGCGCAAGCAAGGGCCGGGATGAACAGGCTCAGGCTTTTTTCTCTTTTTTGTAGGGTTAATCACCTTGCACCATATCCAAAAAATCTTCTTCACTCAGGATAGAAACGCTACCCAGTTTTCGGGCTTTTTCCAGTTTGCTGCCCGCATCGGAACCCACCACGAGGTAGTTGAGTTTGCTGCTGACACCGGAAAGGATGCTGCCGCCTTTGGCCTCGGCCATGGCTTCGGCCTCACTGCGTTTGAGCTTTGAAAGGGTACCGGTAAACAGGAATGTCTTACCGCTGAAAGCACCTTCCGAAACCTGCATGGCCTTCTGATCGTTTGCCAGGTTGAGACCAGCCATTTCCAGCGCATCAAGAGTCGCTCTGGTTTCGCTGCGGCGGAAAAAGTGTGTAGCCGAAGCTGCCACTTTGGGGCCAATATCTTCCAGCGTGATGAAGCGGTCTTCATCCCATTCATAGAACTCACGAATGTGGCTCACGGCCTGGGCCAGCGTCTTTGCTGTTGTCTCGCCCACATGCCGGATGCCGAGGCCGAATATGAGGCGGGCCAGAGGCTGCGACTTTGACTTTTCGAGGGCTGCTTGCAGGTTGGTGACTGATTTTTCGCCGAAGCCTTCCAGCGTAGCAACGCGCTCCCATTCGATGTGATACAGGCCTGGGATGTCTTTCAGAATATCCAATGCACAAAACTTTTTCACGTTGCTCTCGCCCATGCCGCGTATGTCCATGGCATCTTTCGAACAAAAGTGGATGATACGCTCCTGCACCTGTGCCGGGCAGGCAATATTGATGCAACGCCACACGGCCTCATCCTCCTGTCGTTCCAGGTTATGTCCACATTCAGGGCAATTAGAAGGGTAAACTATTTCCACCTCGCTGCCGTCGCGCATTTCAGCCAGGGGCTTCACGATGTAAGGAATCACATCACCGGCACGTTCCACCAATACCGTATCGCCCACCCGCAGGTCTTTCTCCCGAATCACATCTTCATTGAACAACGACACCGAGCTAACGGTAACACCACCAATAGGCACAGGGTCAATCTTCGCAACCGGAGTTACCGATCCCGTGCGCCCCACGCTGAAGACAACCTGGCGGAGCTTGCTGGTGGCTTGCCGTGCTGCCAGCTTGTAGGCCACAGCCCAGCGGGGATGGTGTGCCGTCATGCCCAGTTTTTCCTGCAAGGCAAAATCATTCACCTTAATGACGAGGCCATCCACTTCAAAGGGGAGCGAGTCGCGGCGCAGGGAGAAGCCTTCGCAATAGGCAATCACATCGTCTATGTGCCGGAACAGGTGCATTTCTCCGGCAGGAGTGGGAAAGCCTAATGCAGCCAGGTTTTGAATGGTATGGAAATGGTCATTGGCTGCTCCGATAGAGGTTGAATCATCGGACAAACGGGTTTCGAATAAGCTTGCAGGAATCCGCTCCAGCTCTGAGACATGATAGAGTACGGCACTGAGTCTTCGCTGGCTCACTTCGGCAGGGTCCAGCATTCGAAGGGTGCCGCTGGCTGCATTGCGCGGGTTCGCTAAGGGTGCTAGTCCTTCCGCCATCCGCCGTGCGTTATTATCCGCAAAAATGTCTTTATGTATGACGGCTTCGCCCCGGATTTCAATCTGGTGGATGCCCAACTTTGAAAAGGGCGCCGAGAGTGGAATGGAGCGTATCTGCCGCACATTCGCGGTGATGTCTTCGCCCATGATGCCATCGCCCCGGGTAGCCCCGCGCAGCAGTTGGTCGTTTTCATAGATCAAGGAGATGGAAGCCCCGTCATACTTAGGTTCCACACAATATTCAATCACTTCCTGTGCTCCGGCTCCGGCCCGCACCTTCCGGTCCCAGTCGCGCAGGTCTTCGGCATTGTAGGTGTTTTCCAGCGACAGCATCGGAACCAGATGGGACACGGTAGGGAAACGTTCTGACAGGCCTTTGGCCACGCGCTGTGTGGGGGAATCCGGAGTGCTGTTTCCTGGGAAACGGGCCTCTAATGCCTGCAACTTCTTGAACAGGGTGTCATATTCGAAGTCGGCCAGGGCAGGGTCGCTCTGCACATAATAGCGCCAGTCGGCCCAGCGCAAAACGGCGGCCAGGCGAGGCATTAGCCCGGGAGCATTTTCGGCCTCAAGCAGGTCCTTTGCGTCTTGAAAAAGCAGTTGTTGCTGCGCTGCTGCGTACATGTGGTAAAAGTAGCGCGGCAGCAGCCCTGAGTGAATCGGGCCTACTTTTACGCCATGAGCAATAAGCCCAGAATCGGTATTTCCATCGGCGACACAAATGGCATAGGACCGGAAGTAATTGCAAAGTGTTTTTCCGACCAGCGGATGTTGCAGCGTTGCACTCCGGTAGTGTTTGCTTCGGGACGTTTTATGGAGCTGTTTCAGTCCTTTTTGGCTGAGACTCCGATTCATGTAACCAGAGATTTTTCACAGCTTAATGAAGATGCATTAAACGTTTTTGCCTGCTGGGATGAAGAAGTGCCTTTACAACCGGGCATCCTCAATGAACTTGGCGGAAAGTATGCGATACGCTCCCTGATGGTAGCCACTCAATGCCTCAAAGATGCTGAGGTGGATGTGCTGGTGACCGCACCCATACATAAGGCCAATACCCATCTGCCGGATTTCCCTTTCACCGGGCATACCCCTTTTCTCAAAGAAAAATTCGGTGCCAAAGATGTGCTGATGTTGCTCTGCAACAACCGCCTTCGGGTAGCCTTGGCGACAGAACATGTACCTGTTCAGGAAGTATCATCGCGCATCACGGCTGAGTTATTACAAAGCAAGCTGAGCCTGCTTCGGGATACGCTTGTGAAAGATTTTTCGATTGAAAGGCCCCGAATTGCCGTGCTGGGACTTAACCCGCATTCCGGTGATGAAGGCCAAATAGGCCGGGAAGAAATAGAAGTCATTCGCCCTTTGCTGGAACAATTGCGCGACCAAGGCCAGCTCATTTTCGGCACTTACAGTGCGGATGCCTTTTTTGCCCGCGGCCATTACCAGCATTTCGATGCCGTGTTGGCCATGTATCACGACCAGGGCCTGATACCCTTCAAAACATTGGCAGATGGTGATGGAGTCAATTTCACAGCCGGTCTTCCCGTGATTCGTTGTTCGCCCGACCACGGTACAGCCTTCGATATTGCGGGTCAGGGTATCGCCGACCCTTCTTCATTCCGGGAGGCCGTGTTTATGGCTATTGACCTTTGGCGCAACCGTCGCGACTATCTGGAGGCAACGGCCAACCCCCTACAGCGGGGAAAGTTGCAAAAGGAAAGACATTGATATGTGCTAGGATGCCCCTTACACGGGACGTATCTGCAGAATTTTGAAACTTCCTATTTTCTTCCTGCCTGATGATTGAATCTTTCCACGAACTGATTGCCCAAATAGCGAACAAGCCCTTGGGTGCACTCAGTGTTGTTGCAAACCTCATCATCATTGAAAGCCTGCTCTCGGTGGACAATGCTGCCGTGCTGGCCACCATGGTACTCGACCTGCCGAAAGACCAAAGACCCAAGGCTCTGCGTTATGGCTTGCTGGGAGCCTATGTATTTCGGGGCATTGCCTTATTGTTTGCTGCCCTGCTCATCAGTATCTGGTGGGTGAAGCCCTTGGGTGGCTTTTATCTGCTCTGGCTTGCCGGGCGTTACTTTTTCAGGAAAGCGCAGCAACGAAAGTTGCAAACTCCCGATGAGGAATTGCGGGAAAAGAAGCAAAGCTGGCTCTACCAAAAAACCTTGGGCGTACTTGGACCTTTTTGGGCTACGGTGGCTATGGTGGAACTGATGGACATAGCCTTCTCTATTGACAACGTCATTGCAGCAAATGCATACAGCCGCAACATCATCCTCATTTGGGTCGGTGTGTTTATTGGCATCTTAGCTATGCGCTTTGTAGCTCAGAGCTTCGTGAAACTGATGGAACGGTATCCTTTCCTGGAGGCTTGTGCCTATTGCGTGATTGCTCTTCTGGGAATTAAGCTGACACTGGCAGGCATTTCCCACTTTCAGCCCTGTAGTCGCTTTGCCTTATTTATGGAAGGGCCGATAGATTGCCTGGCTTCTCAAGGTAAAAGCCTCCCTACCGGGGAGCATCCGCAGGTCTGGGGCGATGTGCTGACTTCGGGCCTGAGCTTAGCCATATTTTTTATTCCGGTGCTGAGTTCCATTTTGTTTAACTGGCCCCATCACGGGAAGGGGAGCCGGGATCAAGAAGAAAGGTTGCGCTAATTCGCTTTAGGTGCAATAAAGACTATTCAGGAGTGAAGCATGCACCAAGGCTCTTCTTTTCATTAGGCTATTATTTAGTTGCCTGAATCAGGGTGCATTCAAAAAAGAATTTCAGTAGAAAATCTCCTACCCGTCCATGGGGAAATTTGTTTAAGACCACGATGGGCTTAGGTGGATAATTGATAGAAGCTATTGCCCAATATTAAAAAGACAAAAAGCACCTGTAACCTTTTTGCCTGCCGGCGACTCTATTGATGTATCGTACACCTAAAAAAACACAGATTATGATTCCTATTAAGACACCCATTAAATGGATGGGTACTTTGGCATTAGTCAGCCTTTTCCTGGTACCCACGGCAGAAGCACAGAAAACAAAACTGACTGATCCGGAGATTGCATCTATCGCGGTAACAGCGAACCAAATTGATGTCAACTACGGTAAGATTGCACTGAAAAAAAGCCATAATGCAGACATTAGAACGTTTGCAGAAACGATGGTTCGCGACCATGAAGGCGTCATCAAACAAGCTGTTGAACTGGCTAACAAATTGCACGTGACCCCTAAGACCAATGCAATGACGAAAAGCTTGCTGAACGGTGAAAAGAAGACCACCAAAATGCTGAACAGTAAATCAGGCAAAGCCTTCGATAAAGCATATGCTGAGAATGAAGCTGCGTACCACGATGCGGTGATCAGTGCGATAAAGACTAAGCTGATACCAGACTGTCACAATGCCGAATTAAAAGGCTTGCTGACGAGTGTCATGCCCGTGCTGGAACATCACCTGCACATGGCCAAAGAAATGGCCGCTAAGTTTAAATAATCCGGAGAAAGGCTCTTGGTGTTTGGATATATCAATGTGCGGGGCCCTTCCCCCGCACATTGCTTGAGCCCTATTGCCTCCGCACACCTACGCCCCCTGATTGCTCCAATACAAACGCTTCCCTTCAAGAGGTTAATGGGAAGGATTACCAAAGACAGGTTTCAGCTTTTCAAAAAAGATAATATTCCGCGATGCCTATTATGAACAAACCACACTTAATGAATAAGACGAAATACACTACCCTGGGACTGGCGCTTTCTGCTATGCTGTTTTCTGCATGTTCAGGCAATTCAAGCCAGCAAGTAGCCCATCCGGCAGACACGGGGACAACAGTCAATACCCAGTTGCCCGCTGCGCCTCATACAGATACCATTGAGATAAAAGGAATGGCCTTTAACCCCGGTGAGCTGACCATATCAAAAGGAGATTCAATTTTTTGGATTAACCATGATATAGTGGCTCATAATGTGACTCAGTTCCCCCAGGGACATTGGAAATCTCCCTTACTGCAACCCGGCGACCATTTTATCCAGGCATTTGATGACAGCGCCAGCTATTATTGCAGCATTCATCCTACCATGCGGGGGAAGTTTCTAATAAAATAAGCAGAAGGTTTTCTCCAACCATATTCAGATTCAATTATGAGGTTGCCTGTTTGGGCAGCCTCATTTTATTATTGAAATCATTTTAGCAGGCTGAAGGTTCCGGCCTTGAAGAAACGTTCGTTGCAGCCCGATTTGAACTTGATTTAGCATCGTAAACTTCAGGGGCATCGCTTCTGTGTGCTTCCGCCCATAAATTCTTAATACGGGGCTAATTGCCTCAAAATGAAAATCCCCCATGCCTGGGAACTGTAAATTCCTATTGGTGGCTGCAATGCACCGGATTCCCGACTAGGAGCAATAAAAGAAATAGCTCTATCAAAGCTTTAAAGACAATGGCATCCTTTTTTAGGCAAAAGAAGCAATCTATAGGGCAACCATATTCATCATGAATCATCCATCTGCTGATGCAACAGAGTCAATCCAGATAAAAGAAATTATCTCCAAAATCTTGAACGGCAAGTCCGATTTGTACAAAGAAGTAGTCAGCAGGTACGATAAGTACTTATACAAGATTGGCCGATCCTATGGTTACAACCACCAAAGCACAGAAGACTTAATGCAGGATGCGTTTGTGAATGCCTACATCCATTTAAACAGTTTCAAAGGGGAAGCAACATTTAAGACCTGGCTGGTGCAAATCATGCTTCATGAATGTGACCATAAAAAGCGCCATTCAACTTGCCGTTTAGAAATTTATTCAGCCATGCAGCCCGGGGAATATCCCGAACCCCCATTTACCCATTCAAGAACTGTGGATGAAATTGTCAGCAATCATGAACTGAAAAGCAACATCAATAAGGCCCTTGCAGCGATTCCGGAGAAATACCGTAGTGTATTTATTTTTCTCAAAATGAAAGGCTACTCGGTACACCAAACGGCTCATTTCTTAGGTATTTCTGAGTCAAACGTAAAAACGCGTCTCTTCCGGGCTAAGTCCATGTTGCGGGACAAGTTATACCGGGCATATCCCCGTATTCCTGCACCACATACTGCCCCCTTTATTAAGGCTGCTTAACCCCAAAAGCGGGCAGTATGCACCCATCGCTTTGCCGCACCTACATTTGCGCCGCTATGATTCTTTCTGACGCCCGCATTCTTGAAGAGATGCAGAAAGGCACGATTAAGATTTCGCCCTACGATCGGGCCTGCCTGGGCTCCAATTCCTACGATGTGCATCTTGGTAGCACGCTGGCTACCTACCGAGAGCATATCCTTGATGCCAAGAAGCATAATGAAATCGAGTGTTTCGAAATTCCGGAGGATGGTTTCGTGCTCTACCCGCATATTTTCTACCTAGGTGTCACACTCGAATACACCGAAACACATGCCCATGTTCCGTTCCTTGAAGGTAAAAGCAGCACAGGCCGCCTCGGCATTGACATCCATGCTACAGCGGGGAAGGGCGATGTGGGCTTTTGCGGCAACTGGACCCTGGAAATATCGGTGAAGCAACCCGTGAAGGTGTACAAGGGTATGCCCGTGGGGCAGCTCATCTACTTCCCGGTGCAGGGCGAAATTCTGGAGCCTTACAACCTTAAGGCAAATGCCAAATACAATGCACAACCGAACCGGCCGGTAGAAAGCATGATGTGGAAGAACCGATTCTAATTTTTCGCTGAGGGTGTTGCAAACGGATGCCTTTGTTCCCAGGCACCACTTCGCTCCGTAAACCGTTCTTGTAACTGGCTCACAATCCAGCGCATCAAAGGATTTTGGACATGCAGAAAGCTGTTCAGGTACCTTGGGCGGCAACCTACTCTTGCCTTTGCCTCGAGTGCGGTACGGCCTAAAATGAGCAAGGGCTTTTTCAAAAGAATAGCTTGCTCCACAGAGAAAAAAAGAATGTTGAAATAAAGCTGAAGCGCCGCATTACGCGCATAATCAAGGCCGATGTAAAACATGTCGAAGCTGTGCTCGTGCACCCAGCCAGAGGCAAAGGCCACTAAGCGGTCGGCTTCCCAAAAACCCCAGATTCGAAAGGTGTCTCCATGAGCTTTTTTTAGTCCGGGCAAAAATTCTTTGCTTAAAAAGCCTAATCGCGAAGGCTGATGCTCTGCCACTTGACGATATAAAGCATAGACTTCATCAGCCTGTTCTGTCAGTGCTTCCGCATCGAATTCCCGAATAGAAAGTTGCCGGGCCGCATGCCGCAGCTTCCGAAAACGTTGGGCGTATTTATGCTTTAGGCTGGCAGCATAATCGCCCATGTCCCTCCAGTGTTCCGGGATGTCTAGTTGCATGGAGATATCATTCCGAAGCAAAAGGAAATTCGGCGCCTGATGTTGAAAATAGCCGGTGATGTCCTCAGGCAATTCTTTGAGTAATGTAGCCATCACACGATGTTGTTTCCGGCAGGTGTCCAGTAATCCACGATACCCCGTAAAGGCCTCAAAAGCTGGTAGCGAAGGATGATACCAGAAGCTCTCCACATCATGCCGGAATAACTGCCCACCCACCAGCAGCCGGGGCCGCAAGCATCGTAAAAGGCAAAGCCAAAGTATGCGCTGCCAGGCCGGCAATGCATCTATTTTCAAGTGTTGTGGGCGGATACGCAACACCTGAAATGCGGCCCTTCCTAAAATGCTTTTTCCCTCACGCAACAAAGCAAATACGGGACGTACATCCGGTAAAGCGGCGGCTTCTTGCAAGGCCAGGGATGCCCGGCGCAAAAAGGCTCCTTCATCAAGCCCTTCATCCCAGTCAGCCGGTAAAGAAGCGGCATCTTCAAACCACTCGCTGCAAAGCTGCTTTCTCTTTCTGGGCCTGCAATTCATCAGAGGGTCTTTATCATAAAACGATGTGGAATGCCAACTTCGGTAAACACGGTTCCTGCTGATTCGAAGCCCGCCTGCTCGTAGAAAGGAATGACTTGCTGCCGGGCATGCAGGCTGATTTCGCGAAACCCTTTCGCACGTGCAAATGCTTCTGCAGTTTCTAATAGTTGCCGGCCAATTCCCATTCGCTGATTTTGCACGCTTACAGCCATCTGGCGCAACTTGAGGGTGCAGGTGCTCAGTGGGCGCAGCATTACGCAGCCTATCACTTCTGCGGTTGCAGTGCAGGCATAAAATGTGGTGTCTTCAGCTTCCTCTTTGGGGTCTTCGTCACGAAGGCTCAGGCCCAGCGGCTGGCGCAGCAACTCTTCGCGCAATTGCCACACCTGCTGCGCCAGCATGGTATCTTCTGCTTCGAGGATTTGAATGAATACTTCGGGCATAAGCAATCCGGAACCTTGAATATCTAAAGTACGTTTATCGCAGTGTGCCCGGGTCAGCAAGGAGCCACTGAATTCACATCATGATACTTCCAAAAGCAGGGCCCTTATTGGGTTTGCTGTATGAGATTTCGATTCCGGTGAAAAAAATTAGCCCCGTTATTTCATTTCAGAATGAGCCTTTTTTCAGGGAAACGATCGGCCTCTCGTAGAATATGCCCACGGATAAAATCATTGTCGGACATCGGCTCAATCAACGCTTTAAAGGCCTCCAAATCCACAGGCATGCCGACTTTATTAAAATATCCCATCCCTTTGAATGCACCTGCTTCCATCAGGATACAACTGCTTTCGCCAGGTGTTCTGCCTATATCAATCAGTGCCAGTGTGGGGAGGTTCTGTGCGATCCATTGCATTGCCTGTTGTACTTGCACATTGTAGCGCTCCGGGCCATCAGACGAACAACAGAGCCCCGGGCATCCTTCGGCGAAATTTCCCTGAGCACAGTTGGCTCCTTTGGCCAGCCCGCAGAGGCGCAGACAGAGCTGAAAGCGGTCACTCAGTAGGCGAAGCCATTCCTGCCCTTCTGCTATGGTGTTGAAGCTATGCAGTGCGTTCAGGCGCGGGTTGTGCCGTTCAATACCCAACCTCAGGAATCCCTGGCGGTCTTTGTAGGAATATAAAGCATATTTAGGGTGAAAGCCGCGCTGGCTTCGGTTATGGATTGGCCATAGCTTTCTGATTTCGGTACTCTCCAGTATTTGGGCCATCAGTTCTGTAGCGGTGTTGCGGAAGGAGAGCCGATAGATGTCCCGCAGGAAATCAGCCTTTTGTTTGCTGCCTTTATTATTCGCGAAATGGCCCTTTACTCGTTTCAACAGGTTTAGAGCTTTCCCAACATAAATCACCTGCCCTTTGGCATTGTAGAAATAATAAACGCCCGGTGTTTCAGGCAGGTTGTCGAGTTGTTCTACGGGTAGGTTGGGTGGTAAATATTGCTCCCGGTTTCGGCCTTTGATCATGGCCGCCCAGTGCTTTTCAGTATCTGCTTCAAAAAGCTTTGAAAAGAGTAAGGATGTGGCGGCAGCATCCCCATAAGCCCGATGCTGGTCTTCATGTGGGATGCCCAGCAAGTGGCACAATGGCCCAAGGCTGTAACGACGCAGCCCTGGGAAAACTTTTCGGGCCAGCCGGACGGTGCAGAGCTTCCTGTTGTGCAAGTCGAATCCACATTGAGCCAACTGATATTTGATGAATGAATAGTCGAAGTTGACGTTGTGGGCCACGAATATTTTATCCTGCAGCAACGTGTGGACATGGGCAGCCAGTTCGGCAAAGCTGGGTGCTCCTGCCAGCATCTCCGGCTTTATGCCGGTGAGTTGCTGGATGAATCCTGGAATGGGCTGCAGAGGATTGACCAAAGACTTCCAGGAGTTGAGCACTTCCTGTCCGTCGCTGGTGATTATGGCAATTTCCGTGATGCCTGCAGCGGCAGCGTGGCCTCCGGTGGTTTCAATATCTACTATGGCAAACAGCACGTTGAGCCTACCCGTTTTTCAAAAAAATGACTTCTAACGATGATATTATTCCGTCAGTAAACCGGGCTCATTACCCAAAGCGACGGAAGCATTCCAATTCATGCTTTCAATACCCGAAATGCCTTCGATGGAGCCGGAAATCTGCAGCGAATTTTTGATAATCATGTCCAGCATCTTCTCTTTCTTCTTCCAGTTTTTCTCAAAATCGTCGCGTTCTTTCTGAAGTTGATTGCGGAAGTTTTGGAAAGACTCGCGCATCGTATTCCAGGGAGCCATAAACTCAGAAGAAGTGAGGTAGTCGTATAAAGCCACCATCTTGTCGCCTTTGTTTTCCTGGCTTTTTCGGACTTCAAATAACTTAAGAAGGGCATTGCGCAGCACCGCTAACAGGCTTTTTGCTTCGGCGATGGAGCAGATATACACCCCTTGCCGCTCGCCAAAACGATCCATGTCTTTGGGGAACGTCTGCGTGACGATGACGGCTATTTCTGCACGGCAAATCAGCATATCAGCTTTCAGTTTTTCAATCCAGTCGCTACCGAAATTTTGGGTGCGTTTGCTTTCAATGACGATGATGCCGCATTCCTGTCCGAAGTTGTTGCGCACCTTCAGGAGGCAATCAGCCCCTCGTTTGCCTTTGGGCACTTCCAGCACTTCATCGAAAGGGAAAGCTGTTCGCAGCATGTCTTCCAGCTCCAGTTCCTGCACCTCACCCTGAAGCTGCATGGAGCCTTGCTCCGATTTACGCTTCATTTCCTCAATCAGTTTCTTCTGGTCACTGAGTTGTTTTTCATATTCCCTAAAACGCAGGGTGTTTTGTTCTTCCCGCAGCCGGGTACGTTCTTCTTCCGCATGTTGTAGTTCTTCCTGCAAGCGTGTCCGTTCGGCAGCAAAAGCCCTTTGTTTTTCTATTTCCATACTTTCTTCTCGTTGCCGTAATGCTTCTTCTTTGCGTAAGAATTCCAATTCCTTTTGCTGCGATTCACGAAGCTGCTCCTGCGTGCTTTTGCTTTGTTCTTCCAGGAAGTTCAAGCGAGCGGCCACCTTTTGTTCTGCCTGCTGACGCAAATCTTTCTCTAATTCCTGCCTCACTTTTTGGCTCTCTACTTCCAGGCGCTTATTAAGCTCTGTGTCCAGGCTGCGGCGCTGAGATTCTAATTGTTCTAAGCTTTGCTGCAAGGCCGTCTCCCGAAGGGCAAATTCAGCATCTTGTTTTTGCTTTTGTTCGGTCCATTTTCTGTTGTATTCGTTGCTCAACCTTTCACGCATGGTTTGTTCCATAGCGGCTGTAGGTTCGAAAGAATGCCCGCAATTGGGGCAGGTTATCTGGGCAGGATTTGAGGCATTAAGGGGCATAAACTGGGGCGTCGTTTGTCGCAAAATTCAAATGTAGGCAAGCCTCATCCCGCCGGATTCTGAAAGGCCATTCCCCCAACAATACATACTAATTTTAGCCACTTTTCAGCCTTCCCCTGTATCGCTTTAATGGGACGACTCCTCTGCTTGCTTCTTCTGCTCTTGCCGTTGTGTTCCTCCGCCCGGGATATTCCCCCCCGTGCCCGGCGCGCCTATGAACGGGCGCTGAAGGCAGAAGCCCGGCACGACTGGCCGGTAGCGGAAGAGCAGATTGTAAAAGCCATTAAATTATTCCCTGCCTATACGGATGCGTATTTCACGTATGGCCGCTGGCTCATGGACCGGCATCTGTATAGCGCTGCCGCAAAATTGTATCTGGATGCAGAACGCAGGTTGCAAAATGGAGCAACGATGGTTCGGGTGCCGCTGGCCCGTGCACTCATTTTTTCGGGCAACGAAACGGAAGCCTTGAAACGCATTCCGCTTGACGGTGATTCTACATGGACCGCCTTGCGCAAGCAGGCATTTTTTATTCGCGAAGCCCGGCAGCATCCGGATTTCTCCTGCATCGCGAAGCCGGTGGCCCCACCCTGGCGCATCAACACGAAAGATGCAGAACTCTTTCCCAGCATTGCTGCCGATGGTCACACCCTCTATTTCACCCGGCGTATGAATGGGCAGGATGAAGATTTTTTCTACGCTAAGCCAGACTCTTGCGATGGCTGGTTTGCGGGTATCAATATGGGTTCTCCACCCAATTCACTTCAGCAGGAAGCAGCTCAATTTGTGTCTGCCGATGGCCATTACTTATTCTTCATGCGCTGCGACAACCGCACCCTTTCCGGTTGGGATCAGGGTGGCTGCGACCTCTACATGGCCTACCGTGCGGATAGTGTCTGGAGTGTGCCGCAGAGTTTTGGAGGCACCATCAACACGCCAGGCTATGAAGGCATGCCTTGTCTGTCTGGCGATAATCGGGAATTGTTTTTTGTGTCCGACCGTGCAGGAGGCTATGGGGGGCTCGACATCTGGTCTTCGCGTTTCGACCACGGGCTCTGGCAACTGCCCCGCAACCTTGGCCCCCAGATAAACACTGCGGGTGATGAGACAGCCCCCTTCCTTTACGCCGATGACCATACGCTCTTTTTCGCTTCCAACGGGCGTGTGGGTATGGGCGGCTCTGACCTATACACTTCCCATCGCATCAACGACAGCACCTGGAGCCCCCCAGTGAACCTGGGCATGCCTTTCAACACGCCTTTTGATGAGGCATCTCTCTCCCTGAATGCACGCGGTGATACAGCCTATTTTTCTTCTGACCGCGATAGCCTGGCCGGCAATTTCGACATCTACCAGTGTGCCCTGCCCAAGCAGTTTAAACCCGAAGAGGTGATGTACCTGAAAGGTTTGGTGTATGATAGTATTGGGCGCAGCAGCCTGAACTATGCCAGCATTTTTATTGGCAATGAAACCAGCCACAAAGACCTCTATCAGGTGCGCAGCAACCGGGGCGATGGCTCGTACACTATTGCCCTGCCGGTGGGGCATACCTATCATTTCCTGATTGACCGCATCGGCTATCAAATGCACAACGACACGCTGCGCATAGAGGATTCATTAGCCGGCCATACCTGCACACATAGTTTTAGCCTGCTGCCTTTTGACTATCAGAAGCCCACCAAAGACAGTATGGTTGCGTCCATTCATTTCGCCAGGAACAGGGTCACGCTGACGGACTCCGCCATTCAGGAGATTGATTCTGCCCTTCGACCCTGGAAAGGCAAAGTGGGGGTCTTGATTCTGGTCAACGGCTATACAGATAACACCGGCACCCCGCTGCTCAATGAACAACTTTCCAATCAAAGAGCCCGGCTGGTTTCTGACCAGATAAAAGCCCTGGGCTTCGATGCCGCAGCCATCCAATCGCAAGGCTGGGGAGAGGCAAATCCTATTGCAGACAACGACACGGAAGAGCATCAGAATTTGAACCGGCGTGTTGAAATCACAGTACGGGAATAAGCAGGTGCCCGTTAGCCCTTGGCATTGTTTTGAGGAGGACTCTTTTTAAAAAAAAATGCAGCTACCAGCAACTGAATTTCAAGTTGGCGACCATGTGCGCTGGAACTCCGAAGCGGGATTTGTGACCGGAAGAATCATTCGTATCCACACAGCAGATTTTGACTACAAAGGGCATTTACACCGCGCTTCTGAGGCCGAACCACAGTACGAAATCAAAAGCGACAAAAGCGACCATGTTGCCGCTCACAAAGGCAGTGCCCTGCACAAAATAGATTGATGGTGACTCAGGCCTTCCCGAGCTTTCCCACCTCCACCCGTATCTCACGAAGGCTGTCAGCAATTTGGATCATGGTGATGTTTCCCGCAGGGACTACCTCGCTTAAATAGCTCACAAAACGCCACACTTCCAGCACCTCACTGATGGGCACTTCATACGGAGTGAACTCTTCGTAGTTGAGCGAGCGGAGCAGTAGCTTCCGGTCCTTGCGTATGTGATTTTCTACCACTTTAAACACGAAGTCGGCACCTTCACTTTTCAACACCAGCACACAGAGTGTCCCGTCTTTTATCGAGAACCAGTCTTGCACATATTCGGTGATCACGAGGCAGTCTTCCGGAATAGGTAACATGGAACGGCCCGTGGTCGGGAACATTCGATAGCTGCGCGATGGAGGCAAATGCGGCAGGGTAAAGCGAGGCAGGCTGGCAATAAATTCCGGGTCGCTGTGGCCCGCCAGATAGCCTGCCTTGGCTTTGATGGGCACATACTCGATGTACTCCCGGTCTTCTTTATCCACCGTAGTTGCCAGCACTCTGATTTTCGTGCCGCTGGCATAATGATCATTACCGCTTTCCAGCTCGCGAAGTTTCAGTTCGGAAAGCTTGCTCATATCCACTTTCAGGAGGGAGTCAATGCTCATTTTGAAAAACCCTGAAAAGGCAATGAGGTCTTCCGCAGTGGGGTTGATCGTCTTCCCGTTTTCGTGGGCATTCAACTTTGAGCGTGTGATGCCCAGCTTTTCAGCAAGATCATCCTGGCTCCATCCTTTTCGCTTGCGCAGATGGCGCAGGTTGGTGGCCCAGTAGATGGCGGAGCTTTCCATAGAGATGTTTTTTGCGGTTAATAATGCCCTTGCATTACGGCTAATGGTGTCAAAAATAAGTAGCCTGCCGAAACTGAGGAAGCAGGTAATGAAGGATGCCGCTTGCCCTCTGATGGTTTCTTTAGAAAACGGGTAGCATTTTTTCTACAAGCACTACTGGGAAATTTTAAAAAAGCTTTACGCGCAAGGCATCCATGTACGCAACAATTTTTGCCGTACTTCATCGCCTCAAGCAAGCAGATGGAACCCCAGACCCTCAATCCCGTGGCTACTGATGCCACCGAAAATATACCCCGGCTCATCGCTGCAATGGAGCGGGTCATACGTGGAAAACGTGCTCAGTTGGAGCAAGTCATTACCGCATTAATTGCCGGCGGCCACATCCTGATGGAAGACAACCCCGGCACCGGCAAAACGGTCTTAGCCCGCACATTGGCGCAATGTATTGCTGCACCACAAGCCCCCGGTGCCTTTCCGGAAATGAGCTCACAGGCGCTCTTCAAGCGTATTCAATTCACACCGGACCTGCTGCCCATGGACCTTATCGGCACCCACATCTTCGATGAACGCAGCAAGGATTTTGTCTTTAAAAAAGGGCCACTGTTCTGCAATGTCCTGCTGGCTGATGAAATCAACCGGGCATCACCCAAAGTGCAAAGCGCCCTGCTGGAAGCCATGGCCGAGCAACAAATCACCAGCGGCGACCAGACCTTAAAGCTGGAACGCATGTTCTTCACCATCGCAACCCAAAACCCAATAGAGATGGAAGGCACATATCCGCTGCCGGCGGCCCAACTGGATCGTTTTTTCATGAAAATCTATTTCGGCTATGTGGATGAAGAGACGGAGCTGAACATTTATCACGAGTATCGCGACATCGCCGGCAACCTGGAACACGGCAAGCAAGTGCTGACGCTGGAAAATGTGTTGGCCTTGCAGGATCAGGCAGCCCAGGTGCAGGTGCATGATGAACTGATTCGGGGTGTGAGCAACATTGTACGAGCCACACGGAGTCATCCGGATATTTCATTAGGAGCTTCCACCCGTGCAGGCATCGCGTTCCTGAAATGCCTTCGTGCCTATGCCCTGGTTAAAGGCCGCAGCTTCACGATTGAAGATGATCTGAAAGACCTGGCCCGCCCGGTGCTGGATCACCGCCTGATCTACCGGAACAAAGAAGGCCTCCATCATGCACTCAACAATATCATCGGTAAAGAAATGGAGCGCCTGGCCCGGCTACGCCTGTTCTGAACCGGATACAGGCATGCCCTTATGCCCTCAGCGTATTCCCTTGAAAGCCCTATGAGCCCTCATGAAAATCATTAAAGCCTGTGCAGTCCTGTTGTTGTTGCTGTGCGGGCTGGAATTACCGGCACAGGAAAACAGCCAGCAAGGGCAGCAGCAGGTGTTTGTGATGCCCAAGCCCCGACGGGTAGGAAATCCCGCTTTGCGCTATGAGGTAGATGCCAAGCGAACCGGCACCAACATAAACTCTGATGATGCCCTGCCTCGCTCGCGCGAATTCATCCGCATTGACTCCAGCTATTATGTAGGCTGGATGTACCAGGGCGCTTATAAGTATAACCACGCCGCAGATTATGCAGGGTACAAAAACGCCGAAGCACCGCTGGAACGAGCCTTAAAGCAAATCGAGCGCGACTATGCACCGGAACTGCGTACCCGAACGAAAAATGTGCTGCAATACATTCAGAATTACAACCGGCAAATTGACTATTCCATCATCGTCAATTACCTCAATCAATGCTACCTCAATACCGACCAGCCGGACAAGGTCTTTGCCCTGATGCACCGCTACCTGAAGTGGGATTTTCAACGCGACTTCTTTGACGCCTATGACTACCTGATGTGGATTACCCACCGCAATCGCTATTACAATTCAGAGAAATATTTTTTCCTGAAAAATTCTATTGCGGCCAATGAAGCGCTCGCCAACCGTTACCTCGACAGTGCCCTGAACCGCATCCGCCGGAATGCCCGGTTCAATGTGGGTATCTACAACCCAGGCTATGATAAGAATGATTACCTCGGCGTGTATCACTACAAGAGCATGCTTTGGGCCTATCAATTCAAGATTGATTCCGCAGAACATTACTTCGACCTGCTGCGCAACACACCCTTTTTCCCACACAACAACTACGCAACCTTTAAATCCGTCATCGGTGATTTTGCTGCCGCAGAAGCAGAATATGGGCTGGCCCGCGACCAGGACCCGGGCGACAAGCGCTTGCAGGAATGGGCTTATTACAGTTCTATCCTCGACATCTACAAGGGCCTTCCCAAGCGAGGCGAACTGCTGATGAAGGATATGATCATGGCCAATGGATCCACACCGGGCTTTGGTTGGTACAACATCGCAGAAGCCCGCTGCCTGCATTATGATGGCCAGATTTCAGAAAGCGAACGACACAATGAACGCGCAGCTTCCTTCAAGGAATTGCATATCGGCACCACGCTCAGCCAAAGCCAATATGACTTCTCCATCCAGCTCATCAAGCTGATTAATATGGAATCGAATTACGAGTTGCAGCGCTTTGAAAATAATAGCTGGTGGTTTAGCCCGGGCACACTTTCCACCATGTCCAAACTAATGGCCGAGCGCTACATGCAGGAATTTCTCATCATCAATTCCTTTGCCCAAAACCCCGAACGAGACCAGGTTATCTACCGGCTTTTTTCTACCGAAAGCACCATCAGTTGGGATGAAGTATTCCAGCTTGTAAAGAATTTTTCTGCCCAATTTTTCATTAAAAAATTCAAAGCTTCTGCGGAGAATGACCCGCGTCCGGCTATTCGGAAATACTTCCGCCTCACGGTGGCCCGCTTGCAGGTGCAGGAAGGAAATTTTAAAGAAGCCCAACCTGAATTGCTTCGCCTGACCCAGGACCCTACTGTGGACAAAACCTATGAAAAACTGTACCTGGCGCGGTGTTACGAAGCGCTTGCCCGCTGTGCCGATGGCCTGAATCAAACAGCGCAACGCGATGTATGGCTCTATCGCCTCTTCCAGATTTATCCACAGCTTATTCCTTTTTCGGGATTGAAGATGCCCATGCAACTGCAGGTGACGGGTCCGGCAGATGAGGCAGTGTTGGCCCGGCTCAAGGATTGCAACCTGGATTTCCAAGCAGCAGGTGCAGGCCTCACTGCCCGGCTCCGTTTCCAACGTCAGGGCAGCTTCCGTTTCGTCACGTATTCCGTGCTGGACCGTCAGGGGCACTACGTGGTGCCGGAGCAGCGCTATGGCTATAGCAAGGATGTAAATGTGGCCGGTGTCTCACTCGCGCTCAGGCTCTTTGGTGTAGGAGGCTTGCCTAAGTAAGAAACGGATGCTTCTGCGGATTACTGGAGCAGGATGCGTTGTTCCAACTTCAATTTCAGGCCATAGAGTTTCAGAAAATAAATCCCGCGTGCCAGCCCTGCCGTTGCGATTTCAGTCCTTCCGGCAATATATCCGCGCAGGACGACCTGTCCTTGAGTATTCAGCAGGCTGAAGCTGAGGTTGCCGATGCTGTCGGGTATCTGAATCTGTAACGATTGGCCCGCCGGTACCGGTGCAATGCTCAGCACTTGTGCGACGGGCGGAGGCGGTGGTGGCACCTGCAGGGTGTCGCTATGAAGGATGCTGAAGTTGACTTTATTGATGTTGAAAAACACATTGTCCCTGCCCTTTACCTTAATTCGGGCCTGATGGGTGGTGGGCGGATTCGGCAGCCAGAGCGCTTCAACGCCATCATTGTCAGTGGCCGCTAATAGTGTGTCGGGATAGCTGTAACCCCCATCCACAGAAAGCAGGATGTCCACTTTTGTACAGGAGATAGGTGCCTGGTCGGTGCCGGCTATATCCCATTGAATCACTTGCAGGCTGCGCCCCAAAACGGTATCCGGCGTGCTGAATGATTCTACCTGGAACAGGGTAGGTGTTTGTACCACATGCAATGTGATCCGGTCGTCCGGGAAATTAAAATTGCCCCAGCCAGCCAGGATGTCGCGCTCTGTAAGGCCGAAGTGCATGTCCCGGGCAGTGTCCGGCAATTTTTCTCCCGGTGTGCTCAGCCCATTGAGCAACCGGTTTAATGCAGGAAAGACCCGCGTGCGCGAAGAGTCGGGCAGAAACGAACGGAAGAGAGGGCCTTGTGTGTAGGTCAGTGCAAGGCTTTTACCGAAATCAATGCCGCCCGCATCACGTTGCTCCCAGCAATAGTGAAGGGTGTCTGCTGTGTTGTCTGAAGCAAGCGGTGCTGTCAGTTCAAAAGGTGTTTTGTAAGGGATAAAATATTCTGCTGAAAAAGGCTCCAGAGTGGCGTTTGTGCTGTTGGGTGTTGGTTGTACGTCCGGGCAGCTACGGCCCGTGCCCGAGGTGATATACTGGCTGATTTGTTCCAGCGATGCGGAATGGAAATAAGGGTCACTATGAGCCTGAAAATCGTTGCCGCCACCACAAATACCGGCATACGCCATAATGGTGCTGCCAGCTCCTGGCTCAAATGAGATGCTGCGTACACCATTGCCGGCACAAGAGCCCGTGCTGGCATTAAACGTATGCCCGGCACCAAACTGATGCCCCATTTCGTGCGCCACATAATCTATATCGAAGGCATCGCCCACCGGCGAAGCGCTGCCGGTCACGCCGCGGGCTTTCCGGAGGTTGTCGCACACACAACCCTGGTAGGCAATGCCGCCTCCTCCGGTGCTGAAGACATGGCCGATGTCGTAGTTCGCAGTTCCGATGCGGGCATCTATGATTGCCTGATTTTGGCTCAGCATGATGCCCCCATTGTTGTTGGTGTAGGCGCTGGGGTCGGTGTTGAAGATGAGTGTGTCTTCGTTTGCAATCAGCTTCATACTTACCGAAAGTTCGCGTTCATACACGCCATTCACGCGGTTGATCGTGGTGAGCATTTTGGCCAGCACATCTGCGCGGGAAGCGCCGACACCCGCTACGGTGCTGCAATATTCAAACGTAGCTGCCAGCGCTAAACGGTAGGTTTTGCTTTGGGTTCCGTTGGTGCGTGCTGCATTTCCAGATTCAGGTGCCGGCTGGCTGAAAGGCTCATCTTCTGCAGCGCAAAACATACGCTCATTCAATGGGCGCTGGTAATCCTGGCGGAAATAAACCAGGTAGGCACCATCAGGACGTTGGTGATAGGGGTCAATGAGGTAGCACTGATCCCCATCAAAGACCAGTGCATGAAAGCCATATGGGGTGTAGTCCAACTTGGCAGTAACCCAGGGGTTGTCGAGAGCTTCGGCGGTGAAGGTTTTCAATTCAGGATGCCGGGCCGCAAGATCCGCTTCCATGGCCGGTGTCTGCCAGATACGGAAGTGCCGTAGGCTGCCATTGGCCTGCGGCAAAGAGATAATGCCTGCCTGCCGGTAATCTGTGGACACCTGTGCCAGAAAGGTGTTTAAGCTGTCTTCGCTGGTCAGGAAGATGCGATATCGCGCGGGGTTCAATGAGGGCTTTCCGTGGCTGGTTTCAAAGCCAGGCGCTGCTTCGCGCCAAAATGCAGCCTGTGGGTGCGCTGGAAGAACGGAGGAAAACAGGAGCATGAAAAGGACAGTAAGGGCTGCCGGTTTCAGAAATGGGCGCATCCGACAAAGGTAACCGGAGGGGAAACCCGGGCCTTGTTGGGGGCGGTGTACGAGACTCTTCTTGCGGCTGAGTGTTGCATCGTCGGGCTGGCTTCTACATTTGCTTCTTCATGAGTATGCCTTTCCAGATTTCTTTCGGAAAAGACACCCTTGCAGATGCTGCCAGGCAGTTTTGGACTTGGGCACAAGGCGTGCGGGTCATCAGCTTTTACGGGGGTCTGGGTGCAGGGAAAACTACCTTCATTCATGCCCTCTGCGAAGTGCTGGGTGTGGCGGATACGGTGTCCTCTCCCACATTTGCGCTGATCAATGAATACCGCTATCCAGAGCCTGACGGGGCGGAAGGCCTCATCTACCACATGGATTGGTATCGCCTGAGCGGCCCTGATGAAGCGATGGATGCCGGCATGGAAGATGCGTTGATGCAGCCGGATGCCCGTTGCTTTGTGGAATGGCCGGAACGGGCAGAGCAGTTGCTCGCGATGAAGCATATCCGGGTGAAGCTAACGGTACAAGAAAACGACCTGCGCTTGCTGGAGACGCAGGTCGTTGAAGCCGCCCATTCCTGAAGGGGCTAAGCTAAAAATCAATGTTCATCGGCGCTGGGGCCATACATGCCCGGTACGGGTGCATTGTTGAGCCGCAGATAAACGGAAAGTTGTCCGCGATGGTGGATGAAATGATTGATGGCAGCGCTTCGAATCATGGCGGCTTTGGGGAGGCTTGCGATAATATGATCTCCTGCCCGCATGGCCCAGATTTGCATCATGCGCTCTTTGTCGGCTTCTTGCAGGGCGCTAAGTGATGCGGCTAATTCTTCATCGAAGCGTTGCAGCAATTCCGCTCTGCTTGTAGGTATAAAGGGGGCATAGGTTCCAGATGCGAAATCCAGCTCATCGGTATTCAGGATGAGTGCAGGCCAGCCGGTGAGTTGGGCAATATGGCCGGCAAGCCTGCCCATGCGAGTGCTTTTTTCGTGTGGGGCATACTCGAATTGCTCTTCGGGAATTCGCTCAAACATCTTGCGGGTGTTGGCTGCCTCGTGTTGTAGTTCGGCGACTAAGGCATAGTTGTGTTCGCTCATGTTGTTGATTTTGGAGTGGAGGATTGTAGCGGGGCAAATGTAGCAGGAGCAGTCAGCCGCGCCAGTGGGTGTGGATGGCTTTGTGCTGATGAGCGCTTTGTGATTTTCTATGGCTATGTGTGTAGCGTAGCGTCTTCCGGGAAGGGTTGCATAGTGAAATATCGCCGAAGTGTGCGATGCAACGGATGACGGGCAGCGAAATATTGCTGATAAAAAAAGAACGCACCCGGAGATGCGTTCTGAAAGGAGCAGGATAGAGACTTATTGCAAAATGACTTTGACGCTGCCCCAGTCTATACCATCGTCCACACGGATGAGATAGGTACCGGCAGGGAGGTTGGTTTTGATACGGAAGCGGTTGTCGCCTTGCTGTGTGTGGAAGTTTTGGGTAGCTACGATGCGGCCGTTGAGGTCTATGACGCGGGCCTTGAGATGGGCTGGGCGGCTGAGGACACAGCTCAGGTCAAAGTAACCCTGGCTGGCGGGGTTGACGACCTGCAAGGGCAAAGCACCGGCTCGGAAGCTGCCAACACTTTCCGTCCAGGAATAAAACTTCCAGGCATTGATGTCGTAGAGTCCGTAACAGTGGTAGCCGGCAGTGTCAAAGGCCGTGGAGTCAAATGTGATGTAGTATGTGGAAGAAGATCTAAAGCCGGAATGTGCTACAGTAGCTGTGTTGCCTGAGATGGTGACGGATGCACTGTTCACGACGATGGTGTCTGTTACATTAAGATTAGAGTCGACAATATAGATGTTGCCCGTGCCCGCAGTCACTTGCTTATCGAAAGTCATGGACACTATAGCTGTAGGACCAACACCAGTAGCACCATTAGCTGGCGTTACCGAAACGAGGTTGGGGCGTAGCGAAGAGGAAATGATGAATTGTACGCTGAAGCTATCCACAGCCAAGCCGTCATCCGAGCCGAGAATATTGGGGTCTGACCAGCGGATGATGAGTTTGGCACCACTGGGAATGCTGAGGTTGATAGTGCCTGTACGGATGGTGTTGTTGCCTGCTGCGTTGCCATCCAAAGCGCCGCCCGTTGCGCCCATGTTGGGGGTGTAGAGGGAGAGGGCAGTATCAACCGTCCAGACAGTAGGTGATGTCGTGTCGCCGAGGGAGTCAGCATTGATGCTGTATTCAAAAACCAGGGAGTCGAGGTTTGTACGTCCTGTGCTGCCCATGCGCCATTGTTCGCCGCGGTAGCGAATGCTGAAGCCGGAAATCGTACTGCCGGTATTGTTTACGAAAGCTGCGCCAAAGTGTGGGGAAACGGAGCCGGAAGCCAGGGTGCCTAATGCCCGTTCTGTGCTGCCGGTGCTGCCATAGCTGTAAGTGTCGCCGGAATTACTGTAGCCATAGTCGCCTACATAATCATTCCCATTGCGGGTGCTGCTGCTGCCAAATTCCCAAATCAGCCAGCCTGATGGCAGGTTGGTGCTACCATGGAAGCCGGAACCGGAATAGGAAGTGGTGTCTAAAGCATCGAAATTTTGGGAATAGCTGAGCGAGCTACTCGTGATGGAAATCTGAGCCTGCCCGATCAGGGCCGTTCCGCAGGCAGCAAGAAGGAGTAAGAATCTTTTCATAGGATTCAAAAAATTTTTGTGATGCTAATATCCTTTTTTTAACGGGAAGGCGGCTTTGCAATTCAAAAAAAATCCGCTCAGGCATGGCCTGAGCGGATGAAATACGATATTGTTTTCACTCAATTCGACATCACACTCACATCATCAAGTTCCCAGGTTGTGCTGTGTTCTGTGCCCGAGCTCGGGTCGGCTCCTTCATACTTAAAAGCGATGTACACATTGCCCGTAAAGGAACTCAGGCTCACATTACCGGATGGCGTGAAAGCACTGTAACCACTGGGAGAAGAAGGGGCCAGTGTCGGGTTAAGTTGTGTCCAGGTAGCCGTTGAAAAATTGCTGCCATTGAAATTGCTGCTGGCATACACTTTCAGCGTTGCTCCATTATCATACCCGTTGGCACTTCTGAAGGAAAGCATAGGATTCACCTTCCCGGTCAGGTTGATGGCCGGTGTAACGAGCCAGGAGATAACACTGTTTTGGTTGGTGTTGTAGGCAGACATTTTTGCGAAGACATTGGTGCTGCCACTGATGACCGAAAAGATCCACTTCTTGCCCCCGGCTTCTGCGTAATTGCTCCAGCCTGTCAAGTTGATATCTGTATTGCTGGCACCCCCGCTAAAATTTTCAGAGAACAGCACAGAGCCAGTAGAAACGGCACCACAACGCGGGCCGTAGAAGCGAACATCTGTAGTGTCTCGGAGGATAAGTTGCGGGGTAGTCTTGTAAATCGTGTAAATGCCAGATATTTTTCCTTTCCCGAAAGGGAGATTCTGAGCGTGGAACGAGGCATGGTTGTCGGTGCGAACGGCCATCATGCCAGTGGGTGTGGTGTTGCCTACATACAGGTTGGAACCGCAGGTCCAGATATAGCGGTTGGTCGCATCGGTGGGGGAGGCGTAGGTATGGAGGGTATCACCAAACTGTACGCTGTCGGCAATAGTCACCAGGCGGCACAAGAGCGTGATGTCAGCATTGGCTGTGTAGTTACGGGCCGCATTAAATGAAACGACTGTATCCTTCACTTCATTGCCCATTGTGGCCCCGATGATGTGCTGGTCTATGGCTTGGCCATTCAGGCCCAGGGGTGCAGCTTGCTCGCTGATGCCGCCGCTGATGCAGGGAGTGCCGGTGCCGGAATTGTAACTCAGGTACATACCCTTCAGACGCACATAAAGTTTTCGCCCCACGGGATAACGGTTGTAGAGGCTATAAGCATCAATGTATATCTGAATGCCCCCGCTGCTGTCCTGAGCGTAGATGGATTTGTAGATGTTGCCGCTGCGGTCATCTGCATTCACAATCACGGTTAGTGTCAGGTCCTGAGTGATGAGCAGGGTGTCTAAGCTGCCGCCGGTATAGGGCCGCATGTTGAGCAGGCTGCGGATGTTGATGGCAGAGTCGCCGGCAGGGAGGCCCGGGTCATAGCCGCTGAGGTCGGCAGGCTGGTCAAATGATTTTTTTAGACAGCCGCTGAGCAGCCCGCCGGCAAGGATTGCCAGAAAAAGGAGTCGAAGCTTATTCACTTGTTTCGATTGAATTTTTAAGAAATAGTGGTAGGAAGATGTTTAGAATTTCAGGCTCAGGTTAAGGAAGAAATTCCGGCCATAACCATAGAAATATTTGGAGGGAAACTTATCCGGATTCTCACTGGCAAAGTCGTAGCGGAGCTGCTCAAAGCCGCCCGTGCGGATGTCTTTCGAATCGAGCAGGTTGGACACACCCAGGCTGAAATAAAGGAAGGTATTGCGGGGCAGTGCTTTCGAATATTTGGAAAGCAGGAAGGACTTGCTGATGCTCAAATCCACGGTGAAGGATGAGGGTAATTTTTCCTGATCCACGATGCGGTGGTATTGTTCAGAGCCCGGCACTAAGCCAGAGACCGCTTCTGATGTACGGCGGTCTGGGTTGATGTCCACATAATTCCGGTCGAAATAATTCAGGTTCAGGTTGGCATACCAGTATTTCATCGGCCCATAACGGAAGCCCAGCGTGTAGGCGCTCTGCGGCCCCACAGCGAGGTAATAGTTTTGGATATATGCCTTGCGTTCAGTGGGCACACTCACGGTGTCATTATCCTGATAGATGCCAATGGACTTGGGATTGCTGGTATAGAAAGCCTGCCCCAGAGCTGCTACTGCAGACACCGATAAGACCGGCATCAGTTTCACTTCTACCGCTGCTTCCAGGCCGGTGTAGCGCGTGTTCACGCCGCGGATAACATAGTTTACGAAGCTGCGGAAGGCAGGGTCGTCATTGTAAAAACGCTTGATTTCGGTGGCATCTTTCACATCCGTGGCATAGCCTACCAGCCTTATGTTATACTTGGGTGTGCGCATTAGGTAGCCGCCTTCAATGCTGGATATTTTTTCCACAGAGGGGTCCAGTACGGTGAGGCTGCGGGTGCGCGGCGAGATATAGGTATTGTCGAAACTGGGCGGCTCCTGGCTCAGGCCGGCATGTAGGAAGAAATAATTCCGGCCATCCAGCTTGTAGGTGACTCCTCCTTTCAGGCCATAGCTGCCGAAATGCTGCTGGCTGCTCCTCCCATAGGATTCGGTAGGGAACAAACCATTCCGGTACAGCCCTTCTCTTGAAAAATTTTGAAAGCCTCCACGGCCAGAAAGGAAGAAATCAAATTTGTTGAAAGTAGCCTGCATCTGTGCCCAGATGAACCCTTTGCTGAAACGGCTGATGTAGTCATAGCCATATTTATCTCCTTCCCTTATGGCCCGGTTGGGCGCATTCAGGTCATACTGGTCGAAGGCTACATCGGGCACATTTTGAAGCACGGCAAACTGATTCAGATTGGTATAAAAATCACCTCCCATCAAGTCGGTCAGTTGGCGGTAGCTTTCGGCACGCTGCGACATAAATTGAAGTCCGGCCTGCACCGTGATATGTTCCGATTCTACTTTTTCAATGCGGGTGTTGAAATTGAACTTCCGGACATCATCCACATCATCAGCCACAACATACACCGAGCGCTTGCCGCGAACCGTATTCCCGGCTATCCCACCCGCATTCACGATGGAATCGTAGTTGCTGTAGTTCTCATTGTAGAGCTTGTTCCAATCCACTTGTTGCTGTCCATAAAACTGAGCAGTTGATGGGTCGAGCTCATTCAGGCTGAGGTAGCTGGGCAGGTTGCGGTAGTAGTCCGGGCGCGGGTTCTCGGCATTATACCAGTCCAGGGAACTGTTACGATTTTTCCCGCTCTGAACACTCAGGCTCGTATTCCAGCGCAGGTTGTTCGAGGGGGCATAACGATAGTTGAGAATGGCTACCGGCTGATAGCTATTTGCTACCCGCGCATTGCGCTTTTCTCCATTTTGGTAGCCCCAGTTGGGATTGTAAAAATTACTACCGGCCAAGTCATAAGTCTCCTGAGTAACCGGCGATGACTTACCCCGCTGCGTTGGTGCGCCAAACGTGATCAGGTTCAGTTCATGCTTGCCTCCGGCAAAGCGTTTACTTAGGCCCGCATAGTATGAATAGCCATCATAAAAAGTACCCGGGATATAGCCTTCTTTCGCCCAACGCCGGGAGGCAGATAGTGAATATGCCCAGCCATTTTTCAACAACCCGCTGCTGTAGGTCAGCATTAGACGATTGCTGTAGTTGCGGTTCGTAGCGCTATAGGTGACGCGGGTTTGCTTTCGCTGGCTGGCAGCCGAGGCATCGAAATACACTGAGCCATTTACATCCCCAAAACTGTATGCTGCCGGCTGCAAGCCATAGGTATTGCTGCGGCTGCGAAACACATCATTCAGCCCGCCCCACTGAGACCAATAGGCATCCCCGGTTTCCACATCATTCATCGGGGCTCCGTTGATCATCACTTCCTGACGGTTGCGGTCATAGCCGCGCGCCTGAAAACGGTAGGGCCCGAACACAAAAGCAACAGCCGATACAAAGGGGTCGCGGGAGGCGCCGAGCAACCCGCTCACATTGGCTAAGCGCACGCCATCGTCATCTGCTGAGAGGTCATTTTCTTCTAGAGAAATGACCGGTATTTGCTGGCTGCTCGGCCCTTGGTTATTGTCCGTCCGAACGACCACGATGTCACCCAAGTCCACAATGGCTTTTTGTAGGCTCACTTTAAGAGTGTCTGCCTGAATGGAGGGGCTACTGATGAGCAATTCATAGTTGCCAAAAGGCACCCGGCTAAATACAAACTTGCCTTCGGCATCTGTTGTGGCTAGCAACTTCCGACGGGGCAGCACCAACTGCACATCTGAGACTGGCTTATGAGCATCCTGCGACACCAGTCGGCCCGTCACCAGGCCACTGCCGCCGCCGTCCTGTGCCAAGACCGGAAAGCTGCCTATGGTAAAAAGAGAAATCAGTGCTACGCCTAAAAATCCTCGCATAGAATTCTGTTAAAATTTTTTTCGCACGCTAAGGTAATTGTCCCTCGCATTCCGGATTAGCCTTAAGTATTCTGCTTGAAATCAAGAAATAAGAGTCGCGCTCTTGTGCGGGTCAACCTTGGCTTTCTGAGATTTTTTTTGTCGGCGGTAGTTCGCTACAAAACATCTGTTGCAGCACGAGCACTGAAAAAAATTTGCCCCTCAAGCAGGAATCAAATACCGCATTGACTCGGGCCCTTCATTCATCATCAGGTCCAGCACCGACAGCCCGGATAGAAAGCCCAGGCGTGCTTCGAACACCTGGTGGTAAGCCGGTAAGACCAATGCGGGTAAGGGCTGTGGCGCTTCATTAATGGCGTCAGAAAAAAGGAGTGATAGGCGCAGGCTCTGGCTTACCCAGGTCAGGGCTGCATGGTTCAGCCGTTCTAAGTGCTCATGCCCACCATAAATCAGCCCTCGAAGCCCGGGGGCAAAATGCTCGAAAAAAGGGGCCCGTCCATAGGCGGAATACAAAGCCCCCCAATGCCGGCGCTGCCAGTCGTGTGTATAGTCAATGCGCCAATCAGCCAGGGGGCTTCGTTGACGCCGCCCTCCCTGCAAAGGCACAGAAAGGAGCAGGAGGCCATTGGCGGAGGAGATACTGTATTGGTTGGGATGCCCCGCCGGCAAGTGACCACTAAACAGCTCTGCCCCGCCTGCTGCTCGTGCAGTGGCCCACCAGTCAAGGCCGGGGAAAAGAGAAAGGGGCAATACCGGCATCATTGCCGCAAGTTGAGGATTTACTTTTGCCGAAAGATGCACGAATGCGCCGCTGTTTGCTGGTACTACTTTCCCTTATTACGTTGATGCAGGCCCAGGCCGGAACCCTTGAGGCAGCAGCAGGATTTGCTGTTTTTCAATCTTCTTCAGACAGTGGCCACCTGGATCTTTACTGGGAAATATTTCCGCAAAGCCTCCGGTATCAGAAGGATTCACTAGGCAGGCTCAGCGCCCGTATCCGCACCCAAATTCGCGTCAGCAGAGACACCGGCATCGTCTATCAGGACTTTTATTACCTGCAAACACAAGCCTTCGACCCCAGCCGGGAAACAGCACCCCGAATCTTGGAGCAGACACATATTCCAATTCAGGATGGCCATTATCGGGTGGAACTGTACCTGGCCGAAGACGGACGCGAAGACAGCCGTTTTTATTACAAAGACACGCTCAGCGTAGTCCGTCGTGCGCCGCAATACAGCAGCCTGGAATTGTTGGATACGTTCTTTCGTTTTGCTGTTCCGAGCCCCTTTTTGAAAGCAGGTTTTCAATGTCTGCCCAAGGCCTTGAATTTTTATGATGAAGGACGGCAAAACCTGCATGCCTATGCCGAATTGTATCGTAGCGACAGCCTGCCGGCTTCTTGGTTTCCCTTGTATCAACTATGCTACATCTCGCGGGAGCGCAACGGGCGCAGCACAGGTGTATATGTGAGCGATACGATTCGCCGGCCCCAGTCCAAACAGGCTTTCCGATTCAACCTGTCCACGGCCTCTTTGCCAACGGGCAACTATTGGCTTTGCCTCGCCCTGCGCACGGCTTCCGGGCAGGAGCTGGCCCAGGCTTCCACTTTTTTTCAAACCATCAATGCGCATCCCACGGGGGGCAAAGGGATCGAAATACTAGACAGTGCCGAGGCGAAAACGGTCACGGATGCACACCTGCTGGACCTCGGCAAGACTTTCGTGGCAAAGTTTACCATGCCGCAGCTCCGCTCGATTCTGAAGATGATTCGCCCGGCAGCTACCGGCTCTGAAATTGCAGCCATCAACGGGTTCCTTGAGCGTCCCGATGACCTCTACATGCGCTATTTCATCTACAACCATTTTTCACTGATCAGCCCAAAAGACCCAGACAAAGCCTGGGAGGATTTTGCGAACGAAGTGCGGGAGGTAAACCGTCAATTTGGCCCGGGCAGCACCCCCGGCTACGAGACCGACCGGGGCATCATCTGGTTACGCTATGGCAAGCCCGATGAGGTCATCCGGGTGCCTAACGAATCCGGTTCACTGCCCTATGAAATCTGGCGCTACAATCCCAACCAGAAGATGCATGGCGCCGGACTGTTCCTCTTTTATTCGCCCGGCGTGATGCGCTCCGATTTTCGGCTGCTGACCAGCACGGTGATGGGTGAATTACAAAATACGAACTGGCGGCAAATGCTCTATGTGGGGGCACAACAAGGTGAATTGCTCAATGAACGCGCCGAAGAATATTTTGGAAAAAAATGAAACCGATCTCTTTCGTCAAATACCAGGGCACAGGTAATGATTTTATCCTGATGGACAATCGCCGGGGAAACATAAGCCTGAACCAGGAGAAAATTGCCCTGCTCTGCCACCGCCGTTTCGGAATTGGTGCCGATGGGCTGATGTTGCTGGAATCCTCTGCCCGAGCCTCTTTTCGTATGGTCTATTTCAATGCAGATGGTGGCGAGAGCAGTATGTGTGGCAATGGTGGTCGGTGTATTGTAGCCTTTGCGCAAAGGCTGGGTATCCTGCAAGGCCCCGACACTGAATTTGAAGCCATTGACGGCTTGCACCGGGCACGGATAGAACCCGATGGCATCGTCAGCCTCCACATGAATGATGTGCCTTCGATCCGGCAGGATCAAGGTCAGGTCCTCTTAAATACCGGCTCGCCGCACTGTGTGGTATGGGTGGACGATGTGCAGCAGGTCGCAGTAGTGCGCGAGGGCCGCCGCATCCGGCAGGAAGCCCGCTTTGCGCCTGGGGGCGCCAATGTGAATTTTGTTAGCCGGCTGGGTGCGAGAAGGATTGCCGTTCGCACTTACGAGCGTGGTGTGGAAGATGAAACACTGAGTTGTGGCACCGGCGTGACGGCTGCAGCCCTTGCAGCCAGTGAAAAGGAACTGGGCCGCTTTTCTTATGAGATTGAAACGCCCGGTGGCGGCTTGCAGGTGCAGTTTGAAAAATCGCAGCCAGACAGCGCTCACTCCGTCATTTTACGTGGCCCGGCTGTGTGTGTGTTTGAAGGGAGCCTGGATGTATGAGCGGGGTATCTGAGCGGCAGATGCACCCTTCAATAAACGTATTCGGAAATAAGCGTTTGATTGTTTGCTTTCGTGATTTGATTGGCTCTGGAATTGATTCACCATCGTTGTGGATATAGCCTAGCACCTCACTTCCATTCCATGGGCACCTGCAAGGTCAGGCTGAGGTTTCTGCCCATGCCCGAAATCCCCATACGGCCATTTACCGGGTTTACATCGGCATAGCGCAGCCTGCTGAGGTGATTCTGATAGGCGATGTCTGCCAGGTTCTGTGCCGATACAATCAGGGTGCAAACCGTTTTCCCTTTCTGCTGCCAGTCGAAGCCCAGGCTGGCATTCAGCAGGGTGTATTCCGGCGAAGCGGTCTCCGAGCCATAGGCACGGAACACCTGGCTTTGGGCGAAGTAATGGTCGGCCTCCAGCTTCAGCCAGGCATGAGTGATGTGCTTGCCCATTGCCGCGCGTTGCACCCGGATCCCGCTGAGCCAGCGTGCAGCCGGCATTTGAGGCAGCCATTGGGTACTATCTGATCCCTCTAAGTTTTGGCCTTGTACATACGAGATGCTTTGCTCCAGATGCAGCCAGTCGAAAGGGTGCGGATGTAAGTCAAAGTATAGTTCGCCGCCGCTCAGCAAGGCTTGGGTTTGCGTGAAGCTGAAGGCGGAATAACCTTCTGGATTTTCGAGGCTGGGAATCGAGTCGGCGCCATTTTGGCCCAGCAGTTTTTGATAGAAAATGTAGTTGCTGATGTAGTTGGCAAAAAGGTCGGCCTGGAAGGATAGATGGTCTGAATGCCAGTTCCCGCCGAGGTCTGCCTGAATGCTATGCTCCGGCTTTAGATTGGTATTCCCATACTCATACCGTAAGGCGCCCTCGTGCACCCCATTGGCGGCCAGCTCGGCGATATTGGGCGTGCGGAAACCCGAGGCCAGATTGAAGCGCAGTACCGTGTTCCGGATGCCGGCAAAGGAAAGCCCCAGGCTGCCGGATGGGGCCAGAAAGGAGCGGGAAAATGATGTGAAACGTATAAACCCGCCGGCAGTTTGTTTTTCGCTGCGCTGACCTGTAGAATCTTCATACAAGGCAGCCCCATTTATGTCCCGATGATCTAAGCGCAGGCCGGCAGCGAAGGTCCAGTGATTGGTTTCGCGGCGCAGCATGGCAAAGCCGCCAAGGTCGAAAAGCTGATAATCGGGCACGATGAATTCCGAACCCCGGTTCTCATTCTGCTGGCTCATACTGTTCAGCCCGGTGATGAACTGCAGGTCATGTGCAAATTGATGCTGGTATTGCAGGTTACCGGTGATGCTGCGCAGCCGCAGCCAAAGTCCTGGGATGTCGGGTTGCAACACGTCTCCAAATTCCTTACGGTCGTTTTGCTGATAGCCTGCCGTGAAGCTCAGCCGGTCATTGTTGTGGAGGAATACTTCCGAGTTCCAGGCCAGGCGCTGGTGACGGATATGCTGACTGGGAATGTTGCGGTCATAGCTTTTACCATCGGCTTCCGTTACAGGGATTTCTTCCTCAAGGCCCCCCAGGTTGATGGGCTTCAGAAAGCGGCCACTGAGGCTGTCGCGGGTGCCTTCCGGGATGCCTAAAGTTTGGTTGAAGGAAGTGAAAGAAAGCTTGCTGTTGCCCCAGTGTTTGCGGATGCCGATGCTGGCTCCAAAGTCATCATTGCGGAAGCGCGAATCGAACACGAATCCATCGGCACTGTTCTGATAATCGTGGGCTCGTTTGCCGGTGTAGTACGCGCTCCAGTTCAGACCCTGTTCATTGCCGACAACCCGTCCATGGAGCGCAAACTGACCGTTGTTGCTTTGATAGTTTGTGGCCAGTTGCGCCTGGATATGACCATCAGGCGGCGGTAGCGGACTGAGGATGTTGATGACTCCCGCCACTGCATCTGAGCCATAGGTCAGGGAAGAGGGGCCTTTTACTACTTCCACACGGCTCAGGTTGTAGTCGTCTATCTCAATACCATGCTCATCGCCCCATTGCTGCCCTTCCTGGCGGATACCATCGGACACGGTGACGACCCTGTTGTATCCGAGGCCCCGGATGACAGGCTTGGATATGGCAGGGCCTGTTGAAACCTGTCGGACACCGGGCATTCTGCTGATAGCATCTATGATGTTGCTGCTGGCTTGCTCGCGCATCTGAGTAGCAGAGATGCTCTGCACCGGGGCGACACTGCGGCGCAGGCCGGTGGCGAGGCTGGTGCCTGTGACGACTACTTCGTGCTGTGCAATCACGGTTTCGATGAGGCGTAGGTTTAGCTGGGTCTGGCCCTGAAGCTGAACGTATCGGCTTTGGGACGCAAAGCCTAGCAGCCGCACGGAGACTAAAAAGCGACCGGAGGGCAGGTCGTTGATGTGGAAATGTCCGCCCGTGTCGGCGACATCCCCGGTGTGGAGTTCAGGTAGCTCGATGATGGCTCCGGGCAGGGGTTGACCTGCTGTATCGGTGATCTGGCCATATAGGGAGGAGCGGACGGCAGCGGATGCCGGAAGGCTCAGCAGGAGAAAGAGTAGGAGTGTGGATAGCCGCATAATATGGATGTCCTGAATAATCTTTTTACGGAGGATGAAAGGCGTGGAATGGAAGAAGAGTTAGGCTTGTATGAGAAACCTGAGATGAGGATCCCGAAAGATGATGGGAGGAAGCAGCAGAATCTGCCGACTTCTTTTTTGCTTGATCGGGGCTCTTTTGTCTGGGAATGTGCTTCGGGCCTGCGAAGGTGTCGTTTGTGGGCTTGACGTTATGCGAAAAGCTCAGTAGAGAACCGAACGCTGAAGGGTGCGACGCAACGGAAGATGAGCTACGAAATGGAGCTGACTAAATAAAGAAAGCCCTAAATGGCAGAATTTGTTGTCTGCTGTTTTCAGGAGTTGTCAGGCGGCCCTCGGCCTTCGCGCAGGGCTATATTCTGCTGTGTGGCACGCTCGTCTTGAAGGATGATGAAGCCTTTCGGAATCTGCCGCTGAGGGGCTGGAAGCGGAACCCATTGAGGGGGCGCTTCGAAGGGCATCAGGTGGAAACTGAGAAACTGGCAATGGTGGTGCTTCGGGTCTATGCTGAATCGCTCCTGGCTATGGTGGTGCAGCGTATCATGATGATGCGCGAAGGCATGGATTGCTGCTGCTGGGGTGGTGCCGAAGAGAAGCAGCGCGGCAAGCCAAAGCGAACATAGAATATGCAGGAAGCGGGCAATCATGCGCGCGGCGAAGGTAGTGGCCTCGTTGCGGGGGATGCGTTAAAGTGGGGCAACTGCAGGGTGCTGCCGTTGGTGCCCGAAGTTGAGGTCGTAGCCGGCGAGGAGGATGACGGAGCCGTAACAGAATTGATGATTTGCCTTTCCCCCGCCCTCTATGGCAAGGGAATTGAGGTAGTTGGCATAGCCTCCTTTCATATTCAGCTCCAGGAAGAAGTTGCGCAGAGGATAGTAACGGATACCGGCCTCGGCAGAGATGATGTAGCCAGCAACATGAAATTTGTTGTTGAGGCGCTGGCCCATGTAGGTGACGTCGGTACGTGGAATGACGACACCGGCCCCTCCTTTGAGCAGGTAAGAGAGTTTGCCGTATCTCTTGCCTTCAAGCAGGAATTTTTGATGGACGTAGTTTATGTGGAAGAAGTTGGCACCATCGGTGTGTTCAAAGTGTAGAAACTGCCGGTGGATGACGGTGTCTTTATCAATTTGCTCGCCGGCAATCTGGCCACTGAGCCGTAGCCTCTGGTCATCATTGACTACGTATTTGGCATGGTCGAAATTGAGCTCGATGGCCCAGGTGTTCTGGCGATTTAGATAGACTCCAATGCGGTAGGAGTATTGCGGAATGGTGATGTCTAAGGGCGAATTCCAAATACCGTCGAAGTCGGGCTTGTCCACTGCTTTAGCGTCATGGATGGTGAAGTCGTATTGATTGCCGTTTTGAAAATGGATGTCGCTGCGGGTGTAAATCTCACGGTTGTAGCCCCACTGGAGGTACATGCCGTTGAAGTGAGCCTTTGGAAATATCTGAGCCTGCAGGAGGCTGGGGGTAATGAATAACAGAGTAGGAAGTAAGTAATGGGACAGCTTCATGGGCGACAAAAGTAGTGGGATGGGGAGATAGAGGGGCGAAGGCTCCAGCCTTCGCCCCTCTATCTTATAGCCTCTTGGCTATTGTAATTCAAACAATGCAACTTTAAGATTGCCCACTTGTCTTCCTAGCCGATAATCTGAAGCGCTACTGTAAAGCCAGTGATGTGATTCTGCCACCCAACCAGCACGTACCGGACTGTTGTGTATATAATCTATTTTCTGTCGGATGATCGAAGAACTACAAAGCGCTTCCGGCTGGTTGAAGTGCTTCCAGATCTGAAAATCCTTGTTGCGCCTATGGCCACCAGCAGCATACTCAAATACTAAGTGTAACCAGGCTTGTCGGGAATCTTCGTCTTCATACATCTTCCGGAACATAGCCTTAGAACTAAAGCTTTTTGAATCGCGAAGGATACTGGATAAATTTCCGTGTACAGCAGATAGGATACAATGAATGTGATTGCTCATAAACACGTATGCGTGAATGCGCAAGCCCTTGTGCTCCTCGCAAAAATTCAAGCTGTCTATCACAATATCCCGATATACCTGAAGCGTAAACAAATCAGCATCTTGCACAATGGTGAAGGTGCAGAAATAGGCTGTAATGAGGCTCTCAACCGGAGAATTAGTGTTCATGTGGCCCTTCTTTTCTAAAAAGTTTCATCTCTGTAGCCAGGAGACTACACAATACACCGGCGAAGGCTGGAGCCTTCGCCTCCTACCGCAGCAATTCCCATACTCCTGCGATGCCCTGGCCGCCGCCGACGCAGGCGGTGACCATCCCCTTTTTCTTACCCAGCCGTTCCATATCGTGCAGTAGTTGGATGCTCAGTTTAGCACCCGAGCAGCCCAGTGGATGTCCTAAGGCAATAGCGCCCCCGTTCACATTCACTATGTCCGGGTTCAGGCTCAGCTCGCGGATGACGGCCAGCGATTGTGAGGCAAAAGCTTCATTCAGTTCGATCAGTTCTATGTCCGACAGGTTTAGGCCGGCTTGTTTCAGCACTTTTGGTACTGCCACTTTCGGTCCCATACCCATGATGCGTGGGTCCACACCGGCGCAGGCATAATTCAGCAGCCGGGCCCAGGGTTTCAGGCCCAGGCTGTTCATCATTCTTTCGCTCATCACCACTACAAAGGCAGCTCCATCTGAGGTTTGGGATGAATTTCCGGCAGTCACAGTGCCCTTATTTGCAAATACCGGGGGCAGCTTTGCCAGCACTTCGATGCTTGTATCTGCTCGGGGGCCTTCATCCGTTTCCACTACCTGACTGCGGGTTTGTGGTTTATTGTTTTTGTCTAAAAAAGTTTCCGGTACGGTGATAGGTAAGATGCCGCTTTTGAAATAGCCGGCTGCAAGGGCATGCAGTGCTTTCTGATGTGAGGAAAAGGCAAAAGCATCCTGTGCTTCGCGGCTTATTTGGTAGTCCTGTGCAACTTGTTCAGCCGTGAGGCCCATTGCTAAATAGTAATCGGCGTGTGCGGCGGCGACAGAATAATTCGGCATGGTACGCCAGCCGGCGGTAGGCACCAGGCTCATGCTTTCCGTGCCGCCAGCAATGACACACTCGGCCATGCCACATTGAATTTTCGTAGTAGCCATGCCAATCGTTTCGAGGCCCGAGGCGCAGTACCGATTGACCGTGACGCCGGCAGCCCATTCCCCCACCGCTCTGTTGGCGATAATGCGCCCCACCTGCAAGCCCTGTTCTGCTTCCGGCACGGCACATCCTACCATCACATCATCCACCAGCCTGGGGTCTAATTGTGGCAGGGAAGCCAGCAGGCCCTTGATGACATCTACTGCCAGGTCATCAGAACGATAAAAGCGAAAGGCACCCCTCTTAGATTTGGCAACGGCTGTACGAAAACCGGCAATTACATACGCAGCTTGCATGGACAATGAATTTTAGATCAGATTAAAAGTAGCAGAAAACGAAGCCAGACCTCGTTCGTGTACCATCGGCATTCATTCCTGAAAGAAAGAAGCGACAAAGGCTATGCCTTCAGCCTTACATGTTGATATAATTCATCAGCGAGCGGTAGCGGTCCATCACATCTTCCGTGCCTATTTGTGCGCCATACACCTCCTGCACTTCATATTCCCGGCGGCGGAAGGAAGAGACTAAGGCTTCCAGGTTGGTGCGGTTCGTCTTCAGCGTCACTCGCAGCCGGCCCGATTCCCTGTCCGTGCTGAGCTGACTCGAGATGATGGTGACGTCTTCATTTTCGCAGATGCGGGCAATTTCAGAAAGGCTGTACTGGCGGGAATCCAAATCGAGGATAATGATGCCGCCGGGGAAGTCAAGGCCACTGTTTTCGGTTATAAAGCGCAGCAGGTCATCGCGGGTGATGCTGCCCAGGTAATGGAGGCTGTCGTCCACTACGGGCACCACATTCAGGTGTTGTTCCGAAGCCACCCGCATGGCATCATACGGGTGTGCGGTGACCGGCACTGCCGGGCGGTATTGAGCGAAGTCAGCGCTGCTCAGGGCGCGTTCGGGTGTGCCCCAGTCCAGCACTTCATGTTCGCGGATGAGGCCGAGGTACTCATCCCCCTTCACCATCGGCAGTTGTGCCAGGTGTGATTCTTCCATCAGGTACAAGGCATGGTTGCCCGTGTCTGTGGGAGACAGGGTTGGTACGCTGGCGGAGATGAGTTCTTGAATCAACATAGGGACAAGGCTTCAATCAGGCTGTGTACAAATAACGCACCGCCCGGACAAATAGTGGTCTGGGCAGCGTTAAGGAGATGAAAATTCGCGGGGAAAGTACCCGGAGGGTTAATGGTTTTTCGGATAAGGCACCCAGTCAGCGATGAATAAGTTGGTGGCATGACCACCGCCATTGTTGCGGTTAGACGAGAAGATAATTTTCTTGCCATCTGGAGTAAAGGCGGGGAATGCATCGAAGCCTCCATCGTGCGAAATACGTTCCAGGCCTGTACCGTCGAGGTTGATGAGATAGAGATTGAAAGGGAAGCCGCGAGGATATTCGTGGTTTGAGGCAAAGATGATTTTCTTGCCATCCGGCGTGAAGTTGGGCGCCCAGTTAGCCCCAGCCAGGAAGGTGATTTGCTTCACATCCGAGCCATCCGCATTGGCCACATACACCTCCATATTGGTAGGCATCACGAGGCCCTGAGCCAGCAGGTCTTTATATTCTTTTTGCTCTTCTTCCGTCTTTGGACGAGAAGCACGCCACACGATTTTTTTACTGTCCGGCGAAAACCAGGCGCCGCCATCATAGCCCAATTCATGGGTGATTTGCCGCACATCGCTACCGTCAATATTCATCGTGTAGAGGTCCAGATCGCCATTGCGCATGGAGGTGAAGATGATCTTTTTACCATCCGGTGAGATGGTGGCTTCAGCATCATAACCCGGAGTATTCGTGAGGTGTTTCAGCACCTTTCCCTTTAGGTCTGCCACCACGATGTCATAGCTGTCGTAGATGGGCCATACATACTTCTTCAGCTTTTTCTTGTCCGGCACCGGAGGGCATGCATCACCGCCGCCAAACTGTGTAGTGGCATACAGGAAATGCTTCATGTCTGGCATGAGGTAGGCGCAGGTCGTGCGGCCTTTTCCGGTAGAGACCATGCGGGTTTCAAACTGCCCCTTCTTGCCTTCCGGCAGGGTGCCGAGGAATATCTGGTCGCAGGGGATGCCCGATTGAGGGTCGGTGCGTTGATACGTGAAATGACGATTGTCCCAGCCGAAATAAGCCTCGGCGTTATCACCACCAAAGCTGAGCTGGCGGATGTTTTTGAAATGTTTCTCGCCGGGATAATGCAATGAATCCTGAGCCTGGCTGCAATATCCTGCTGCGAGCAGAAGAGTAGTTAAGAATAAGAGACGCATAAGTCTTGAATAAAAACGCGGCAAAATTCGGGAAGCAATTGGGGCCATTTGTAAAATCTTCGACAGGAACGGAAGGGGGCGAGCAGTAGGGCAGCGGGATGTATTCAGACAAATAAATTCAGAATTTGGGTTAATATAAATTTCAAAGACAGGCACTGTTTAAGTTCGTTCCGCTTCGCCCGCTGTGCCCCGTACCTTCGCGCCATGCCACAAAACAGCTCTGTGACAGCAGCCCCTGCCAGCCTCGAACAAGCCCTCAAACTGGGTTTGCTGGAAGAAGAATTTGAACAGATAAAATCCATCCTCGGACGCAGCCCCAACTTCAATGAAGTGGCCATGTATTCCGTGATGTGGAGCGAGCATTGCAGCTATAAAAATTCCATCAAATGGTTGAAAACACTACCCCGTGACGGCGAACGCCTCCTCGTGAAGGCGGGCGAAGAAAATGCCGGCCTCGTGGACATCGGCGGCGGCCTGGGCTGCGTGTTTAAGATCGAAAGCCACAACCACCCCAGCGCCATTGAGCCCTTTCAAGGTGCGGCTACCGGCGTGGGGGGCATCCACCGCGACATCTTCACCATGGGAGCCCGGCCCATTGCTGCCCTCAACTCCCTGCGCTTTGGCCTGCCCGATAATCCTAAGACGAAATGGCTGGTAAAAGGCATCGTGAAAGGCATCGGTCATTATGGTAATTGCTTTGGTGTGCCCACCTTGGCCGGTGAAGTGTATTTCGAAGATTGCTATCAGACCAACCCCTTAGTCAATGCGATGAGCGTGGGCATCGTGAAGGCGGGTGAGACCGTGAGTGCCACATCCTATGGTGCCGGGAACCCGGTGTTTATCGTGGGTGCAGCAACCGGCAAAGACGGGATTGGCGGCGCTTCATTTGCCTCTGCCGACATCACCGAAGACAGTGCGGAGCAATTGCCTTCCGTACAGGTAGGCGACCCTTTTGAAGAAAAGAAACTGCTGGAAGCCTGCCTTGAAGTGATTCAGACCGGTGCCATCATCGGCATGCAGGATATGGGGGCCGCAGGCATCACCTGTTCCACCTCGGAGATGAGCGCCAAAGGTGAACATGGCATGATCATCCACTTAGACCGTGTACCCCTGCGCCAGCAAGACATGAAACCCTGGGAGATGCTGCTTTCAGAAAGTCAGGAACGCATGCTGGTGGTGGTGAAGAAAGGCCAGGAAGGTGCCGTTCAGGCTGTGTTTGATAAGTGGGATATCCACTGCGTGGCAATCGGTGAGGTGACTACAGAGCAACGCCTGAAATACTACATGCAGGAAGAACTCGTGGCCGATGTGCCGGCCCAAAGCCTTGTGCTGGGTGGGGGGGCTCCGGTGTATGAGCGGGCCTATTCAGAGCCTGCGTATTTCAAGGCGATTCAGGCTTTTAATCCAGCCAGCATTCCCATACCAGGCGATTTAAGAGCAATTGCTTTCCACTTAGCGCAGCTTCCCAACATCGCTTCCAAACGCTGGATTTATGAGCAATACGACAGCATGGTGATGACCGGCAACACACAGACCAATGCTCCTTCCGATGCCGCCGTTGTTCGGATTCATGGCTCGGAAAAAGCACTTGCAGTGACCACAGATTGCAATGCTCGCTACGTCTTTGCCGACCCGTTCAAAGGCGCTATGATAGCCGTAGCAGAAGCCGCCCGCAACATCGTGTGCAGTGGTGGCACACCAGTAGGCGTAACCAACTGCCTCAACTTCGGCAACCCCTACAATCCCGAAGCCTACTATCAGTTTGTACATGCCGTAAAAGGCATGGGTGAAGCCTGTCGCAAGTTCGAAACGCCCGTCACCGGGGGCAATGTGAGTTTCTACAACCAGGGGCCGGAAGGGCCGGTATATCCTACTCCCACCATCGGTATGGTCGGCGTGCTGGATTCGATGGAAAACAAAATGACCCTGAGCTTCCAACACCCGGGTGACCTGATCTACCTGGTGGGCTCTGCGCGGGAAGATTTCAACTGCTCCGAATACCTGCACCAGCTCTGCGGGGTCACCCACAGCCCGGCACCTCATTTTGAATTAGATGAAGAGCATGCGCTACAAAAGACCCTTGCGCACCTGATAGACCGCGGCAGCATCCGCTCGGCTCATGATGTGTCCGAAGGAGGCCTTTTTTGCTGCATGCTGGAAAGCGCGATGAGCTCCGGACATGGATTTAACCTCCACAGCCCGGCAGGCATGCGCAAGGATGCTTTTCTTTTTGGCGAGGCTCAAAGCCGTGTAGTAGTGAGTGTCAATCCGGATTTGAAATCCTTGTTTGAGGCAGAGGTAGCGGGCACACCATACAGTTTATTGGGACGGGTGGCATCGAATGCTGAAATCTGTGTGGATGGCGAGAGCTGGGGCTACCTGCCGGAATGGAAACAAGCCTATGAACAGGCGCTGGAGCAGGCTCTGACGGCCTGATACCGGGATACATTGATCCTTCATAATTCGGGGAAAGTTGCCCTTATCATTGATTGGCCGAGACAGATTGAATGCGAAGTGAAAAGCACTATGGATACACGTGCTTCGAAACCCTGTGTCCGGGAATAGGTTCAGGACATGCTGCAACGTCATTCTGTAGTGGTTTTTCACCAATCTGCTCTACCGAATCGAAACAACAAGCAGGAAGTATTCACCTGTCCGTTCTGCACAGGCAAGCTGAACTTGCTTTATTTTGCCGCCCACCGTCACTACGGCGTTAGTGCCTTTATACCGGCCTGCCGGTAAACTACCGGCTCTGTCATGCACAGCATCTTATCTATCATAGGCGCTCGTCCTCAGTTTATCAAGCATGCTGCATTACAGCCGTTGCTGCAGCGTCATTTCCGTGCCCTTAGCCTACATACAGGCCAGCATTTCGATGGGAATATGAGCGGTTCCTTTTTCGATGAATTGCAGATTCCCAAGCCCGATTTTCAGTTGGGCATCGGGGCGGTGCGTGGCCAGGCTGCTCAAACCGCCCGTATGATGGAGGGTATTGAACGGATTTGCCTCGAGCAACAGCCGGATGCGGTGCTGATTTACGGCGATACGAATACGACTTTGGCGGGCGCACTGGTAGCGGTGAAGCTACAGATCCCGATTTTTCATGTGGAGGCGGGTATCCGGGGCTTCAACCGTGCGCTGCCCGAAGAGGTGAACCGGATAATTGCGGATACGTTTTCGAGCCTGTTGTTTTGCCCTACCCAGGAGGCCGTGGAAAACCTGCAACGAGAGGGAATCCGGCATGAAGGAGTGCTGTTGACGGGCGATGTGATGTGCGATATGCTGGAGGCGATGCGGCAGAAAATAAAGCCTTTTTCTACGCAGCCTTATTACTACGCCACCATCCACCGACCCTATAATACGGATGACCCGGCAAGGCTCAGGCGCATTTTGAATGTGCTGCAGGCTCTGGACCACCCGGTTTATTTCCCCTTGCACCCCAGGACCCAACATTGTATGGAACAGGCCGGAATTGCCTCATCGGCCTTCCCGAATGTCCATTGTTTAGCCCCGGTAGGCTATCTGGAAAGCCTGTCGTTCCAGGCGGGAGCAGACTGTGTGCTGACCGACAGCAGCGGGGTGCAGAAGGAGGCTTATATGCTGCGGCGCAAGTGTATCACCCTGCGCTCGGAAACGGAATGGCACGACACGCTGAAAGAAGGCTGGAACCGATTGGTGTTTGAGGATTTGGAAAGCATTAGCGACTTAGTGCATTCTAAACCAGGATACTATGTGGAAGGATTGTTTGGAGATGGAGGGGCGGGGGGGAGGATAGCGGAACGGATGGAGGATTATTTTGCAATGGCAGGTAAAAAATATAGTTCAATTTAATCAGCTATTATTTAGTCTGATTCCTATACTCTTTTTTAGAGATTTTCACTACTAACAATTGCTTTAAGTCTCTGAATCATAAAACGACTAAATTTGCGCCTCTGTTAACCGAATCCAGTAATTCTTGCTTTTATCGAAAATTAGCTGCAATTTCTCTAACATTTAATTTGTTAGTTCACAAACTGGTTTTCTCATTTAATTACCAACCCGATACATGGCTCTAGACCTTACAAATAAGTCTGTTTTAATCACTGGAGGTACAGGCTCATTGGGGAAAGCATTAACGAAAACGATTCTTACTCGTTGGCCTAATATAAAACGATTGGTCATTTATTCCCGTGATGAGCAGAAGCAGTTTCAGATGGCGTTTGAATATCCGGATAGTAAGTATCCGAACATTCGGTTTTTTATTGGCGATGTGCGTGATTATGACCGGCTTAAGCGGGCGTTTAAAGGGATAGATTACGTTATCCATGCTGCGGCAATGAAACATGTGCCGATAGCAGAGTACAATCCGGATGAATGCGTTAAGACAAATGTCAATGGGGCGGAAAATGTAATCCGCGCTACATTAGAGACTTCAGTTCAAGGTGTTGTTGCGCTTTCTACCGACAAGGCATGTGCGCCCATTAATTTGTATGGTGCCACTAAACTGACTTCGGACAAGCTGTTTATAGCGGCTAATAATATCAGGGGTGACAACCCGGTCAAGTTTTCCGTGGTTCGGTATGGCAATGTGATGGGGTCCAATGGTTCTGTCATGCCTTTCTTCCTGAAGCGCAGGCATTCCGGGGTGATTCCGATAACGGATCCCAATATGACCCGCTTCAATATCTCGTTGGATGAAGGGGTGAATATGGTGCTACATGCTTTGGAGACTGCCTGGGGTGGTGAGTTGTTTGTACCTAAAATTCCCTCGTATCGCATCACGGATGTGGCAACGGCCATTGCTCCCGACTGTACTCAGGAAGTGATTGGCATCCGGCCCGGTGAAAAGGTACACGAGGAAATGATAACACCTTCTGACTCATTTACTACCTATGACTTGGGTAAGTACTACGTCATTCTGCCCCAAACAACTAACTGGAAGCTGGATGATTTTATCCGGCAATTTGACGCCAAAAAAGTACCCGTTGGCTTCAAGTATAATTCCGGCGAAAACGACGAGTGGCTTGATGTCCCTAGCTTACGTCGGTTGATTCGTGAACATGTAGATCCAGAATTTAATGTTTCCTAATATACTTAAAGCAGAATTTGCTGCTATTCACTATGGAAAGCAGCACATTACCGATGAGGACATCGCAGCCGTTGCAACTACTCTTCGCTCCGATTACCTGACCCAGGGGCCGAAAATTGCTGAGTTCGAGTCGGCATTTGCAGAGTATGTGGGTGCTAAATACGCTGTGGCAGTAGCAAATGGTACGGCCGCCTTGCATTTGTGTACGCTAGCACTTGGCGTAAACGAAGGCAGTAAGGTGATTACAACACCGATAACTTTTGCAGCCTCAGCCAATTGCGTACGTTATTGTGGTGGCCAAGTTGTGTTCGCAGACATAGACCCCGAGACGGCCACACTGGATATTGATAAGGTTCGTGACTGGCTCAGCGAGGCCCCGAAAGGAACTTACGCTGGAATTATTCCGGTTGATTTTGCCGGTTATGCCGTCAATCTGGAAGCTTTTCGTAGTCTGGCCGATGAATATGGCTTGTGGATTATTGAAGATGCTTGTCATGCACCGGGTGGCTTCTTTACGGATAGTCAGGGTATTCGGCAGCATTGCGGAAATGGAACGTTTGCTGACCTGGCCATTTTCTCCTTTCACCCGGTGAAACACATAGCCTGTGGAGAAGGGGGCGCAATTACTACGAATAGTAAGGAGTTGTATGAGAAACTGCTGATGTTGCGGACGCATGGTATTACCAAAGACCCAGCCCTGATGCATGAAAATCATGGCGGCTGGTATATGGAAATGCAGGAATTGGGCTATAACTACCGGCTTACTGATTTTCAAGCTGCCTTAGGCTTGTCGCAATTGAAGCGTGCAGACGAAGGACTGGCCCGCCGAAGGGAAATTGCGAAACGTTATGATGAGGCTTTTGCCAACACAAAGGTTCTCCCACTTACGCCGCCGCAGGATGGTGGACATGCCTATCACTTATATGTGATTCAGGTTGCCGACCGGAAGGGTTTATACGACTACCTACGCAGCAAAAATATTTTTGCCCAGGTGCATTATATACCTACTCATTTAATGCCTTATTACCAGCAGTTTGGGTATAAGAATGGCGATTTCCCGCTTGCAGAATCATATTACAGACAATGTTTGAGCCTGCCTATGTATCCAACTCTAACTCATGAGGAGCAGGATTATGTGATAAGTCAGACCAAATCATTTTGTAGTCAATAGGTTGTCGAACTTACTATGCTTGCATGAGAAATCATGAAATTAATAAATGAGCAACTTAATAGTATTTTTGAAATCATTGTTAGTTAAGTGAGTAATACTTCGATTTCAGTAAAATTCTTTTGTGATGGCCATTGAATTGAATAAACCACTTCTTGTCCTCCGAGCAGATGGAAGTGAGCTAATTGGGCTTGGACATATTTATCGATGCATTGCACTAGCAGATATCTTGCATGACCTGTTTGAAGTTCATTTTTATTCCAGATTGATAACCGCGACAGTTAGTAGTGAAATCCTCCGGTACTGTGACAGATATTTTGAATTGCCTTCAAATGTTGATTATGTTGATGAAGCCAGGTTATGGGTAAATGGCTTTAGTGGATCAGAGATTGTTGTATTAGATGGATATCAATTTACTAATGCGTATCAATCTGAACTCTACACCAAGGTTAAGAAGCTGATTTGCATAGACGACATTAACGTTGAAGACTTTTGCGCTGATGGGGTCATAAATCACGTAATTGGAACAAGTAATGTTGAAATGAAGCGGCTCAACTCTACCCAGTTATTTCTTGGAGCTGATTTTGCAATCCTTCGTAAGCAATTCTTATTGGCTGCACTTGAAAGCAGATATCAGCCACCTGCGCATAAGACCTTTTTTGTCGCAATGGGTGGTGCTGACCTGCATAACGCAACGCTGTCAATACTTATGACACTCCTTGTTTCATATCCATCTGCAACATGTCATATTGTGCTTGGCAAGGCATACTCGCATCGAAACACGTTGGATTCGTTTGGTAATTTCCAAAATATCCAATTTCATGTGGGTATTGAAGCAGATGAATTAATTAAGCTATTGGGTTCTTCTTCTTTAGCTATTTGTCCTGCAAGTACTATCTCATATGAAGTGATGTGCTTAAACATTCCGTTAGTGACAGGATATATATCAGACACTCAGAAGCATGTAGCAGTTAAATACCAGGATTATGGTATAGCATTAAACGTTGGGTCCCTGTTATCTGCTGATACAGCCTTGATTAACGCAATAAATTATTTGGAATGTAATTTTCACGAAATGGTTCAAGCTCAAAAACGATTTTTTCATGGTCAATCACTTTCTAATTTAAGAAGCATCTTTAAATCAATGGCAGCATGATTGCACTTGTTCCATTTGGGGAATCGCATTTAGATAATACATTTCACTGGTTGTCATCCAACAGATTACAGGTGGAATTTTTGCTTCGGCGCAATATATCATATGAAGAGCATGTTACTTGGTTTGAGCACTACAAAGCAGATGAATCACAAAAAATTTTCGCAATTGAGTACGATGGTTTACATTGTGGGAATTGTGGGTTTAAGTTAATTAATCATATTGATAGCAAGGCAGAACTATGGATTTATTTAGGTGAATCTTACTTGGAAGGGAAGGGTATTGCATTTCAATCCCTGACGAAGCTAGTTAATATTGGTTTTTCCGTAATTGGCCTTCGCAAAATATACCTACATGTAGCTGATTTTAATACCAAGGCGCTTAGTTTGTATAGAAAATTTGGATTCCAGGAAGAAGGGAAATTTGTCAATGATTTTTTTATTGACAACCAATATATTAGCATATTTAGATTATACATAGCTAAAGATAGATAATGACAAAGAAAATTGCAATAATGCAACCAACTTTTAACTCTTGGTTGGGCTTGTTTGATATGATTGACAAGGTAGATACTTTTGTATTTTATGATGATGTGCAGTTGACAAAACGAAGTTGGCAGGTGCGTAATAGAATTTTAACAACAAACGGAGAGTTGTTTCTCACTATTCCTATAACAAAGAGTGCCCACCGCGATGAAATTTTAATTTTATCCGCTGAAATTAATTATAAGGAAAATTGGATGGACAAACACATAAAATCAATAGAAATGGCATACAAAAAATGCCCATTTTATTTCGAAGTATTTGAGGTTCTTGAACAACATTATCAAGAGAAAATTAAAACGCTTTCTGAATTCAACTGCTCATTGATCAACAGAATCTTAAGTAAGATTGGCATCAATACTAATACTTTACGGTCTTCCGATTTATTTAGAATTGAAGGCACAAAAGATTCACGACTTGTAAATATATGCAAATCATTGGGTGCATCTACATACCTTTCTGCATGCGGTTCCGCTAATTATATCGAGTTACTTAGCCCTGGTGGCGAATTCACTAAACACGGAATTAATTTACTTTACCACAATTACTCTATACAAAGCTATCCTCAAATTCAAACAAACAAATTCGTTCCTTATATGGGAATATTTGACCTACTGTTTAACGTTGGTTTTAATGAAGCATTGGCATATATCAGAAAGGGAAGGGAAGAGGATTACGGGTATCTCGAATACAGGAAAACGGTATTAAATATTGATTAATCTACATTTATGCAAATTGAATCTTCAAAGATATCAAGGAACAAGCCGCCCTTCATTATTGCCGAAATGTCCGGCAATCACAATCGTTCGCTGGAGCGGGCGATGACGATTGTAAAGGCGGCTGCGGATGCAGGGGCTCACGCGCTCAAGTTGCAAACGTACACACCGGATTCCCTCACGATTGATCATCGAGGTGGGCTGTTCGACATTAACGATCCGAATTCGCTTTGGGTAGGGCGCAACTTGTATGAGCTATATCAAGAAGCTCGCACACCCTATGAATGGCACAAGCCCTTGTTTGACTACGCGAAGGAATTGGGAATCATTATTTTTTCCACTCCTTTTGATGCGGAAGCAGTAGATTTGTTGGAAGATTTAGGGGCACCTGCGCATAAAATTGCTTCTTTTGAAAACAATCATTATCCGCTGTTAAAGAAAGTAGCAGCGACGGGTAAGCCGATCATTATGTCTACAGGTGTGTCGTCGCTTGAGAATTTGTGCGGTGCGGTTGAAATTTTGCGAACAGGCGGGTGCAAAGATCTGGCACTCCTGAAGTGTACCAGCACCTATCCTTCTACACCGGAAAACACCAATCTGAGAACCATCCCACACATGCGGGAATTGTTTGGTTGTGAGGTAGGCCTGTCGGATCATACAATGGGGATAGGGGCTGCAGTAGCCGCGGTAGCTTTGGGCGCTACAGTCATTGAAAAGCACTTTTGCCTTAGCCGGGCAGAAGGTGGCGTGGACAGCGCTTTTTCATTGGAACCACATGAGCTAAAAGCCTTGGTGGTAGAAACCGAACGTGCATGGCAATCGCTGGGTAAAGTGCAATACGGAATTCAAGAGGCGGAACGCAAGAGCTTGAATTACAAGAGGTCTATTTATGTGGTAAAGGATATTCAGGAAGGGGAAGAATTTTCAATTGAAAATGTAGCCATTATCCGTCCCGGAGATGGCATGGAACCGAAGTACATTGAAGGCATACTTGGCCGCACGGCTCGGACAGCCATAAAACGGGGCACTGCCTTGACTTGGGAACTGATTTAAACCTTTCTATACTTCGCATGAAAAAGTCAATAGCTATTATTACGGCGCGTGGCGGAAGCAAGAGGATTCCACGAAAGAATATCAAAAGCTTTTCCGGGAAGCCGATCATCTGTTACTCCATTGAAGCAGCCCTCAGCTCCGGAATATTTGATACTGTAATGGTTTCCACTGACGACGAAGAGATTGCGACAGTAGCAAAGCAAGCGGGGGGCGAAGTTCCTTTTTTGCGTTCGGCGGGCGCATCAAACGATTTTGCTACAACGGCAGACGTGTTGGCGGAGGTGTTGGAGCAGTACCAAGCAATTGGACAATCGTTTCAATACAGTTGCTGTATTTATCCAACGGCGCCTTTTGTCACTGCTGATAAGTTAAAAACTGCATTTGAAATACTACAACAAACTCATGCAGATTCCGTAATACCGGTAACGCGATTTAGTTTTCCAATATGGCGCTCTTTTCATATGAAGGAAGGAAAATTGGAGTATAACTGGCCAGAACATGCCAAGACGCGTTCCCAGGATCTCCCCGCCTCGTTTCATGACTGCGGGCAATTTTACTTCTTCGATACCGCGAAATTCATAGAAACCAAATCGTTGGTTTCTGCGAACACTTTTGGGATTGAAGTACCGGAATCGGAGGTGCAGGATATTGACAATGAGGAAGATTGGAAAATTGCAGAAATGAAGTATTCCATGTATCATAACCGATAGAAGTTGGGCATATCAGCACTAATCATTGGATGCGGCAATATCGGTGCATTATACGACTTGGATGCACCAGAGAAAGTATGGACACATGCCAAAGCCTTTTCACTTTGTAAGAAATTAAGATTCACTATAGCAGATACGAATGAAGTTTCTTTAAAGAAAGTATCGCAACGGTATGATGTTCAAGTTGCTACTTTGTCGAAAGATTTTGACTATTCTCGATACGATATAGTCAGTATTACAACACCTACGTCGACCCATTTTGATTATCTGAAGCTTGCATTGACGCAAAATGTACCGGTAGTAATCTGCGAAAAGCCCGTAGCTGCAAGCGCTGACGATCTGGATCGGTTGCTCCAGTTTTATGGTCAGTCGCGTAGTCGGGTGTTGGTGAATTACATCCGAAGGTTTCAGCCGGCATTTACTGTTTTGAAACTCCGATTGGCATCAGTCATTCAAGCTGATACGTGTGTCGCCATTGTCATAAAATATCAGCGAGGCTTCCTCAATAATGGTGGTCATGCCTTCGACCTGCTCGAATTTTTATTTGATAAGCCGTTTCTGTTCGAAAGATTCGAGATACAATCAGCAGTCTTTGATGCATTTGAGCATGATCCCACAATAACCGGCACTTGTCATTTTGGTGAAATTCCGGTTAGTATTATCGGGGTGGCAGCTGCGTCATATCCCGTTTTTGAAATAGAACTATTCTTTCGCAATCAGAAGATTGTAGTCTGTCATAGCGGCGATGAGGTACGATACTATGAAACTTCTGAGCAATCATCGCAGTTAAGCGAAAATTTGAAGTTGAGGCAGAGCGACATTTTAAAACAATATATGGTGCCGGTAGTGATACAAGCACTGGTACTATTGAAAAACGAATATTATCCCGATAACTTTCAACAGGCGGCACAACTCAACCGGCGAATGGTAAATTTGCTGCCTTTAAATGCCAAGTAAGCACAAGACATGTCAAAAAAGCTGGCTATCAATGGAGGTACTCCAATTCGTACCAAACTATTTCCTGCCTACAACACAATTTCTGAGGAAGAGAAAAAGGCCGTACTGCAAGTACTGGATTCAGGCAACCTTTCACAATATCTAGGCGCATGGACTCATGACTTTTTGGGTGGACCAACCGTCAGAAAGTTTGAGGAAACTTGGTGCGCTGCTTTTGGTGTCAAACACGCCGTTTCGATTAATTCGAACACTTCAGGATTGTTTACAGCGATGGGTGCAATCGGCATCCAGCCCGGCGATGAAGTTATTGTGTCCCCCTATTCTATGTCGGCCAGCGCAATCGCACCCTTGGTATATGGTGGCATTCCTGTTTTTGCAGATATACATCCCGATACTTTTTGCATGGATCCCAGAAGTATCGAGGCAAGGATTACGCATCGGACAAAAGCTATTGTTGTAGTACACATATTTGGCCATCCTGCTGATATGGATTCAATAATGGCAATTGCTAAAAAGCATAACCTAATTGTAGTAGAAGACTGTGCGCAGGCTCCGATGGGAAAATATAAAGGTCGGTATGTGGGCAGTATAGGAGACTTGGGAGTATTCAGCCTGAACTATCACAAGCACATCCATACGGGTGAGGGCGGGGTCATCACGACAAATAACGCCAGCCTGGCCGAACGCTGCCAGATGATTCGAAATCATGCCGAGAATATAGTAGGCCCCAAAGGAGTGACGGATCTTACTAACCTTATTGGTTACAACTATAGGATGACGGAAATTGAATGCGCAATCGGCATTGAACAAATTAAGAAGTTGCCCGGACTGCTGGCGCAGCGCTTAGAGAATGTTGCATTTTTGAATGATAGTTTTGCTGCCTTCCCGGCATTTGAAATTTTGCCGACTCTGTCCGATGGTTCGGTAAATACCTACTACGTGTACCCGATAAAATTCAACAAAGAGATTGCGGGGATACACCGGAATAAGTTCGTGGATGCACTCAAGGCAGAAATTCCATCCGCAGTACTGCGGGAAACGGCTCCGCTGGTTGGTGCGGGATATGTCAAGCCGCTATATCTACAACCGATTTATCAACAAAAGGCTGCTTGGGCCTATAATCCCAAATTGTACGAAGGGCATGTGGATTATAGCGCCGGTATCTGCCCCGTTACGGAACAAATGCATTTCGATGTACTCTTCACCCACGAATATATGCGTCCGGGTATGACCAGGGAGGACATGCAGGACGTAGTCAATGCCTGTGACAAAATATTCAGCAATATTGACGAGCTAAGGGAAGCGAAATAATGCAGCTATCACCGAATATTCAGTTGACGGGAAATGGACTAATTGTCTTTAGCGATCCTGCAGGTACTAAAGCTTGCCTTGCTCTTGCTGCCCTATTACAGAGGGAGCAACCAGAACTTTTGGTGTCCGCTTATAGCAACAAGGAATACGATTTCTATTCCCACTGGCATACGCATGTAAACGTCGTTGAATCGCTAGACCTAAATATCTTGCCCTATCGGCCTGATTGGATATTTACAGGAACATCATTTCCTACTTCTTCTGCATGTTTTGAAATCAAAGCAGTGGCTCAGGCAAAGACTATGAATATCCCGGTGTATTCATTTGTGGACCATTGGACAAACATGAGGCTTCGTTTTGAGCTGCAACATTCACTTGTATTACCCGACCGGATATTTGTGCTTGATGAGACCGCAAAGAAAATTGCCATACAAAGTGGGCTGCCTGCCGAGACATTGGCAATTCTTCAAAATCCATATTTAACATATATTGCCAAATGTTGGAGGCCGGAGCTTTCCTCATTAGAAATATTAGAGGCTGCAGGTTCCATTCACCCAACTGGATCATATATACTTTACGCTCCTGACCCCATTTCTCTCCGCAATCAGGATGGGAAATGGGGTTTCGATGAATGCAGCGCACTGCGGGATATTGCTTCCGCGTGGCCAAAAAGTACCGATGCTACCTTGGTGGTAAAAGCCCATCCGCTACAGCCGATGGGACCTATACTGCAAGTAGCTAAGCAAGCTGCCAACACGAACAACATTCAAATCCTATTTGCGCCGCCGGTGGACAATCTTGAACTTGCCCATGCAGCCGCACTAGTAATCGGGATGCATTCAAACTTCCTTATTGAAGCTGCCGCATTAGGGAAGTGTCCAGTTCGATACTTCCCGAATTCGGACGAGTTAGATGCAATAGCTCACTTGGATATTGGAATTAAAGTGAGTAGTATAGATGGCCTACGGAAGGAAATTAATAAGTTCATTTTATAAATAGCGTGATTTATATTTATCATTAATTTTTATTTTTGCACGATATTAATTTAATACGTAAAATGCTATTTGCTTTATAAATCATAATGAGGATTCTTATAATTGTTCAACCAGACCGGATTGATCACTATCAATATTTAGCTCAAGATACTACATCCGAATATTGTTTACTTTGGTATGAAAAAAGAGAACTTGTCCAAGTTAATTTTGAGCAGCTACCCATTAAATTCTCTACTGTCGCCTTTTGGAAAGATTATGCTACACCCAAAGCACTTATCAAAAAATTGCAGCCTGACAAGATTGTCTTCTTTGAAATAATTGACCTTCGACAAATTGCCCTAATTTCTGCCGCCCATGCAATGGGAATCAGTACTTTTTATTTGGAGCATGGCGCTGCAGGAGACCGAAATACGACTATTGCCCGTTGGCAGGAAATTACATTTGTGGGTAGCAAGCTACCTTATTTGTTTAATCGCCTTCGTAAGGCCTTGCCCGATGTAATAGCATCAAAGTACTTTTACTATTCCCAACAATCCGGCTTCAAATCACTTTCAAGCCGATTAAAGTATAATTTCCTGCCCTTTAAGCTGGCATTAAAAGGGCCCAATGAGGGTTTATCTGAGAGCATATTCCCCGAACGGATTCCGAAATACGCCATTTGCTTTAATCAAGCCAACCTGGAAGCTTTTCAGACCTATACGGGAATCAGTAAGGATAAAGCTTTACTTATCGGTATCCCGTTTTTTGATCACTATTTCAGGTCCGAACATAAAATTGGGAATTATGTGGTTTTTATTGAACATCCTTATCTAGAACAAAAGAACTTTAATTGGAATGATGATTTTCATTCAAAAGTGGCTCATACCATTTACGCTTTTGCAACGAAACGTAAGCTAAAGGTTTATGTCAAATTACATCCGCGTTCAAATATGGCCAATTGGAGTCGATATAATTTTGATCCACAATTTGTCGAAATTATCCAGGAAGGCGACTATACACAATTGTATTTAGAAAGTAGATTGATTATAGGCTATAGCTCCAGCCTAATGACCGGTTTTCTTTGTGCAAAAAAGAATATTGTACTCTTGGGCTGGAATCCTGAACCTCGCATTTTTGGTAGCGATTTCTCTGCAACCGGCCTTTGTCGTAAATCATTAGACATGTCCGATCTTGAAAATAAGTACGACTATTGGGTGGCCAATAATTTATGTAATGAATCTGAAAACTATCAGGCGTTTTTAAAACGATATAACTACCCCTTCGATGGTAAGGCCACCCAACGGGTTATTGACGCTATCCATTCGCTTTGAAGCTCCTCCGTTCCCTTTCCATCTACACCTTCGTAGGCTTCTTTGGTGCCGGCGTCAACTTCCTGTTGATGCCCATCATCTCACACTACCTCACACCGGAGGATTATGGTATTACGGCGCTCATCAACACCTATGTGTCCCTGCTCCTGCCTTTAGTGAGTGTGGTGGCCTACAGCCTGATTAGCGTTTCATATTTCCAGCTTGAAGACCCGAAAGAGTTTGCCTCGCTCTTTTCTTCGGTTTCCTTCATTCCCCTCCTGCCCACCCTGTTTCTGTTTCTCATCGCCTGGCCCAGCTATGGCTCCATTGCCGCTGCGCTGGAATTACCCGCCGATGCTCCATGGTGGGGCCTGAGCATGTTTCCTCTGGCCATGATGTCTATCTACATCGAGACGACCCTGGGCTATCTGATTTATGCCAAGCAGGCAAACACCTATGCCCTCTACAATATAGGCAAGGCGCTCACCGAAGTCGGCCTGACCTTAGTCTTCGTCGTTGGGCTGCGCATGGGCTGGAAAGGCCGCATCCTGGCCTGGATCATCGCCTCCTTCGTCTTTACCTTGGTTGGCTTCGTCTATTTTTTCCGCAAAGGGCTGCTCACGACCGATATCCGTTGGAAATACATCCGCGAAGGCCTTTTGTTCGGCGCACCGCTCATCCTGCATACATTGGGTAAGTTTGCGGTCAACCAGAGCGATCGGCTGTTTATCTCCAAAATGGTGTCGGTGAGCGAGGCCGGCATCTACAGTGTGGGCTATACTATTGGCACCGTGATGTTGATTGTGGGCACAGCCATCGCCAACGTGGTCAGCCCCTACATCATGGAGCGGCTTAAGGCCCCGGACGAAGCCCAACAGCGCCAAATCCGGCGCCTGACCTATGCCTCGATGGGCGGATTGGTGCTCGTATTGCTCCTGCTTAACCTGGTCAGTCCTTTTTTCTTCCGTTTCTTCATGGATCCTCGTTATGCCGAAGGGGCCCACTACGTGTTTTGGGTGAGTGTAGGCTATTTGTTTTGGGCGATATACATGCTATTTACAGCCTATATATATTATTACAAGAAAAACAATTATCTGGTCATCCTGGCGGGTGTCAATATCGTCTCGAACTTAGTGTTCAACTATATATTTATCCGGCATTTTGGCGGCATCGGGGCGGCTTATGCCACGGCCCTGTCCTTCTTTATAAACTTAGTTTTGCTACTTTTCAAAGTAAAGCGCATGATGCCTTGGTTGCGTTTTGCGCTGCATGATTTTAAAAGCCTCCGAGGGGGATAGTTTCGAGCTGTAATAGTCACCCCAACCGGAAATTATAGGTCATTTATGCCTTCCCAAACCATCATTCATGTCATCAACTCCCTCGGGGTGGGAGGGGCTGAAGTATTGCTGGTCAACACGATTCGGCTTCTGCCGGAATACAACCATGTATTGGTAACCCTGGGGCCGGAGGCTGAACTACTAGCGGATATAGAGCCACAACTTGAGGCGTTTTACTGCCTGAACGCTTTGGCGGTTTCTGCCTGGCCGAAAGGAATCATCAAACTACGGGGAATCATCCGGAAACATCAGCCGTTACTTGTTCATGCACACCTGCAAGTAGCGGGTATTTTGGCTCGTCTGTCCTGTCCTAAACGAATACCACTGTTCTATACGTTGCACAGCCCGTATAGTGTGGACGCATTTAGTGTAAACAAATATTCGCTCCGTCTGGAGCGACTGGTGGCCGGGCCCTGGCATCATTTAATCGGGGTTTCAGAATTAGCCTTAGCCGACTATCAACGTCACGTGCCACGTAGTGGCAGCGGTGATGTCGTTTTCAATATGGTTGCGGCTCCTTTTTTCGCAGCAGCACGAAATATATCCTACGAACCCGGGCAGCAATTGCGCTGTGTGTCAGTGGGTAATCTGAAACGTGCCAAGAATTACGCATATTCTCTACAAGCGTTTGCGAAGCTAAAATCGTTACCGGTTAGCCTGGACATCTATGGAGCCGGGGCAGATGAAACAAATTTGAAGGAATTAATTGAGCGGGAAAAACTTCAACAGGTTTGCCTAAAAGGTAAATCAACGCAAGTAGCTGCGATTTTACCGCAATATCAGCTGTACATCATTTCATCGTCTTATGAAGGCTTTGGCCTGGCACCCCTCGAGGCCATGGCACTGGGTCTACCGACTATAGTGTCGGACATTCCAGTGTTCCGCGAAGTGATGGGTGATGCCGCGCTTTATTTCAGTCTGGATGACGATCAACAACTTGCCGACATCTTGTCGGGAATTGTTTCCGGCCGCATCGTCCTGGATACAATGGCCACGAAGGGCAGGGAACGTGCCCTCCAGATAGCGCACCCGGATACTTATATCCGGTCGTTGAAGGCCGTGTACGATAAATATATATCGTAATATACAGAGTGCATATTGCGTCTATATCCAATTAGATATGGCATCTCGGCTTGGCCTGAGCCTATTTTTTGTGCTACTATTAAACCCATATATCGTTAACGGATATCTAACTGGTGAATAACGAACTGTGTATGATGCATGGTATTCGTGAGACTATCACTATTGAAGTCACTTGCGTTAACAGCCAGCAGCCTGTTTTTCCAAGACGAATCACGGAACTTTGCTGCCCAATATTATGTGCGGAATAGCCGGCTTCGCCGATTTTAAACACCAAAGCAACGAGACGCAGCTCCAGGGCATGGCCGCCTGCATGGCCCACCGCGGCCCCGACGGACAACACCTTTGGATGACCCAAACGGATAAGGCCCAGCTTGGCTTTGCCCATGCCCGCCTCTCCATCATTGACCTCAGCCATGCCGCCGACCAGCCCATGCACTTTGAAGGGCTGAGCATCGTCTTCAACGGGGAGATATACAACTACAACGAAATCCGGGACGAGCTGATCGCCCTCGGCCACAGCTTCCAAACCCACAGCGACACCGAAGTCATCCTGCACGGCTGGAAAGAGTGGGGGCCGGATTGCATCCACAAATGGCGGGGCATGTTTGCCATCGTGTTGCATGATGCCGAAAAGCAAGAACTGATTTGCATGCGCGACCGCGCCGGCGTGAAGCCCTTTCACTACTCCTTTCAGGACGGCCTCTTCCTCTTCGGCTCTGAGCTGAAATGCCTGATGGCGCATCCCCGATTTCAGAAGGAAATTGACCCGGCTGCCGTAGCATCGTTCCTGCAATATGGCTGTGTCTCCGGCGCCCATTCCATTTTCAGGAACACACAAAAATTGTTGCCGGGCCATATCCTGACGTTCAATCTGCAGACCCAGGAAATCACTACCCGACAGTATTGGAATGTGTACGACTACTACAATAAACCCAAGCTGAACATCGCCCTGCCGGAAGCTATTGAAGAGACTGAACGCATTCTGAAGCAATCCTTCGAATACCGCATGGTGGCCGACGTGCCCGTAGGCGTGTTCCTCAGTGGCGGCTACGACAGCACCTGCGTGACGGCCCTGCTGCAAAGCGGCCGCACCGAGAAACTGAAAACCTTCACCATCGGCACGACCGATGGCAAGATGGACGAAGCCCCCTTTGCCAAAGAAATCGCCCAGCGCCTCGGCACCGACCACACAGAATACTATTGCAGCGTCAAAGAAGCTTTGGACATCATCCCCACGCTGCCGCAGTATTACGATGAGCCTTTTGCCGACAGTAGTGCCATCCCCACCATCCTCGTGAGCAAGATGGCGCGCCAAAAGGTGACCGTCGCCCTCTCCGCCGATGCGGGAGACGAGATTTTTGCAGGCTACAATCGCTACGATTACATCAGCCGCTACGGCAATAAACTGGCTTCAATTCCTAAACCCTTACGCAAGATGGCCGCGGCGATGATGGAAGGGGTTTCCTCGGAAAGCATACCGGTGCTGAAGCACAAAGCCAATTTTCACAGCCGCTACGACAAGCTCAAAAACCTGCTCAACGACCCCTCGCCGGCAGAGTTGCTGAAAAACCTGAGCCAGGTCTTTAGCGATAAAGAGATTCAAAACCTGATGGCCGCACCCGTGCCGCCGCTGAAGACCGCCCACACCAGCGACGAACTGAAGCCAGAAGCGTACGATGCCCTCTCCTTCATGATGGCGGTGGACTACCAAACTTATATGGTGGACGACATCCTGCAGAAGGTGGACCGTGCCACCATGAGCGTGTCGCTGGAGGGCCGGGAGCCGTTTCTGGACCAGCACATTATTGAGTGGGCGGCGCAGCTTCCTTCCGACTACAAATACCACAAGGGCATCAAGAAATATCCTTTGCGGCAAATCGTACACAAATACGTTCCGAAAGAGATGATGGATCGCCCGAAGATGGGATTCGGCATTCCCGTAAACGACTGGCTGCAGGCAGAGTTAAAGCCCCTCGTGATGGAGTATTTCAGCGATGTCGCCCTCAGCCACGGGCTGTTCCGCAAGGAGGGCATAAAAAAATTGCTGGACGAATTCTACACCGGCCGCACCGAAAAATATTTGAAGCTCTGGTACCTCCTCATGTTCCAGATGTGGTATCAAAAATGGATGTCGGCATGAGTGGAAAGCGCATCCTCTACCTCTCATACGACGGCATGACCGACCCATTGGGTCAGAGTCAGGTATTGCCCTACCTGAAAGGACTCAGCCAACAAGGCGCCTATCAGTTTACCCTGCTGAGTTGTGAAAAGCCGGAACGCTTTGCGCAGCACCGCGAAAGGCTGGAAGGTATCACACGCGAAGCCGGCATTGAATGGCATCCATTGCCCTACACCAAGCGTCCGCCTATTGTTTCTACCCTCGCTGACCTGCGCCGGATGCGCAAGCTGGCCCTAAAACTGCATCAGGAAAAACCCTTTGATGCGGTGCATTGCCGGGGGCATGTTACCTCCTTGGTCGGGCTGTTTTTAAAAAAGAAATTCGGAATAAAATTCCTGTTCGACAACCGCGGCTTTTGGGCCGATGAAAAAGTAGATGCTGGCGCCTGGGACCTGAAAAAGCCGGTTTACAACACCGTCTATCGCTATTTCAAACGGAAGGAAAAGGAGATGATAGAACAATGCGACCAGCAGGTATGCCTCACCCATTCGGGCAAGGCGGACATGCTGCGCTGGAAGCACGTGCAGGCTCGGGCGGAACGTATTACGGTCATCCCCTGCTGCGCAGATACGGGCCTTTTTTCTCCGGAAACCGCCGCCGATACCGTCGAAAAATTCAGAACAGAATTAGGCTTGCATCCCGGGGGTCCCGTGCTCGCCTACCTCGGCTCCATCGGCACCTGGTATATGCTCGATGAGATGCTCGATTTTTTTGTCGCCTACCGCAAGGCACTGCCGGATGCCCGTTTCCTTTTCATCACCCAGGACGAGCACGAACGGATCCGCCAAACGGCGGCAGCAAAGGGTTTGCCGGCAGCGGCTATCCTCATCCGACCGGGAATGCGCCACGAAGTGCCCGGCCTGCTTGCCCTGGCACAACACAGCCTGTTTTTCATCCGACCCACCTATAGCAAAATCAGTTCATCCCCCACTAAGCAGGGTGAAATCATGGCGATGGGCATACCCGTGGTGTGTAATGCCGGGGTGGGTGACAGCGACCAGATTATCTCCGAATACAAGAGTGGCATCCTGGTGAGGCGCTTTGAAAAAGCAGACTACGAACGTGCGGCTCAGGAACTGCTCCAGACATCGTTTTATGCCCCGGAAATTCGCCGCGGTGCGGAACGAGTTTTTTCCCTGAGCAGCGGAGTGGATAAGTACTTGGAAGTGTATAAAAATATGTTCCGCTAACGGCTTGTAATTCTGATCCGCTTATCAAAATGGACAACATAGTTCTTGCAACTTTGCGGTCCAACCCTGCCAAAACAATATCGCCTCAAATAATAAAATAGATATTCATTTGCCTTCTTCCTCATTATGATCAACGTAGTTTCTTTCAACGGCGGCAGAGGCGCAAAAAACCTCATTCCCGCCCTCATGGGCATCAATGGCATCAACCTCACTTCCATCGTCAATGCGTATGATGACGGCAAGAGCACCGGCCTCATCCGCGCCTTCTTCAACATGCTGGGCCCGTCAGACATCCGAAAGGTGCAGGAAGCAATGGTGCCCAAAGAATTGAGCGACTACGATGCCATCCTCCGGGCCTACGATTTCCGCTATCCGGAAAGTGAAACACGCGACAGCATTCTGAAAGCACTGAAGGCATTCGCCGATGGCGCCACCGATGAGCTTAGCGCCATCCGCTTTCAGGACAAGACCATCCGCGAATCATTGCGTGTGTTTATCCAAACGCTGCTGCGGGGCATTCACCTGACCGAGCAGGCTCAGGGCAAGACCTTTTCGTTCCACGATTGCTCGCTGATGAACCTCATTTATGCCGGCGCGTACCTGCATTTCGGGCACAACTTCGAAGAGGCCACACTCTTCATTGACCGGCTCTTTAAGCTGCGTGGTACCGTGCTGCCCACTTCCAACGAAGACCGTAAGCTGGTAGCCATCCGCGAAGACGGAACCATCTTATTTTCTGAAGCAGAAATCGTGGAGCTACGAGCTAATTCCCGCATCAAACGCATCTACCTGCTTGACCAATATCCCGACCGTGACAAGCTGAGCAAGATGAGTATGGCCGAGGTGGAGGCATATTTCGACATGGCCAACCGATTGGTAAACGCCACCAGCCGTGTGACTCAAAGTATTGCCCAGGCAGATATCATCATTTACTCACCCGGCACGCAACACTCCTCGCTGTATCCTTCTTACATGACGGCTGGCATCACTGATGCAATTGCAGCCAATAAGAAAGCACTGAAAGTATTCATCACCAACATCGGCGAAGACTATGAAACGCCGTCCTATGATGCTAACGACTTCATCGAAGGGGGTATCCGTTACATGCGCATGGGCTCGGAATACGAGATTGATGTGAATGATTTAATCAGTGTGGCATTGGTCAACAATCGCTTCTCCACCAACCTGGAGAACTATGTGAAGTGTGATGATGCTCGCCTGACTCAGATTGGCTGTCCCGTGATTATTGATGCTTTTGAAGATGAAACCGCACCTGGTAAACACAACGGCACGCTGCTCTCCAAATTTATCATAGACCTCTACGAGCGCCGGATGAATCTGGGTCGCGAAAAGCAAAAGCAACATGAGCATATTGTCGGGTAAGCGGGCCCTGCTGCTCGATTTTGACGGCACACTCGGCGATACCTTTTCGCTCCATGAACAGGCCTTCCTGAAAACCCTGGCTCCTTACCAGATTTCGTTTGCCTACAAAGACTACATCGGCCAAAGCACCGGTGAAGTATTCGAACGCATTTTCAAGAAGGCAAATCGAGACTTTGCCCCGGGTGAGTTAGCTGTGCTGGTGGCGGCTAAGCGTAAAGCGGCCAATGAGCTTTATGCCACGCATCTCCGCTTCATTGATGGTGCGGAAGCTTTTGTGCATCAGGCGCATCGCCTGGGCTACAGCTTGGCCGTAGGTTCTTCGGGCTCGCGCAAAAATATCCTGGCCGGCATTGAAGGGCTGGGGCTGGCTCCCTTTATCACCGAAATCATCACCGCCGATGATGTGCAATATGGCAAGCCCCACCCTGAAATTTTCGAGAGCCTGCTACACCGGTTGCAGGTGCCTGCAGCGGAGGCCCTGGTGGTGGAAGATGCCCCCTCGGGCCTTGCGGCTGCACTGGAGGCGGGTATTGAGGTAGTCTGTATAGACCCTGAGCTACGCGATAGCGAATACGGAAATCATCCAACTGTTCACTTTGCGACCTTCGCGCAACTTTCGGAGGCACTCGTGCCGCCGGTTTTTACCGAATGACAGAGGCAAAAAATGTATTGGCCGTTGTGGTTACCTACAACCGGCTGGAACTGCTCAAACGCTGCGTGGCGCACCTGCAACAACAGGAGGCCTGTCCTGATTTGCTCATCATTAATAACACCTCACCGGACGGTACGGAGGCCTGGCTGAAAGCGGAGAAATTGAACTTCATCACCCAGCCCAATGGTGGTTCCTCCGCAGGTTGGAAGACGGGTATTGAACAGGCCATCAACCGGGGCTACGAGTACGTCTGGCTCATGGACGATGACGGCTTTTCGCACCCCGAAGCCCTGAAAAAGTTGTTGGCCAACATCACACCGGAAACCGCTATTCTGTCTTCCATTGTCGTAAAAGAAAACAAACCGGATGAGTTTGTATTTGGCCTGCCGGTGGTGAACAACAAGCAGCAACCCGTCGTCTTTGCACGCAAGCGCAAGTATGCCTCCTTCGCCGAACTGCCGCAGGGCATACGCCAATATCCCTTTGCCCATCTTTTCAATGGCGCACTCATCAACCTGAGTCTCGCGCGAAAGACGGAGAATGTCAATACCGGCTTTTTCATCTATGGCGACGAAGTGGACTACTATTGCCGGATGCTGCAACAGGGACAGGTGAAATATCAGCTCGATGCCCTGCATTTTCACCCGGACGTGAGCCAGCGGGTCATTGATAAGATTCGCGTCTATTACTACATCCGTAATACGATTATTCTCAACAACCGCTACTTCGACCTCGCGCCGTTTCGCAATCTGCTGACGGTAGGTGTGGCGCTGGCAAGATTGGCAAAACGTAATGGGCCTTTTACCGCACTGAGCTATGTAGTCGGGTCGAATGCAAAGTATGTGTGGATGGGAATTACCGACGGCTTGAGTGGCCGTTTTATTAAACGATATTGAGTGAACACGGAGAAGAAATACCGGGTCGTCATACCCGCGGCGGGCAAAGGCTCGCGCAGCGGATTGTCTTATCCCAAGACGCTTTATCGCCTGGGTGGTGTGCCCATCCTGGTACGCATTTGCCGGTTGCTGGCCACCTACGATGCGCAGCCTGTCATCATCATTAATCCTGCGTTTGAAGACCTGTTTCGTTCAGCTCTGGACGAAGCAGGCATCGTGGCGACCTTGCTGCCACAAACCACCGCCAGGGGCATGGGCGATGCCCTGCTGATGGCAGATACTGTGCTACAGGATACGGACGAAATCATCCTAACCTGGAGCGATATCCCATTGATATCGGCGCAGACTGTCACCGGCCTGATTGCCTGCCATGAAGCACATCGCAACAATTTTTCGATGGCGACGCGTATTGGCGAAAACTGCTACACCATCGTGGAGCGTAACAGCGATGGGCGCTTGAAGCGGGTACTCGAAACCCGTGCCCTGGGCCTGGAGCCGGCGAAAAAAGGAGAGCGCGATATCGGCCTGTTTGTCTTTCGGAAGGAGCCGATGTTTTCTATATTGAAAAAGGGTATCGGCGCCCGCGGGGAGGCAGAACACGGCTTTCTATATGCCATCGAATTGCTGGCTGCATCGGGCGAGAAAGTCGAAGGATTCCCTATTGCTCAACCCAATGATGTACTCAGCTTCAACACGCCGGAAGAATTGGCGGCCATAGAGGCGGTGATGGGTACTTAGGTGCTTGGTGCCGGCTGGCTGAAAGGTAGAAACCGCCGTTTTGACGGTGAGAACTTCTTGAAATAAATCAAGCCCATGGCCAACGCGAAAAAGGGTAGGCAGGGGATGCGGTATCGCGAGAGCGAGCCAAAATTGTATGTGGAAATGCCCACCGCGAAGGCGAAGATGAGTGTGAAGACGAGGAGAAACTGGATGTTTGGGTCGCCGACGATAGCCCGCCAAATATTGATTGGCCCCACCTGGAACAGGAGCTTCAAGGCCAGCAGCAGAAAGATGAACGACTCAAGGGCGTTAAAAAACACAATCGCCTTCTTGGCTTCCCAGAGGTAGGGCCGGAACAGGGTCGCATTCACCGCCAGGGGAAACTTGCGCAACATCCCCTGAATGGTAGGATCCACTTCGCCGAGGGAATAGCTGCTGCTTTCGTCATCACCCGAATCATAGATATACTCCCTTGTGATTTCCGAGCGGGAAGCAAACTGATCAATACTATAGGCACCAAGGAGGTCGGCGTTTTCGGTAGTGATATACATGAAGCCGGACGACACTACCGCGAGGATCACGGGAAGGAACATCCATCGCAGAATACGGTAGCGGATGCGATGTGAATATTGAAGGAATACCCACAACGCCACGGAAGGCAAAAAGGCGATGAGAATGTACACCTTTGTGATGCCTATCAGATAAATAGACAGCGTGAGCATCGCCAGACTGCCGAGTGAAATTTTCCGGTTGATCAATAGCTGGAAGGTTCCGTAGGTAATCCAGCCCAAGCCGAACATGCAGATGGTATCCTTAAAAATACCCGAGCCCCAAATGGCCACACTTGGAATAAACAGGCAGCTAATCGCGACATAACGTATCAGCGTGGGATACTGCTTTGCGAAAGCTCGGAACATCGCCCATTGACCCGTAAATGTCATGGCTCCCATCACGGCTGAAATACACAGATATTTCGTGAAGGTGAACACACCAATTATGGCAGTCACGGTGCTCACGATATAATTGGCTGGTGAGTCGTACCACATCAACCTTGAGATGTAGTCTATGTATTCCGAGTCATAGGGTTTGGCCAGATGAAATGCAAGTTTGAACCACCTCACGGGTGAGTCCACAAAAGCACTGTTGATAATCTTCGCCTGTTCGAAATATCCGACGGTATCGCCATAGCCATAATAGTATTGATAAATCAGTCCAATGAACAAGGCGCCGCTCACCTTCAGCCATAAGCCGGGCATGAAGTAGGGGCGCCAGGCATGACCCTCCGGGTAGTATTTGTTGCGTACAGCCTTTCCCACCAGCCATATCAGTAGCAGGTATATCGGCAATAGGACGTAGTCCCAAATGGTGATGAATTGCATTCCGCGACAGGCTAACGCTTCAGACTTTCTTTAAAATAATCCAGCGTCCGCCTCAGCCCTTCCGCCCGATCCACCTTTGGCGTCCAGCCCAATAGTTCCTTGGCTTTGCTAATGTCGGGCTTGCGCTGCTTGGGGTCGTCCTGTGGCAGTGGGCGATAGACAATGTTCACATCGGCAGCCATTAATGTCAGAACCTCTTCGGCAAACGCTTTTAGAGATATTTCCACAGGGTTGCCAATATTCACCGGCAGGTGATAGTCGGAAAGTAGCAGGCGGTAAATGCCTTCCACCAGGTCGTCCACATAGCAGAATGAGCGTGTCTGCGAGCCATCTCCAAATACGGTGATATCCTCGCCATGCAAAGCCTGATTCACAAAGGTGGGCAGTGCCCGTCCGTCGTCCAGCCGCATGCGTGGGCCGTAGGTATTGAAGATGCGCACAATGCGGGTTTCTATGCCATGAAAATTATGGTAGGCCATGGTGATGGCTTCCATGTAGCGTTTCGCCTCATCATATACTCCACGCGGGCCAATGGGGTTCACATTACCCCAATATTCTTCCGTTTGAGGATGTACCAGCGGATCGCCATACACTTCAGAAGTAGATGCCACTAATATGCGGGCGTCCTTCGCCTTTGCAAGACCCAGCAGATTGTGTGTGCCCAAGGCGCCCACTTTCAAAGTCTGGATGGGCATTTTCAGGTAATCAATCGGGGATGCAGGCGAGGCAAAATGAAGGATGTAATCAATTGGCCCGGGCACATGCACAAACTTGGTGACGTCGTGGTGGTAAAACGTAAACTCCTTGCGTGGGAAGAGGTGTTCTATGTTCCTAATGTTGCCCGTCAATAAGTTATCCATGCCAATCACCTCATAGCCTTCCTGTAGAAAGCGGTCGCAGAGATGAGAACCCAGGAAGCCGGCGGCACCGGTGATTAATACACGTTTCAATGCTATTATTTGTCTTTTATTAAAGAATCACAAGCCCCGGCTGCGCACAAATGTATCCGGTTCAAAGGCAGGCCTCAATTCAGGGTGAACGGTTTGTCTGCCGATACTTTGATAGTAGAAATTCAAGCGTTCCATTTTCGCAAGCGTATATACATTTCTGCCGTCAAAAATGGCCGGCCATTTCATCAGTCGGGTGACCTGCTCAAAGTTGGGATTTCGAAACTCGGCCCACTCGGTGACAATCGCCAATGCATCGGCCTGCTCCAGCGCATCATACAGGCTTTTTGCAAAATAGACTTGCTGTTGATTAGCAAAAATGCGCTGCACATGAGGCATGGCTTCAGGGTCGTAGGCCCGCACCTGTACGCCGGCTTGTACCAGTTCCCGGATCAGTTCCAATGCAGGAGCTTCCCGGATATCATCCGTTTCTGGTTTAAAAGCTAAACCCCAAACTGCAATAGTTTTTCCACTCAGATTGTTCCCAAAATAATCCCGGATTTGTGCAGCCAAAATGCCCTTCTGGCATTGGTTCACTTTCATGACGGAATCCAGAATCTGAAAGTCATAATCGAACTCTTGTGCCGTCCGATGCAGTGCCTGCACGTCTTTCGGAAAGCAAGAGCCGCCATAGCCTACCCCGGGAAATAAAAAGCGTTTTCCGATCCGCGAATCAGAGCCTATTCCGATCCGCACATGGTCCACATCTGCTCCGGAACGGGCACACAGGTTGGCTATTTCATTCATAAACGAAATGCGCATGGCGAGGTATGAATTCGCGGCATACTTAGTCATTTCTGCACTGCGCTCATCCATGAAATAAATCGGATTGCCCTGGCGGAGAAAAGGGTAATACAGCTCTTCCATCAGTTCTTTTGCCTTGGATGACTGAGTCCCTACTACCACGCGGTCCGGTTTCAGGAAATCTTCCACGGCTACGCCTTCTCGAAGAAATTCAGGGTTGGAAACCACATCAAACAAGTTCTCATCCAGGCCGCCTGCCAGCAACACCTCCCGCACACGCTCTGCTGTGCCAACGGGTACGGTGCTTTTGTTGACAATAACTGTATAGCTTGTAATCAGCTTTGCTAATTCATCGGCGACACCCAGCACAAAGCCCAGGTCGGCAGCACCATCGGCACCGGGAGGCGTGGGTAAGGCCAGGAAGATGATTTGCGCCTGCTCAACGCCCTCTGTCAGGGAGGTGGTGAAGCGGATACGTTTTTCTTTGATATTCCGGGCCAGTAGTGGTTCCAGACCCGGCTCGTAAATAGGTGTTTTGCCTGCCCGAAGGCTGGATACTTTTTCCGCATTTACATCCACACAGACGACGCTGTTGCCCATTTCCGCAAAGCAAGTACCCGATACCAGACCTACATATCCCGTCCCTATTATAGTCAGTTGCATTAACTAAAAATGTGGGCGCAAAAGTAGGGTATCATACCGGCCTCACCTTATGGAAGCTCTATTTTCGCGCGTGTTTTCAAGCCTGAAACAATTGCCCGGTTTCAGCTTCGTTACAAAGCACTTCCCCAAATGCCTCGTGTCCTTCGCATCCTGAATCGCCTCATCATTGGTGGGCCGGCGCTGAATGCGACTTACCTCACGAAGTACATGGCACCCGAATGGGATACTCAATTAGTGATTGGCGGCAAAGACGACCACGAGCAGGATGCCACCCACCTCACAGAGCGCCTCAGTATCGAGCCCCTGCGGGTTGAGGAAATGAAACGTGCCATTGACCCGGTTGCCGACCGTAAGGCTTATCTGCGGATGAAGGCCATTATTCGGGAATTCAAGCCGGATGTAGTGCATACCCATGCCGCTAAAAGTGGCGCTATCGGAAGACTGGCCGCTGCAGCCTGTGGGGTGCCGGTCATCGTGCACACCTTCCATGGACATGTCTTCCACTCCTATTTCAACCACTTCAAGACGCAGGCCTTTATCCGGATTGAACGTTACCTGGCGCGTAGATCATCGGGCATCATTGCCATCTCTGAAATTCAAAAACACGAACTGGCGGACACCTATCACATCGCACCGGCAGGCAAGATTAGCATCATCCCTCTGGGCTTCGACCTGGATCGCTTTGGTGAAAATCAGGAAGCCAAGCGGCAGACATTCCGCCAGCGTTTCGGTATTGTTGAGGATGAAATTGCCGTAGGCATTGTAGGACGTATTGTGCCGGTGAAAAACCATGCACTCTTTGTAGGAGCTGTGGCCAGATTGGCCGCCCGCAGCCACCGCAAGCTCCGCTTCGTCATTGTAGGCGATGGTGATATGCGCCCTACTATGGAAGCGCAATTCCGGGAGGCTGGGATTGACTATACCTACTTCCCCGAGGATCCACGCGCCGCCCAAGCCATCTGTACTTCCTGGCAAACAGAGATGGATGAGGTCTTCGCGGGCCTCGACATTGTGGCGCTGTGTTCCCTCAATGAAGGCACGCCCGTGTCGCTGATTGAAGCGCAGGCAGCAGCCCGCCCTGTGGTGAGCACGGCTGTGGGGGGCGTGGCCAATGTGGTAACAGATGGAATGGCCGGCTTCGTGACTGCTGCCGGCGACCAGCAAGCCTTTTCGGACGCGCTGTTTCGGCTCAGCGAAGACGAGGCTCTGCGCCGACAGTTTGGGCGCTTTGGCCACGACTTCGTCGCACAACGATTTTCGTACCAGCGCCTCGTCACCGATATGGACGCCTACTACCGCAAGCTCCTGGCTGCTTCGGGCCGAAAGCATTCCTTGTAGTAATGCCCGCGATGGCTTTTGCGCTCTTTTAAGAATCTCTTCTCCCAATACGGGCAAAGCCGAACGCTGAAATCCAGCCGAAGGGAGCGTCGCAACGGATGCTTCATCAGGGAACGGAAGCTGGCTTCATAAAATATTTCAGCTCTTCTAAAAATCGTCTGCGTGCATGCCCTGACTTGCTCACTTTTGTGGGGATGTTTTCCTTGTTTAAGAAAAAAGAGCGGATGCCGGATTTGCCTGTACCGGAGGATTTTTCGTTTTTGGGTGCCGACATGCACAGCCATCTCTGCGCGGGTATTGACGATGGCGCACCGGATTTGGAGACGAGCCTGGAGCTGATTCGCAGCTTAAAAAGCCTGGGGTATCAACGGCTCATTACGACGCCTCATGTGTTGCCGGGAATTCATAATAACAACACCGAAACGATTACGACAGCTTACCATCGGCTTCGGGATTTTTTGACGCAGCATGAGCCGGAGATGCACCTGGGAGTAGCGGCGGAGTATTTTCTGGATAATGAGTTTCTGACGAGTATTCTACCCCAGGGCTTGTTGTGTTTCGGGGCAGAAAAGTTTGTGTTGGTGGAAGTGAGTATGGCGGGCTGGCCACGACAGTTTGAAGACATTATTTTCTCGGTTCAGGCGAATGGCTACACGCCAATTCTGGCGCATCCGGAGCGCTATCTCTTTGAAGGCGATATGCAGAAGTATGCAGGTCTAAAAGAGAAGGGTGTCCTGCTGCAGATGAACCTGCTATCTATTCTGGGATATTATGGTAAAGGAGTACAGCAATTGGCCTCCCTGTATTTAGAGCATAAGCTGTATGATTTTGCCGGTACGGACCTGCACCATGTTCGTCATGCGGCACAGTTGAAACGTCTGGCTACGGAGCAGCCGGCGATCATGGCCCGGCTGGGAGCCTATGAGGGCTGGCGTAATAGCTCCCTGATTCAATAGGCAGGGTGCATTTGTCCTACATTTGCCCGATTTTTAATTGTCTATGATTCGATCATTTTTTCAGGCCCTGCCCTTGGCCTGCCTGCTCTTTTTGTGTGCCTGCGGCAGTGTCCGAAAGACGGTTTATTTCAGGGATGATGCGCCCCAGCAGGCTGCAACTACGGAGCAGGTGATGCAAAAGGATGATGAGGCTACTATTCAGCCCAATGACATTCTGGCCATCAATGTGGCGAGTATCACGTTTTACAAAGAAGGACAGACGAGTCAGGTGTTTTTGGATGGCGGCCTGCCTTATAGTGGCGGGAATCCTGCCAGCGGAGGCGGTGAGACTACAGGTTCTGGGCGTAATACCTACCTGGTTGATAGCGTTGGTTATATTGATTATCCCCGTGTGGGAAAGTTGAAGCTGGCCGGCCTTTCTACTCGAGAGGCTAAGAATCTGCTGGCCGAAAAACTGAAAGATTATTTGTTTCAGCCTGCAATTGAAGTGCGGATTCTGAATTATCGGATTACGATGTTGGGCGATGTGGGTCGGGAAGGCCCCATTTATGTTTCCAACCACAAGGTGAGTATCGTGGATGCGCTGGCGGCAGCGGGAGGTATTCCTATTACCGGGCGCAAAGACAATGTATTGGTTATCCGGGAAGTGGGGAATAAGCGCATGTTTGCACGTTTGGATCTGAACAGCCGGAATGTCTTTAATAACCCCTACTATTTTCTGAAACAGAATGATATCGTATATGTAGAGCCTTCGAAGATTCGCCGCCAGGAAGCGAATACCTTCCTGCGTTTCTACCTCCCCATCGTGACCAGCTTCATCACAACCGCACTGTCGGTATATACGATTGTATTGGTCAATAACCGACGCTAAGCTTCCCCCTCCTTATTCCCTATCAGAACTCCTTGTGAATGGATAATAGTCCGATAAAAGACAACATCGCGAAGCAGATCAATTCGAACTTCGACTTCCGGAAGCTGCTTGCTGCGGTACTTTCAGGCTGGTATTGGTTTGTGCTGGCACTGATTGTTGCCGGTGCTTGTTCCTTTCTTTATCTCCGGTACGAAACGCCCATTTACTCCATCCGGAGTACGCTGTTACTGGAAGATAAAAATGATGTTTCTCAGGACGTGCTGAAGGCTCTGGGGCCGAATAAAGAGAAGAGCGACGTCAATATCTACAATGAAATTTTCCAGTTGCGCTCGCAAGACCTGGTGCTTCGTGCCGTGGATTCTCTGAACCTGAATGTGCATTATTACGTTCAGGGCCGGGTAAAGGAAAATGAGATTTATGCCGAGACGCCCATTGAATTAGTATTTGACAGTGCAGGTTTTACCGGAGGCGGTGCACGAGACTTACAAGTGGAACAAAGCTCAGAGGGCATTTTTAATGTCACCGATGAGGAAACCAAACAAAACTTCCGGGTGCCCTTTGACACTTGGACGGATGCCCACTTCGGACGCTACAAAATCGTGTACCACAAAGGGCCGAAAGTAAATCCCGGTTACTTGAGCCGGGAGATTCGCGTGCATCTGGAGCCTGCATCGGTAATGGTAGGCGCTATGCTGGCAAGCTACAAAGTGGCTCCTACAGATGGCCGTACCTCCATGCTCGACCTGACCAATACCGACAATGTACCTGAGCGGGGTGTGGATTTTCAGAACACCATGCTGAAGCTGTACCAGCGCGATGAATTGGCCAATGCCGAGCTGAAGGCAGAACGTACCCGGGAGTTTATCCGCAATTCCCTGCAGGACCTCGAGTCGCAATTGAAAAATACCGACATCAAGGTGTCGAATATCAAAAGCCAAAATGGTGTGGTGGACGTAGGCTCACAGGCAGGTGCCTATGTGACTGCAAAGAGTGCCGTTGAGCAGCAGATTGACCAATTGGAAACGCAAAGAAGGGTGGTAGGGATGCTCCGTCAGAGCGTCCAAAACACCAATAGCGGTATTGCCGGTCTGCCCATTGATGACCCCAGCCTGCTGGCTTTGGTGGCAGAGTATAACAATGCACTCAGCCAACTGGAGCATTTTTCCAGCCCGGAATTTCCTAAGCTCAGTGGCGAAAGACAAGCGGCAGAAAATAACCTCGCCTCGGTGCGCAAGCGCATTATGGATGCTGCCGATAAAGTAACTGCCAGTATTGATGTCCGGCTTCGGGCCGCATCCGCAACAGCCAGTGACTATACCGGAAAGTTGAGCTCCGTGCCGATACTCGACCGCTCAATTAAAGACGTGCAGCGCAGCTATGAGACAAAAAACAGCCTCTACCTGATGCTCTATCAGCAGCAGCTCGAGAATGAAATCACAGCCAGCTCCATAACCAACAAATCAAAGATTGTGGTGGCCCCTTACTCCAGCGGTGGCCCCATCAGCCCCATCCCCAAAATGGTGTACCTGCTGGCAGTGGTAGCAGGCATAGCCTTGCCCCTTTCCGTATTTGCAGTTCGTGAATTACTCAACAATAAACTGGGTAATGAAGGCGACATCACCAACCTCACTGAAATCCCGGTGCTGGGCAGCATCAGCAACAACAATTCCGGCCAGGATATCGTTGTCGGAGAATCCATCCGTACCGGCATTGCCGAGCAGTTCCGCCTCGTGCGGGCTAACCTGGACTTTATGTCTTCCGGGGTAGAGCATAAAAAGGTAGTGATGATCACTTCGAGCATCAGCGGTGAGGGCAAGACTTTCGTCACCATCAACCTGGGCCTGACGCTGGCCATAGCGGCCAAGCGGGTCATCATCCTTGAATTTGACCTGCGGAAACCGAAGATCTCCGAACGCCTGCATCTGAGCCGTGAAGGCGGTATCAGCGGTTACCTGGCGGATATGTGCGGCTTAGATAAGGTGATAAAGCCCTCGGGCATTCACAACAATCTGTTTGTTGCCAATTGCGGCCCGGTGCCTCCCAACCCTGCAGAACTCCTGCTGCTGCCCAAGAACCGCCAGTTCTTTGAAGAGCTTCAGGAAATGTTTGATGTGGTACTGATAGACACGGCGCCTGTGGGTATGGTGAGTGATGCATTCATTCTCTCTCAATTCTCCGGTGTCAACCTGCTCATCACCCGTCAGGGCCGAACGGTGAAAGAACATATCCGCATGTTGCAGATGATTTGGAAAGAGGGTAAGCTCAACAACGCAGCTATCATCTTCAATGGCGTTGAACACCACAAGCGTTATGGCTATGGCTACGGCTACGGCTATGGTTATGGCTACGGTTATGGCTACGGCTATGGGGGCAATGGCCAGGGATACTACGAAGACGACCCTAAGGATTCGAAAAGCTTCCTGGGCCGCTTTTTCAAAAAGAAAAAACGCAGCAAAAAGAAAGCGGATGCCTGAGTGCTGATTACTCTGAAATGATGTTATTTGCCAGCCGCCGGTACCATACGGCGGCTTTCTTTTAGACGATGGACTATTACGTACATCCCAGTGCAATTGTTGACGAAGGTGTCCGCATTGCGGCAGGGGCGAAGATCTGGCACTTCTGCCACCTCATTTCCGGCTGCGTCATTGGCGAAGGTTGCAGTATTGGGCAGAACTGTGTCGTCTTCCCAAAAGTCGTCCTTGGCAGGAATGTGCGCGTGCAAAACAATGTGTCCATCTACGAAGGAGTTCTCTGCGAAGACGATGTGTTTTTAGGCCCCGGAATGGTGTTTACCAACGTGTACAACCCGCGCAGTGCCTTACCAAGAAAACATGAATACCGCCAGACTTTGGTTCGGAAAGGAGCGACCATCGGAGCCAATGCGACCATTGTTTGCGGTGTGGAACTGGGTGCATATTGCTTTATTGGTGCGGGCGCTGTCGTCATCCGCTCAGTTCCTGCCTATGCACTGGTAGTAGGCAATCCTGCCCGGCAAATTGGCTGGATGAGCGAATATGGCCATCGCCTTCGCTTTGATGAACAAGGCCATGCCACTTGCCCCGAAAGTGGCCAGGGCTATCGGCTTCTTGATGGAACCGTCCGTCGAGAGCCCCTCGAATAACACAGCAATACATCTTATGAGCGATACGCCCCAACTGCTATTCTTCCCTTCTCACGGTGCATCCAACCTCGGCTTCATCACCGTTGCCGAAATGGAAAAGTCGGTTCCATTCGGCGTAGAACGGGTTTACTGGACCTACTATACCCCAAACAATATTGAGCGGGGCGGGCATGCTCATCATGAATTGTATCAGGTGCTGGTGGCCGTGAGTGGCATTATTGACATCACCACCGAATCCCGCAGTGGGGAACAACAAACTTTTTTACTCAATAGCCCGGATAAAGGCCTGCTGCTGCCGCCTCCTTTTTGGCATACCATGCGATTTTCGCATAATGCCGTCCTGCTGAGCCTATGTAACATGCACTACTCTGCAGAAGATTATATCCGCGACTATCAGGTGTTCAAAACGGGAATCATAAAAGGAGCCTGAGCCTTTTTGCTCCCGAACTTGCATCCAGCATTCCTCCCTCAAGCCATGCCTCAGATTCATCCTACTGCAGACGTTCAGACACCGCAAATTGGCGAGGGTTCTATAGTGTGGCAATTCAGCGTCATTTTACCTCTGGCCCGCATCGGCAGCCATTGCAACATCAACTGCCATTGCTTCATCGAAAATGATGTCATCATCGGCGACCGTGTGACGGTGAAAAGCGGTGTCTACCTCTGGGACGGAGTCGAGCTGGAAGATGATGTCTTTATCGGTCCCAATGCCACCTTTGTCAACGACCTCTACCCCCGTTCAAAACAGTATCCGGAGCGTTTTGCCCGTACCATCATTCGTAAGGGAGCTTCTATTGGTGCCGGTGCTACCATCCTGGGCGGTATCGAAATAGGTGCCGGAGCAATGATAGGTGCCGGCAGTGTAGTCACGAAGGATGTTCCACCCAACACCAAATGGTATGGCAATCCTGCCGTCAATATGGGGCTGGTTTAATCAACAACAATGGTCAAGTTTCTCGATTTACAACAGATCAATGAATCCTATCGCCGGCAAATGCACGAAGCATTGGATGCCGTGCTGGATTCTGGTTGGTTCATCATGGGCAAGGCACTGGAACAGTTCGAGCAGGAATTTGCAGCTTTCTGCGGCACGAAGCATTGCATCGGAGTGGGTAATGGTCTGGACGCGCTCATCCTCTGTCTCGATGCCTGGCGCGAACTGGGTCTGCTGGAATATGGCGATGAAGTGCTGGTGCCTGCAAATACTTATATCGCAAGTATCCTGGCCATTTCCCGTGCCGGTATGAAACCGGTGCTGGTGGAGCCGGATGAAAAGACCTTCCTGATAAGCCCGGATCAAGCTGCCCGGCATATTTCTGCCCGCACAAAAGCCATTCTTCCGGTGCATCTCTATGGCCAGCTCTGTGACATGGCTGCCCTAAAGTCGCTGGCGCAAAAACATGGCTTGCTCATCCTCGAAGATGCAGCTCAAAGCCACGGTGCAAGTTGGAATGGCCAACGCTGCGGCGCTCTGGGCGATGCAGCCGGCTTCTCTTTTTATCCCGGTAAAAACCTGGGGGCCCTGGGCGATGCCGGTGCTATCACCACCAATGATGATGCCCTGGCAACTACTTTAAGAGCCTTGCGCAATTATGGCTCACATAAGAAATACTACAACCTCTTCAAAGGCTACAATAGCCGTTTGGATGAGTTGCAGGCTGCCTTTCTTTCACAAAAACTGCCCGACCTGGACGCAGGTAATGAGCATCGCCGGCGCATTGCGCAGCTCTATCAGCAACACATCCATAACCCAGGGCTGAACCTCCCTGAAATGCCGGCAGAGCCTGCCCGGCATGTCTGGCACCTGTATGTGCTACGAACGAAAGAAAGGCAACGCCTCGCTGATTTTCTTCTGGAGCAGGGTATTCAGACCATGATTCACTACCCGGTTTCACCCACGCATCAGGAAGCATATCACGAACTGGCCAAGATGAAACTACCACTAACGGATGCCATCCATGCCGAAGTGCTCAGCCTGCCCATTTCCAACATCATGACCGAAGCAGAAGCCCTTCAGGTGGCAGAAGCAATCAATCAATTCCGTTAGCCCTATGCCCGACAAACTCCTTTCTGTCATTTTGCTTTCCTACTACAGTCAGGAGCGAATCCCTGTCTGTTACCAAAAGCTGACAGAGACTCTGGGCGCTGCCGGAATCCCTTTTGAATTGGTGGTGATGGATGATGGCTCCAAAGACAATTCCTACGAAACAGCACTTGAACTGGAACGGAACAAGAGCAATGTGCGGGCCTATCGGCTCAGCCGGAATTTCACCAGCCACTATTCCATATTTGCCGGCTTGTCGGTATGCCAGGGAGCCTGTGCCGTGCCCATCCCTGATGACGAACAGCAGCCCTACGAAACCCTGGTGCGTATGTACCGACTCTGGGAAAGCGGTGAAAAAATTATTATTCCGCACCGCGCCAACCGGAATGATCCCGCTTTGAGCAAATTCTTCTCAGGCCTTTTTTATGGCTTGATGAATCGCCTGAGCGACCTGAATTTCCCACCCGGAGGGGCAGATATTTTTTTCATAGACCGTGAAGTGATTGACATCCTCAACAGGCAGATTCATCCCATCAACACTTCTTCGATTTCGGAAGTCCTGCGCCTGGGTTTTTCACCCTGTTTCTTAGCCTATGACCGGCCGCTGGGCAGCCAGGGCCGCAAGAGCCGCTGGACTTTTAAAAAGAAATGGAGGCTGGCTAAAGATTTCTTCTTTTCCTCCTCTTCTTTTCCCATCCGTCTCATCACGCATACGGGCATCTTCTTTTCCTTCATTGCTCTGCTGATGGTGCTGGCATTCCTCGTCATCAAGTTGATGAGCATGGAGCATAGCTTCCCCTTTTTCAACGCCAGTGTGCAAGGCTGGACTTCGCTCATTATCGCCATCACCTTTTTCTCGGGCCTTATCCTGCTTAGCCTCGGGGTGCTGGCAGAATACATCTACCGCATCTATGAAGAAGTAAAGGCCCGGCCTGGTTATATCATCCGGAAGAAACACGACGACTCAAATTCCTAATGGCCGTTAGCGCAAGTGTTGCTTAAAAAAGGTGAGCATCGCCTGCCAACTGGCGCGGTCTGCAGCAGCATTGTATTCGATGGGCAGGTGTAAACGTTTGCCTGTTTCGGTGGATGCGGGATTGCTGAAAGCATGTGTAGCCCCCGGATAGGTGTTGAACGTATAAGCCACACCCAGAGAGTCCATTGTCTTGCGCCATGCCGATACATCCGCAGGGCCAACAAACTGATCGGCTCCGCCCTGGCAAACCAGAATAGGGATGTTCGTAGGCCCGGCCGTACCCTTCAATCCGCCATGAATGCTCACCACTCCGCGAACGGGTAGCTGCATTTTCGCCGCCAGTAAGCCCATACTTCCGCCAAAGCAATACCCAACGATGCCTACCTGATTTGCGTCAGCCTGCGGCAATGTGCGTAATGCCTGCAAGGCCGCCAGAAGCCGTTGTTTCACCAATGCCGTGTCCCCGTAAAATGGTTTGGCTAAGCGTCCTGCTTCTTCCGGGTTTTCGGTGGTTTTGCCGGCACCATACAGGTCCACCGCCAGGGCAAAATATCCCTGACCCGCCAACTGCCTTGCCCGGCTACGGGGGTAATCATTGAGTCCCCACCATTCGGGCAGCACCAACACTACGGGGTGCGGTTCCTTCCAACTGCTGTCGAAGGCTGCAAAGGATTGGCAGCGCTGCCCGCCCGATTCATAGTTCAGGACTTGAGTGCTGATTTTATGGTTTGGGCTGTCGTCTGTTTGTGCAGCACTATGGGAGCCGGGAGCACCGCAGGCGGAAAAAAATACAGCAGCAGATAGCAGGGCTATGTTCTTTTTCATGCTTCAAAGTTGAAACTATTCTGGAGCCTTCTTGTTGCTTACATTGCCCAGCCCTTTTCAGGCTATGAATCAGACCGCCATTTTAAAAGCCCTACAGGTGATACCCGGCATCGGAAAGGCTTGTGCGCAGGACTTGTTCCTGATGGGCATCCGGAGGGTAGAAGATTTGCGTGGCCGGAACCCGAGGGCATTATATGAACTCCTTAATGAGCGGACCGGCCAGCGCCACGACCCTTGTATGCTGTACACGTTTCGTTGTGCCGTCTATTTTGCCACCGAGCAGCAGCATGAGCCTGAAAAACTGCAATGGTGGTATTGGAAAGACAAACCTTATCGCGAAGAGGAATCCTGAATCATCCCTTCCAGCGCTGCAGTACCAGTGAAGAGTTGGTTCCGCCAAAGCCGAATGAATTACTCAGAAAGGTGTCAAAGCCCTGATCCAGCCGCTCTGCCAGCACCCTGATTTTCGCACTGTGTTCATCCGGGTTTTCAAAGTTGATATTCGGTGCCATAAAGCCGCCTTCCATCATCAGCATGGAATAGACCACCTCACTCGCCCCGGCCATCCAACATTCATGACCGGTCATGCTCTTGGTAGAGCTCACCGGGGTTTTCCCACCAAAAACTTCAAAAATGGCTTCTGCCTCCGAGAGGTCGCCTGCCGGAGTAGATGTGGCGTGTGCATTAATGTATTCAATGTCCTGAGCTGCAATACCTGCATCATTCAGTGCCCGGTAAATACTGCGAATCTGCCCTTCTGAACTGGGGTTCGATATGTGTTGTCCGTTGGAAGAAAAACCATAGCCCAGCACTTCTGCGAGGATGTTTGCACCCCGGGCCTGTGCGCTTTCCAGGCTTTCTAAAATCACCGTGGCTGCGCCACCACCAGGCACTAATCCGTCCCGGTCCCGGTCAAAAGGGCGCGAAGCTGCTGCCGGCGCATGTTCGCGGGTAGAAAAGGTTCCGAGCGCATCGAAGTTGGGCATCGAATAGATATTCAGCTCCTGCGCACCCCCGCAAAACACACGCTCCTGTAATCCCTGGCGAATGAACAGATACCCCAGCCCAATCGCATGGGAGCCCGATGCGCAGGCTGCCGAAATCGAAAAATTGATCCCCCGTAGCCGGAAGATGGTTGCCAGGTTCATCGTCACGGTACTGTTCAGCACTTGAAACACTGAACCCGAGCCTACCAGCATCGTATCCTTCTTTTCGCGAATCAAATCCATGCCTTCAATTACGGGCTGCGCACAACTGTCGTTGCCGTAAATGATGCCTGCTTCCTCCCGGGTCAGCCAGTCTTCATCAATGCCAGCCTGCTTCATCGCTTCACACGTAGCCACGTAGGCATACTCCGCATGTTCAGGCATCATCATCCGTGCCCGACGGTCGAGCAGGCCTTTGAGCTGTGGCCGAGGCACATAGCCCGTAAGACCCGAACGATAGCCAAAAGCCTTACGTGCTGGATCCAGCATAATGCCCGAACGCCCCGCATGTAAAGATTGTTTCACCTCTTCCCGGCCAATGCCCAGCGAAGAGTAAATACCCATTCCGGTAATGACTACTCGATTCAATGTTCGATTCAGGTTTGGTAATAGATGTGATTCGGAAAGCTACAATTCAGGGAGAGAATTTTCTTTTGTTCGTCGGCTGTATCTCGTTCCCGATCATCCGTTGCGTCGCACGTTTCAGGGTTCGTCAGTCTATTGGGCTTTTCACGTAAAACCAGACTTAACCGGAAAGATTCCCGGAGCAAATCAACGTCTTCAAGCCTTCAGAAGCCCGTTCTTTCAAAAGACAATTATCCCGGACGCATCAAGGCATTGGCTCGCTGGCAGCCAGCTTAAACTTTCGGGTGACACTCGTGTTTTCACCCGGCACGGGGGTTCCGTTTTTATCCAGCAGTGTCAGCGTCACACTGCAATCGCCCGTGCCCAGCCCTTCGATAAACTTAGGCGCCCATTGGTCCAGCGTAAACGATGCCGTGCGCCCGTTGCTGCTGTTGCTGATGTCTGCCTTCACTTTGTAATCCGCACCCAGCGTAGCCAGCGTGGGATAAAAATCCAACATCACCTTCGAAGTATCCTTACCCAGATAGTTCCCTTTTGGACGACTGTAGAAGAGCATTGGGCTCTTAGAATCCGCCAGCTTCTCCAGCTTACCCGAAGCATCAATCCGGAAATGAGCCAGTACCGCCGCCTTCTTCGTCTTCAGGCTTTCGTGATAAGAGCGCGACAAAAAACAGAGCAGATAATGCTCACTGTTCACCGGTAAGACCAACTCATACTTCGGCTCATACAGCGCCACATAGGGTTTGTTGTCTAAGATGAAATGGATGTGTTGCCCTTCTGCTGAATTGCTGCACTGCTTCCCCGCTGCATCGCTGGTTTGCGCCTTCAGCTCATAGTTTTTTACATCAAAGGCCACGCTCAGCTTCACAGAGTCTGCTCCTTGTTTGATGGCCTTCATGCCGGCAATCCCAAGGCTTGCATCTGCAAATTCCGGCGAGCTGGGAAAATCATTCAGTGTGATGGCAACTGCATGTGTGCCCGAATCACTTTTTGCCGCCACAGAATGGGTGTTGCCATTATTGCAGGAAACCGCCAGCAGCGCGGCTGCCAGCAAGCCGAAAGAAATATTGCGCATCATAAACTTTGTTTTTGTAAAGCTACAGGCAAGCTCTCTTTTCAGAAAAATTTAAGCGTGCTCCATACTGCCGGCGGCTACATTTGCCGGGGTCCTGCCTGCGCCGGAAGCCTTTGATTTCTTCATTCCGGCAAGGCTATGGCCCCTTTTCAAAAAAGAAATTTTCCTGAACCCTTTGCCACAACTGCTGTGACTACCGCCGAAATTCTTGCTCGTGTCCGCCGGATTGAAATCAAGACCAAAGGCCTCAGTAACCACATCTTCGCCGGCGAATACCACACGGCTTTTAAAGGCCGCGGCATGTCGTTCAGCGAGGTGCGCGAGTATGCTGTGGGCGATGATGTCCGCAATATTGACTGGAACGTAACGGCTCGTTCCAATACGCCCCACGTCAAAGTATTCGAAGAAGAAAGAGAGCTTACCGTTATGCTGCTCGTGGACATTAGCCGCTCTTCTTTATTTGGCACTTCGAGCCGCAGCAAGCGCGATACGATTACGGAAATAGGCGCTGTATTGTCGTTCTCTGCTTCTACCAACAACGATAAAGTGGGAGCCATCTTTTTCTCGGATAAGATGGAGCATTTCATCCCGCCCAAAAAAGGACGCAGCCATATCCTGCGCATCATCCGGCAATTAATTGCCCTTGAGCCCGACTTGCCCCAGCGGAACCCTGTAGATGAATTCTCCGGCAGCACCCGCCTGGCCCTGGCCCTCGAATATTTGAACAATGTGCTCAAAAAGCGCAGCATCACCTTTATCCTTTCCGACCTCGTTTCGGCCCCTTATGAACAGGCTTTAGTGCTTGCTGCCCGCAGGCATGATGTCGTCGGCATCCAAGTCTATGACCAGGCCGACCGGGAATTGCCCAAGCTGGGGCTGGTGCAGGTGGCCGATGCGGAAACCGGTGAGCGCCGCTGGATTGACACCTCGGACAAACACCTGCGCGTAGAATATCGCCGCGCCTTTGAAGGCATGCGTGAGTATGGCGTGCAGGCCTTTCGTAAGGCAGGAGCCAGCCTGCTGAGCCTGCGCAGCGATGATGATTACGTGAAAACCCTTGACACCTTTTTCAGAGCCCGATGAGCCGTTTCCGACTACTGATTTTTTTATGGGTTCAGCTGCTGGGCCCGGTAGCGACACAGGCACAGAACCATGTGGATGTTTCGGCTTCCTTGCGTACGAATGATTCAAAATTGCTCGTCGGCGATCAGGCCCGGGTATTCCTTTCTGCACAATGTGACCCAGCAAAAAGCCATATTCAATGGCCGCAGATTCCGGACTCTTTCGGAAAGCTGGAAGTCATCCGGAAGGATAAGATTGACACCTCCCGAAAAGGCTCCCTGGTCGTCTATTCGCAGCGGTTTTTAGTCAGTGGCTGGGACTCGTTGGATGCTTTCATCCCGGCATTTCATATCCAGGTACTGCCCGTTTCCGGCAATCCATTTTTCATTCAGACCGACAGCCTGCTGCTTCAGGTGCGCACGGTTCCTGTAGATACTACCCAAGCCTTCAAAGGCCTGAAGGGCATCATGCATGTGACGCTGAACTGGCGCGATTATATCGGCTGGATCCTTGCAGGGGCCGTCTTGCTCCTTGCTTTGATAGGCTTTATTATCTGGCGCAAGACACGTAAGAAACCACAAGTCATTATCCCGCCACCGCCACCGGAGCCGATTCATGAAAAGGCTTTACGCCTGCTGGCCAATCTGGAAACGGAAGGCCTTTGGCAGCGAGGCGAGGTGAAGGAATACTACATCTGCCTGACGGATATCCTGCGCAATTATGTGGAAGCCCGGTTCAATATTCCGGCACTGGAGCGCACTACGGATGAACTGACTGCCGCTGCCGGTAAGCATCCGGAGCTTTGCCTGCAAGTCCAGCGCCTGCACGGTATCCTCGCCACCGCCGACATGGCCAAGTTTGCCCGCGCACAACCCACTGCGGCAGAACATGTAGCCGCTATGCAAGACACCAAAGACCTGATACTGGCCAGCATCCCTAAAGCCCAACCGGATTCCACTCTTTCACAGCCAGGCTCAAACCCACAACCTTCCGGACAAAACTCATGAAGCAATACATCGAGGCATTTCTGGATTGGAAACACTTGCAGTTTGCACAGCCCTGGGCTTTTGCCCTGATGCTGATCATACCCATTTTGCTTTTTTGGCAATGGCGTTTCCGGAACCGCAATGCACCGGCTCTCCGGCTGACGACCACGAGTGGACTGTCGCATATCCGTCCCTCCTTGCGGGCCCGGTTTCGCCCGGTGATGAGCGTACTGCGCGTCATTGCTCTGGCTGCACTCATCGTGGCACTTGCCCGCCCTCAGAGTTCTTCTATTTCGGAGAATGTGGACAGCGAAGGCATTGACATCGTGCTGGCAATAGACGTGTCGGGTTCGATGCTGGCTGAAGACCTCAAGCCCAACCGTATTGAAGCAGCCAAAAAGGTAGCGTCCGAGTTTATCAATGATCGTGTTGGCGACCGCATTGGGCTGGTGATTTTTTCGGGAGAAAGTTTCACTCAATGTCCGGTCACGATTGACCATCGGGTGTTGCTGGAGCAGTTGCAGGCGGTGCGCAGCGGCATGTTGGTGGATGGCACCGCCATTGGCGATGGCCTGGCTACTGCAGTGGACCGGCTGCGCCACACCAAAGGCAAAAGCAAGGTGGTCATCCTGCTTACGGATGGTGTGAACAATACCGGACGCATTGGCCCCGAACTGGCTTTGGAAATAGCCAAGGCTTACAAAGTGCGGGTCTATACCATTGGGGTGGGCAGCAACTCTGGCCAGGCGCCCTATCCGGCGCAGACGCCCGATGGCCGCACCGTGATGACCATGATGCCCGTGGATGTGGATGATGCTCTGCTCCGCAAGATTGCTACCGGTACCGGAGGCTTGTATTTCCGCGCTACCAACAATAGCTCGCTGCGCAACATCTACCAGAGCATTGATAAGATGGAAAAGACGAAGGTGGAGGTCAGCTCCTTTAAACACTATGCCGAGCTGTTTTTCCCACTGGCACTCTTGGCCGCTGCCTGCCTGGCATTAGAAATGCTGCTGCGCTGGACGGTATTCCGCTCGGTGACCTGAGGGGAATCACGTACTCCTTTTTTCAACGTATTTCAGCATATTGAGGTTCACGTCTTCAAGCTGGAGTATTTGCGGCATCCTAAAATGACCAAATGATTCCAATCAATTATTTTCAAGGCTGCAAATTCAATATCATCAGCAGGGCAAGTCGGTGTTTACCCTGTATGAGATG